>JADGEN010000001.1 GCA_016744355.1 Halieaceae bacterium
GCAATGCACTGCTGCTCATGGCTTGGGGTTGCCACGATTCCTGGTAATCGCCACCTTCCTGTCGATGGCCTATGGGGGCGCAAAACGAAGTGCCGTCCCGGTGCCGAACTGTTAGCAGAGTGATCTCGAAATCAAAATCGACAAAACCTTCAATGATCACCTTACCTTTGCCGGCACGGCCGCCCTCCTGAGCGTAATCCCAGGCGGCATCAACTTCACTCTGGTCTCGTAACAGGGATTGACCTTTTCCGGATGAACTCATAATCGGTTTGATAACACAGGGTAAGCCAATATTTTCTATCGCGTTTAAGTACTCTTGTTTAGTTTGGGCAAACTCAAAGGCGCTGGTCTTAAGGCCTAGCTCCTCGGCTGCAAGGCGACGTATGCCTTCTCTATTCATTGTTAACTGTGTGGCTCTGGCGGTTGGGATGACGGTGAAGCCTTCATTTTCCAGTTCGGCCAGCGTGTCAGTCGCTATCGCTTCGATTTCGGGGACGATCAGGTCGGGCGCCTCTAGCTCAATGACGCTGCGCAATGCGGCTCCATCCAACATGCTAATCACATGCGAGCGGTGCGCGACCTGCATGGCTGGCGCATTTTCGTATCGGTCAACGGCGATGACTTCGACACCTAGACGTTGAAGTTCTATAGCGACTTCCTTGCCCAGTTCCCCGGCGCCACACAGCATGACTTTCTTTGCACGTGGGCTTAGAGGTGTACCAATTTTCACTGACATAATGTGTTTACTCTTGTGTTTTCAAGGGAGTCGCTAAACATTTGGGTGTTAGATGTTAATGGTCAATATTATCGCGTTTGGTGGTAAAAAGAGAGGCTTTGTCCGCGCCAACTTCAATCCGCTCCTGCGATAACACCAGCATCGTGATAGCGCCCGATTTCGCCGCTATCAAGCCCTAAAATATCCGCCAAAATTTCATCGGTGTGTTGTCCCAGTCGGGGGGCAGGGCGCACAGGCTGTCTATCGGCGGCGGAAAAACCCAAGGGGTTGTGTGGCATCAGATACTCACCGATGCCGGGTTGTTGTATCTTTTCAAACAAAGGGTTATCGGTGGAGCAGTCTATGTCAGAATGCACCAGCTCCGACACAGTTTGATACTTTCCCCAGCAAACCCCGGCGGATTCAAGCTGCTGTATTAGTGGGTCAAAGTCGCGCTCGGCGAACCAGGGCTCCATCAGCTGGCAGATAGCTTCACGGCCAGCGTAGCGGTCACCTTCGCGATCAAAATCCAGCCCCATGGCCTTCCCAAGATTGACAATAGTTTGTTGCTGTCCGGTTACTTGAACAATTGATTGCCACTGATTAGCGCTTACACCAACGATTATCAAACGCTTGCCGTCGCGAGTCTCAAAATCACGGCCAAAGGTACCGTAGATATGATTCCCGATTGGGCCTCGCTCAGTGTCGTTAATCATCGCCTCACCGATATAGCCCAGATGCCCCATAGTGGCCAGTGCTACATCGGCCAGTGCCAGTTTTACGAATTGACCTTTGCCCGTGCGCAACCTGTGACGTTCTGCAGCCAGCAGTCCCAGTGCGATATGTTGTCCAGCAATCACATCCCATGCAGGTAATGGCGCATTTATCGGCTCTCCATTGCTCGATTTCCCGGTTAAATAGGGGAAGCCTACTTTGCTGTTGACGGTATAGTCCAGCGCACTGCCGCCGTGACGATCCCCAGTGAGGTTTAAGTAGATCAGATCCTCCCGGTGTGCGCGAAGCGCTTCATCTGCAAGCCAGCTACGGGCGGGAAAATTGGTTAGGAACAGACCGCTATCTTCACCGGGAGCGGTAATTAGACGGGTTAACAATTCGCGCCCCTGGGGAGTTTTAAAATCCACTGCGATTGAACGTTTGCCTTTGTTGAGACTGTGCCAGTAAATGCTTTCGTTGTTCTCGGTTACCGGCCAACGGCGGTAATCAATACCGCCGCCAATGGGGTCGAACCGAATTACATCTGCACCCAGCTGAGCGAGAGTCATACCTCCAGAGGGTGCTGCAACAAAGGCACTGCCTTCAATAACACGTAAACCTGACAAAACGTCTTGCATCAGTTATTTTCTCCGGCTTTGGCGATCAGCTCTCTAGCGATGACCTTGAGAGCCAAGGTTTCCTCGGCGCCCTCGAAAATTGATAGCACACGCGCATCTACAAAATAGCGGCTCACGTCGGATTCTTCCGCATACCCCATGCCACCGTGAATTTGCAGAGCTTCGCGGGTTACCCACTCAGCCGCACGACAACTAAACAATTTGACCAGGCTCGCTTCCATCTTGCCTCCGCCGTCGTCCAACAATCGTGCCACAGCGTAGCTGAACTGCCGCGAAGCGATGAGCGCTGCCCACATGCGCGCCAGTTTGACTTGTGTGAGTTGATAATCACCTATAGGCGCATTGAATACTTTACGCTCTCCCGCATAGGATACGGCGCGTTCCAGCGCTGCTTTCATGACACCACAGGCACGCGCCGATGTTTGTATACGCCCGCCAGATAGACCGGCCATGGATAGATAAAAGCCGTGACCAAGACCCGCTTCGCCCCCGACCAAACCTGTGTCTGGGACGAAGTAATCCTCAAATGCCAGATCAAAAGAGTGCATGCCCCGGTAGCCTATGGTTGGAATGGCTTTGCCGCTTATTCGTCCCCCACTTGGACTTTCATGGCTGAACTCGTGGCCGGGGAATGGCGGCTTTTCTACCAGAAACATGCTTAAGCCCCTATGCCCTTTGCTGTGATCAGGGTCAGTGCGGGCGATCACGATCATCACATCGGCTCGCCCGGCAAAGGTACACCATGTCTTTGCACCATTTAGCGCCCACCCGCCGTTCACCCGACTAGCCTTCAGTGATAGCCCGGCCACGTTGGAACCGTAGTCGGGTTCGGTAATGGCGATAGCGGCGAGTTTTTCACCTGCAGCCATACGGGGTAGCCACAATGCTTTTTGTTCTTCAGTGCCGCCAGCTAGTAACGCCCGTGCTGCGATTTCTGGACGAGTTATCAGGCTGCCCGCTGCGCCCAGCGAGCCGCGGGACAGTTCTTCGGTCACCACCAGCATGCCGATGCTGTCATGGCGGTCGTCCGGCATCAGGCCGCCATATCGTTCTGGAATACAGGTACCAAAGCAGCCCATCGCGGCTGCGCCCTCTATTATTTCGTCTGGGATATCTGTGTCAAAGCGATGAATACTTTCGGCCAGGGGCATTACTACCTGCTCCGCGAAACGTGCGAAGCTTTCCTGAATCATATCTTTTTCTTCGTCCAACCCACTGGGTAGGCGAAGGCTGTCGCGCTCAAACAATGTCGCTCCCAACGCGGCAAATCCGGCTACATCGCCGTGCTCTGCCAGAAAACCTGCCAGTGGTTCGCTGCCCATCAATTGCAGTAGTCGACTATTGGAAAGCCCGGCTTCTGTGGAGTGCGTGAATAAGCGCTGCCAAACCGTGCGTAAACTGTCCGCACAAAATGCGAGTGACAGCTGTTCACATACGATATCGTCAGTGGAAACCTTGTCAGCGTAGTTTAGTAGGGCTGCTGAGGCATCGAGCTCCGCGATGCAAAAGGCCAGTTCGTAGCTGACCTTTTGATGAGCGTCCAACAATGCTGGAGTAAACACTCCATTTAGCTTGCACAGACAATGGAGGTGTTGCAGTCCCTTATGAACTTCTATCCGCAGCAATTCAAGACAGACTGAGGCCTGTCTGAGTGGTTGGGATTGAATTGAATCGTGTTGCGCTACAGAAACCAAGAGCCGCCATCTACCATATGAGTCTGCCCGGTAACAAAGCTACTTGAGTCGGAAGCGAGGTACACCAGCGTGCCGGTCAGGTCAGCCGTTTCCAGGTTGCGTGGGATAACCTGTCCTGAAGCGATAACCGATTTGGCCTTTTCGAATTTTTCGCCAAAAAATTCCTTAGTCCCCTCGGTCATGACAGCGGACGGTGCCACCGCATTGACCCTGATATTGTCTTTGCCCAATTCGCGTGACATAGATCGTGTCATACCAATGACCGCAGCCTTGGACGCCACGTAGTCGCAACCGTAGGGGAGTCCGTACACGGCAGCGAGTGATGCGATGTTGATAATCGAGCCACCGCCTGCCTCACGCATTGGATTTACCACTGCTTTGCAACACTGCCACACGCCTTTGACATTGACGTTCATTACAGCGTCCCACTGGTCTTCGTCCAAGTCCTCAAAACGAGCGCCTTTGAGGGTGGCATACAGGGCGGCGTTATTGACCAGTACATCGATTTTTCCGAATGCGCCAACAGCGGCATCTGCCATTGCCCGGCAGCTATCCATGTCGGAAACATCGGTTATTGCTGACTCAATTCTCCCGCCTGCCGCACGGACCTCAGCCACTGTTTCGCTACAGTCACCGATGTCGCAGGCGAAAATCGAAGCGCCCTGTGCTGCCATTGCTACGGCGTAAGCGCGACCGAGTCCACGTGCTGCTCCGGTGATGACTACTACTTTTGATTCCAGTTGCATTTTATCTCCACTCCATTTATTTAGATCACGTTAGGGCTTTGTTTTGGCTGTTCGTCGTTTTCTTCTGGCCGGGGCCTTTTTCTTCGCGGTAGATTTTTTGCTGCCAACAGTGGCCGTCTTTAGTTCTTTCATTGCGTCCATCATGAAATCAGCGATGTCTTGTGCGCCCGGTATGGCCTTGGCGTCGGTAATTGCAGCAAAATCCATTCTGCCATTGAAGGAAGTAAAGGTGATGTTAATTGCTGTGCCTCCTGCAAGCGTCGACAAGGGGTAGCTACGAACCATTTCTGCGCCGCTGTGATAGTAGCGACAATTTGGGCCAGCTACATTGGAGACATTCACGCTGGTCAGGGGAGGGATGTAATCGCCCAGAGGCGACTTGGAAAAAAGAGTAGCGGCACCGCCCAGCAGGACCAGATAATTCATCAGCGCCTCTTTCGACATGTCTTTTGCGTCTTCTTTTGCGTCTTTGGACGATTCGTGAACCTGTCGCAAGCGCTGGTGGATATTGGTGCCGGGGTCTCCCAACTTTACTGCAATAGAGGCAATTTGAGTCGACGCGCTGGTATCGCCCTCACTGCGCACTGCCATGGGACAGGCGGCCAACAATGGCTTGTCATGTTCCTCGTTGTGTTTTTGACTGTAGCGCTCCAGTGCTGCTCCAACCAGGGTGAGCGCTACCTCGTTGATGGAAACGCCCTCGTGTTTGGCAATAGCTCTGAACTGGTCCAACGGCATACTGCCCACGCCGAGCTTGCGCGTGGCAAAAACCGGTTTGTTGTAGAGAGACTGGGGGGCAGAGAACGGTACCGGCGCCTGTCTTTCTGATAGGCCGCGAGCCTGTTTTATCGACCGTGCCAGAGCCCTGCTGATATCAGCCATAGCCTTTGCCTGTGCGCCCATACCTTTTCCTGTTTTGCGCAGAAGATCAGACAGGCTTAGCTCCGGGGAACTAGGTGGCGTTTCAAACAGGGGCCCCCATATCGGTGTTACCGCTAAATCGTCGGGTGTTTTCGACATGGCTGCTTCCATGCGCATGACCGCAGAAGCCCCGTCGATGTATGCATGGTGAACCTTCCAGTAGATGGCAAAGCAATTATCCTCCAGACCCTCGATAACATAAGCTATCCAGCCTGGCCTGCTGCGGTCCATCATACCGGCATGCAAATCCATTACCACTTCGATGAGCTGGCTGTCGGTACCGGGGCTGGGCACCGCCGTATGGCGAATGTGATAATCGGCTTCAAAGGCCTCGGCTTCTGCCCACTTTGGCATGCCAAAGCGAGGGAAAACCGGATAGTAATTAAAGGGCGGGCCAACTTCGGCAGAACGGTATCCATTGAGTATACGTTGTACAGTCTTGGCGCTTGAGCCCTTGGCAGGTTTATAGACTTGTAGCATTCCCACATGAATCGGGCTGTCCACAGATTCGATTAGATAGGACATCAAGTCCATGATGGGAATGTTTTTGACAATCCGTGGCATAGTGGTTTCCTTGCTTCGGTATATTCGAATTGCTCTCGCGTGCGTTCTGCGGGTATCCGCCTCTGCATAATATTCGATAATAGCAGAAAAACAGGGCTGATTTACTCGAGTATGATACTCACTAGTTCTTCGTTTGTACTTACACAGGCGGAAATGTCAGCGCGGGGTCATTGTAAGAATAATTTTCCGGCGCAGCTAATCTGTCGGCTTTCCATGTAAAATTATCTCTTAAATATGACATATGCCGTAACAGTGGATATTACGTATGAAACAGACAGTTCTTGTGGCCCTGCTCATCGCTGTTGTAGCGGTGGGATATTTCATCTTGCGGGCGCAACCGAAGCAAGCTGAGCTTCCCGAGCAGAACTCTGCAACGCCCATCACCTTGTGGGAAGTCTCCAGTGGGGCGTTCATTGATGAAATTTCGGCTTTGGGCAGCTTGCGAGCCTGGGAGTCGGTGGTTATAACCGCCAGCGTTTCCGAGCGTGTTGAGACTGTACATTTTGAAGACGGTGATACGGTAGACGAAGGTACGCCATTGATCACTCTACGTCAGAACGAAGAGCAGGCTGCCCTGCGTGAACAGGAGGAAATACGCAAAGAGGCCGATCGGGAAGTGAAGCGTCTGCGTGATCTGGCCAAGCGTAATCAGGTAGCACAAACGGATCTGGACGCCATGCGCACCCGTGCAGCTATCTCCAGGCATAAGTTGGATGCGCTGCAAGCCGGTATCGCTGACCGTACCATTAATGCCCCCTTTGCTGGAGTACTGGGCTTGCGCACTGTTAGCCCTGGCGCACTGGTTTCTCCTGGTCAAACCATTACCACGCTGGATGACGTGCGGCGCCTGCGTCTGGACTTTTCGGTGCCTGCTACGATCCTGGGTGCTGTGCAGGTGGGACAAAAAATCAAGGCGCGTACGCCTGCGTTTGATAAGGAATTTCCCGGTAACATCGCTGCCATTGACGGCCGGGTCGATCCTCTCACCCGCTCCATTACTATCCGGGCAACACTGGATAACCCCGATGGACTATTGAAACCCGGTATGTTGATCGAGGTGACTTTACTTACCCAGGAAAGACAGGTGTTGCTGTTGCCAGAAGAGAGTTTGATATCCCAATCTGCTCGACATTTC
Source organism: Halieaceae bacterium (assembly GCA_016744355.1). Lineage (GTDB taxonomy): Bacteria > Pseudomonadota > Gammaproteobacteria > Pseudomonadales > Halieaceae > JBALVT01. Next base: position 7,128 of record JADGEN010000001.1, read on the forward strand.
GTTTGGATAGTTGAGGGCGACCTGGCGCGACGCATCGACATAGTCATTGGGGCACGCAAGCCGGGTTGGGTGGAAGTTATTTCCGGTGTCAGTGCCGGTGCGCACATCGTACGTGATGGCGTGGGTAACTTACGCGGTACAGAAGCTGCAGTTCGAGTTGTGGAGCCCTGAGTCATGTTGATCTCTGATCTCTCGGTAAAGCGTCCGGTACTGGCATTGGTTATCAATATGCTTTTTCTGGCGTTTGGTCTGCTCGCGTTCGAAAGATTGCCGCTGCGGGAGTATCCCGATATCGATGCACCGAAAATCAGTGTGCAAACCGCCTACCCGGGCGCATCTGCCGCCGTAGTTGAAAATAAAATTACTGAAGTTCTCGAAGATAGACTGTCAGGCCTTGAAGGCATTAAGTCCATGAGTTCGCGAAGCCAGGATGGCCGCTCCAGAATCAATCTGGAATTTGAGATAAGCCGTGATATTGATTCTGCCGCCAACGACGTGCGTGACAGAGTGGCGCGGGTGTCAGCAAGCTTTCCTGACGAAGCAGATCCACCTGAAGTTCAGAAAGCGGAGAATGATGAAAAAGTCTTGTTCTGGGTACACCTTGTAGCTCCCGGGCTAGACGCATTGGAACTGACTGACTATGTGCGCCGTCATCTGGAGGATCGTTTCGCCGTACTCGACGGCGTAGCGCGTATTCATATCTCCGGCCAGCAGGTTTATTCCATGCGAATCTGGTTAGACCGCAACGCACTGGTTGGTCGGTCCCTAACCGTAAGCGACGTTGAGAGCGCTCTGCGCGAACAGAATGTTGAGTTGCCCGCCGGAACGGTTAAGTCGACTGAGCGCGACTTTGTTGTTCGTATAGAGCGCACCTATACCGGTGCTGATGATTTTCGACAGCTGGTTATCAAGCGTGGAGATGATGGCTATCTGGTGCGCCTTGGTGATGTTGCCAGGGTAGAGTTGGCGAGTGCGGAACACCGTAGCCTGTTTCGCGGAAACACCGAATCCATGGTGGGGATAGGTGTGGTTAAGCAGAGCACTGCCAATGCGCTTGATGTAAGCCGTCAGGTAATTGCGTTGGTGGATCGACTCAATAACTCCCTGCCGCAGGGAATGAGGCTGGTGAAGAGTTTCGATAACTCCCAGTTCGTTGAAGCGGCGGTCGAGGAGGTCTACAAAACACTGGGTATTGCTGCCTGTCTTGTGGTGCTGGTGATATTCATGTTTCTGGGTGACCCGCGTAGTGTCTTGATTCCGGCTCTGACGGTTCCCATTTCACTGATCAGTGCTTTATCTGCACTGTATTTTTTCGGTTACAGTATTAACCTGCTTACGTTGTTGGCGTTGGTGGTGTCCATAGGTCTGGTGGTGGACGACAGTATTGTAGTGCTGGAAAACATTCACCGCCGTCTGGCCGCCGGCGAGACTCCACTGGTAGCAGCGTATCGAGGCGCTCGCCAGGTAGGCTTTGCGGTAGTGGCCACCACGGTGGTATTGGTGGCTGTGTTTATTCCTATTACTTTTATGCCCGGTGATGTGGGGCGGTTGTTTGGCGAGTTCGCAGTGACCATGGCTATGGCAGTCGTGTTTTCCAGTATTGTAGCGCTCACTCTGGGGCCCATGATAGCGAGCAAGTTACTCAGTGAGGCGAAGCTGCACAATCGCTTGACGGACACTGTGGAGTCGATGTCGGCGCGTTCAGAAGTGATATACCAGAACGTATTGCGTCCCTTGTTGCGTTGGCCCCTCATTTCCGTACTGGTGGTTGTGAGTAGCATTGCCGGTAGCGTTTGGTTGATGAAAATGGTGCCTCAGGAATATGTCCCGGCGGAGGACAGAGGTGTCGCTTTTCTCCAGTTGCGTGCACCGGAAGGTTCATCGTTCGACTATACCGTGCGTCTGGTTATGCAGGTAGAGGAGCGCCTCATGCCTCTGGTAGAGGCGGGTCATATCAAGAGGTTGCTGTTACGGGCCCCGTCTTTTGGTGCGGGTGAGGCCTATAATGCGGGTTTTGCTATTTTGGTACTGCCCGAGTGGGAGCGGCGACGACGTTCCACTGCTGATGTTTTACAAGATGCCCGAAGCCGCCTGGCTGACATTGCCGGTGCAAGGGTTTCTATCCGGGGAGCCAGAGGGTTGGGCGGTGGCAACTCTGATCCAGTAGAGTTTTTTGTGGGTGGCAACACATACGAAGACCTGGCGGTCTGGCAGGACCAATTACTGCAAGCGGCCAGCGAAAACCCTGGGCTGGTAGGTATGGACTCCGATCTACGCCCTACCAAGCCACAGTTACGTTTGTCCATCGATCGCAGCCGCGCGGGGGATCTTGGGGTTACTGTATTGGAAATCAGTCGTACCTTGGAGAGCCTGATGGGCTCGCGCAAAGTAACAACCTTCATTATGGGTGGGCGTGAATATGATGTGATTGTGGAGGGCGAGAGGGAGGCACAACGTACTCTGACCGATCTGACTGACATCTATGTGCGCAGTGCCTCCAGCGGAGAACTAATTCCTCTGTCCAACCTGGTGACCGTGCGTGAACAGGCCGACGCGGGCACCCTGCACCGTTATAACCGTGTGCGGGGCATTACATTCACCGCGGGCCTTGCCGAGGGATACTCGCTCGGGGAGGCTTTGGCTTATCTGGAAAACCTGGTGCGAACCCAATTGCCGGAGGGTGCATCGATAGACTACAAAGGTGAATCCCTGGAGTATCAGCAGGCGGGCTCATCCCTGCTTATGACCTTTGGCTTGGCGCTTCTGATTGTATATCTGGTGATGGCGGCGCAGTTCGAATCCCTGGTGCATCCAGTTGTCATTATGCTCACGGTGCCACTGGCCCTTATCGGTGGTTTGGGTGGTTTGTTGTTGTTTGACCAGAGCCTGAACATATATTCTCAGGTCGGTCTGATTGTGCTAGTGGGTCTGGCAACCAAGAATGGCATTCTGATCGTCGAATTTATCAATCAGCTGCGCGATCAGGGAGTAGCTTTTGAAGATGCCTTGTTGCAGGGCTCTGCCACGCGCCTGCGTCCCATTATGATGACGGCAATCACTACAGTCATGGGCGCACTGCCCCTGGTGCTGGCCAGTGGGCCGGGGCATGAGGCGAGAACCGTAATAGGTGTGGTGGTCATGTGTGGTGTTCTGTGTGCAACCGTGATCACCCTGCTGGTCATTCCCGTTGCGTACAGTCTGTTGGCACGTGGTACCAGTTCTCCCGAGGCGACCAGTAGGCAGCTGGAGTCAGAACTGAGCTCAAAGTAGAGGCAGGGGCGTCGTAACCCATGCCTCTGTTTTTGCAGCGATTATTTTCGCGGCGGCAAGCTATGTACGATGGTCAGCGACTTGAGCTCTGCACCCGCTCTGCGGTGTTCTGACAAAGCCTGATATTCGGGGTCGTCGTACCAAGCCTGGGCAATGGCTTCTGAGGGAAATTGGAAAATGATAATGCGACCGGGTCTGGGCTCGGACCCTTCCAGGTGTTTGATATTGTCGTCATAGGTAATGAATGTGCCACCATGTTTTTTCAAGATTGGGAAAAACCCCTTCTCATAGGTTCTATAGCCTGATGCATCTTCGTGCGGAACAAGGTTGGCAATTACATAAACGGGTAAGTCTGACATTGTTAGGTTCCTTTTCTGTTGTATTTAATGAGCGGTAGATTAGATTTCTTTCAGCCAATTGGCCACAGCTTGGCCAATTTCAAACGGCGAATCTTCCTGAATAAAATGCAGGCCTTTTACCGTAACTTCCTGCTGGTTTGGCCAGCTGCGGCAAAATTCGCGCTGTGGCCCGACCAGGATAGAACCCGGGTCGGCATTGATGAATAGTTTGGGTGTTTTGCTGGCGGCCATAAAGGCACTGTATTGGTCTACCAGGGCGACAACATCTTTCGGTTCACCGTCTATGGGTATTTGTCGTGGCCAGTTTAGTAGAGGCTGACGATCATCGGGGTTGGGGTGGGGCGCGCGATAAGCATCCATTTCTGTCTCGCTAAGTGTGCGGATGACCGAGGTGGGAAGCACGGCCTCGATGAACATATTGCGATTTAGAATGAGGTCCTCACCTTTTTCAGAACGAAAACCTTTAAATATTCCAACTGCACCCTCAGGCCAATCAGCCCAACTCACGGCTTTTACAATACCCTCCATGTAGGCCACTCCTTTCACTGCTGCGGCATTGCGCATGGCCCAGAGAAATCCGATTGCGCTACCCCAGTCGTGAATCACCAAAGTGACATTTTGGTTGGCGCCAATGGTCTCGAGTAGGCCATCCACGTAACTGTAAGCTACTTCCAGTGAGTAACGTTCGGGGCCATCGCTAGCGGGGAGCTTTTCGGAGTCTCCTTGTCCGATCAGGTCTGGTGCGATGACCCGGCCGGACTTCACCAGTTCAGGTATTACATTACGCCACAAAAATGAAGATGTTGGATTGCCGTGTAACAAAACAATCGGATCGCCACTGCCTTCCTCTACGTAGGCGATTTGTTTGCCATTTACACTGGCAAATTTTTTCTCATAAGGCATGGTTTCTGACAACATTGCAGGACCTCCTTGGGTCTGGGAATTAGGTTTGGGGTTGTTGCAGGGCGGAGTAACGGGGTTGGTCTATCGCTAGCTGTCCAGCCACACTCTGGCGTAAGTGGTCTGCCAGGCCGGGGGTGTCTAGCGGCATGTCAGATCTCAATCGGTTGACTAATTCCCAGCGCAAATCGTTCAACTCGCCGGTCTGTCCCAGCAGGTTCTGCAAGCGCTGTTGTTCCCCGCTTGCCAATTCGTTGCCACACTGAAATTCCCGCTGGGCGATACCTAAAGAGTTTGCCGCTACTCGAGCGAGAAAGCCATTGTGTTGATCAAGTTTTTCTGCCACTTCTTGTTTGAGGAATTCTGCTACGCCAGTCAATAATTCGGCAGGCATAGGTAATTGAGTGCCCTGTGAAATCGGTTCATCCAGGGCAGGCAGTACGAATGCTCCTGGAATAAGCAAGTTGACGCAGTCCATCTGTGCTTCTGAAGAGCGTCTGCCAATAACGGGACGCTCTAGACTTGGGGTATCTCCCGAGCGCCAGGCGCTGGCCATTTGCAGTGTGGCCATCGCCCACCAGAAGGAGCCAAACACTTGCCAGAACTCAAGCTCTTCCCGCGAAACATCCAGACCTGAGGTTTCACGATATCCAGCGAGTAAATCGTCGATTTCTCCGAAGCCACCCACGGGTAATGTGCTGATGCCAAAGCGCCACGAGTTCACGCACAGCCATCCCAGGTCGCGTACCGGGTCGCCAATATGAGCCAGCTCCCAGTCCAGCACTGCGTTGATACCATGGGTTGTTACCATCAAGTTGCCATTTCGGAAATCTCCATGCACCAGTGCGCTGCGTGACGCATTGGGAAGATTGCAGCGCAGCCATCGCCAGGTGTAGTCGATCATGGGCACCGGCACATTGAAGTCACGGTAGTAAGCCCACGTCTCCTCGACCAGAGCTGCGGGGTCTACTTCGGGTAACTCGCCCGAAAGACCCGCTGTTTTCCAATCCAATGCGTGGATACGACCGAGGATCTGTCCACATTCGCGAGCCAAACGCGGCCGCACTGCGGTCAGTTCTTCCGAGCGTACAATGCGCTGACCCAGGGTTTCTCCGTGCAGCCAGTCCATTATAAAACCACTGCCTAAGCCGTCGTCTACTTGCAGCACATAGCATATGCCTGGACCGGGTATCCCCGCCGCACCCGCTAACTGAAATAGGCGTGCTTCTGTGGCTAGACTTATACTGCCGACACTTGAATCGGATTCTATAGAAGGTTGAGAGCGCCGCAGGGCCAGTTGTTGCTCAACGCAGGGATTCTCAGAGGAATCGCTTTCAGCAGAATAAATTTCAACGGATACGCGATAGGTTTCCTGACTTGCTCCAGCAGTCAATTGTTCGCAGGATTTTAGAGACTTGAACCCAATCAGCTCTCGAGACAATACCTTTTCAAGTGTAGCTGTAAATTCGTTTGCCATGGAGGTCAGCTCACCCCCTTGGGTTTTTGTTGCTTCATAAAGCCAAACAGATAACCGGCGGCGCGGCGTATCTGGATCTCGTCTGCCCCCTCGGTAATACGATAGCGGCGATGGTGGCGATAGATATGTTCAAAGGGCTTGTAGCGAGAATAACCCATGCCGCCATGAACCTGCATGGCAAAGTCAGCTGCTTCACAGCAGAGTCGATTCGCTTGGTAGTTACACATAGAGACCTTGTCTGAGACTGAGAAGGCCCCATCGCGATCCATTAGCCAGGCTGTCTTGTGTATCAGGGCCCGCAGCATCTCGCAGCGCGTATTCAGTTCTACCAACGGAAACTGTATTGCCTGATTGGACGCCAGTGGTTTGCCAAAGGGTTTGCGTTGGTTGGCGTGGTGCACCGATTCGTTCACGCAGTACTGTGCTGCGCCCAGGCTGGACGCCGCCTGGCGAATACGGTTTTCGTTAAAGAAGTGCTGGATAACCATCAATCCTTTGCCTTCGCCACCGAAAATGGCACTGCCTGGAACACGTACGTCCGTGAAGGAGACGCGGGCGTGGTCCGAGGGCATGTTGAAGGTCCAAAGGTATTCTTCAATCTTCAGGCCGGGAGCCTCCATGGGAACCAGAAAAGCGGTGATACCCAGAGCATCGCCGGGCTTACCCGAGGTGCGAGCCATGACCATGTCTGCGTGGGCAATATGCACACCGGTATTCCAGGTTTTTTCGCCATTGATAACCCAGTCGTCACCATCGCGCACCGCACTGGTTTCCATATGGGTGGCATCGGAGCCGTGTTCGGGTTCGGTGATGCCGAAGGCAAAACCCTGGGACGCGGTGGTCATTCCATTCAGCCATTGGGCCTTCTGCTGTTCGGTGCCGTATTTCAGCATCAGCAGAAGGCCGATGTTATTGCCAACTACGGAGTGCTCATTCTGCAGGTCATTGTGCAGACCAAGACCTTTCGCCGCGAGATGTTCCCTGATAATCGCCATGTCCAAATTGCCGCCATTGCGACCACCAAACTCGGTGGGGAAGGGGTAGTTAAAAATCCCAGCTTCTATCGCAAGATCCTTGGCTTTTCGCAGTAAAGACTCCCACTCCTCGTTGGGTAGGCCCTGCCGTTCCCAGTCAGTGCGGGCATCCTCCCGACGATGGTCGAAGAAGCGAATGTTGTCATCCGTTTCCTCTAGCGGTTTGATCTTGTTCTGTATAAATGCATCTACTTCGTCGAGAAAGGCGGTAGTGTGTGCGGGAATTTCAAAATTCATTACTTTTCCTTGTTTCCTGAATAGCTTGGTCGGTCTTCAACGAGGATATACCGATGTCTTCTTTGAGTCATACTCGAGGAGCGCTGGTGCTAATATTAGTTATGCGCTCCGCTCCACACGCCATGGAGGGTGTAAGCGGTTCTCTCCTGCCCAGTAAAGCTTTATTTTATTTCCCGACGGGTCAATTAGGATCGCTTCACGCCACAAATGGCGCATATCAGTAGGATCTTGCTTGAACTCAATCCCCTTCTTCTTGAGCGTTAGAACAAGCTCATCCAGATCTTTGTGTTCAAAGTAAATTATCGAGGCGTTCTCTTGTTCGCTTTCGTCCAGGCTCAGCGAAAATGTGGAATTGCCTTCTGTGCACTCGAAGCGAGCATAGTGCTGTGTATCAACTATTTGTAGGAAGCCCATCCTACGATAAAACTCCGTGGCTTTGTCCATGTCATCGACGGGTAATGTGACTTGATTCAGGTTCACCTGCTTGACTCCTTTTCGGTATACATAACAACCAGGTGAATTTTCTGACCAAGTTAAAGGCTGTCATAGCCGTAGAGACTACAAGGTCGGCGACATTTTTCCAAATGATGGGTCGTGTACTGCAAAGGTACAAGGAGGTGCAGCGGATATTTGCCACTTATGTAATACCCATAATCCCCGCTGGCATCAATTGCCCCACCGCAACGCCTGGGGTGTTTTTGCCAGTACCGTCTATCCCGATATCCCGATATCCTGACTTGTGATTTATTTCCTCTTGTAATAATTTTAGATCGGCATAACATATTCGTCAGATTCTAATTCAGGGACAATTCGTGAAATTTATGTTGCCAACTGTAATCACCTTCAAAACAGCGTACGCGGCATACCTGCGTCCGGAGTTTGGTGGTTCCTGCAGCCATTATTCAAGTTTGATAGCTGGTATTAACCATTTGACCTGACGAATTATCCACTATTCGGTAGGTTTTTATTCAAGAAGCCTTCCGGAGAATCATAAAAACCCCGGCAGGCAAAGTCTCCCGGGGTTTTTTTATCCCTGGGAATAACATGTTCAGATAGTACAGGGGTAGAACGTGGTCAAGCTGACACTGCTGGCAAACCCAGCGCGGCTAAAACGAGAGTTTCTGAAAATTACTGAGGTAGGTTCCCAATCAATGCCAGGGGAGCTTGCCGGGGAATTCGCCCAAATTCGTGAGGAGTCACCCGATGTATTGATGAGTGGCTCTTTCTGGCGCGATTTTGTTTTCACTTATAAAAAGCACCTTGGAATGCTCGTTCTAGGGAAGACAGCCATGACAATTCTTATACTTGCGGCTGTGCTCGCAAGCCAGAATCTGTTGAAGGAAAACACTAGTCCAACAGCAGCGGTTTGGCTTCTGGTCTTTTACGGTATTGCACTGCTTGCCAGGGCTGCTGTTAACTCGTGGAGTGCTTTGTTGCAGAGCCAGCTTCTGGTGTGCACTCGTACGTTTGTAACCCTGCGGGTGAACGCAAAGTTGCTGAAGATGGGGCAGATGTCCTCGGATGAATTTTCCTCGGGAAATTTAAAAACCCTCATCTCTTCTGATGTGTATCGAATTTCCGACCTGCTACACGGCATTTCTCGAAATGCCGTTCCCTGTTTGCTTGCCTTGATTATTCTGGGACCTGCAATCGTTCTTACTATGGGGTTACCCGGTGTAATTGCGATCGTAGTGGGCTTTGGCGCCATGCCTTTAGCTTTTTACCTGGGACGGTACGTACACAAAAAGGAGCGCCTGATTAAGGCTGAGGAAGACACCTTATCTACCGTGGTGGGCGAGTGGGTAACGAATGTACGGTTGTTGCGTTTTCTTGGCTGGGAAAAGCTCATGCGGTTAAAAGTTGCCGGGCATGTCCGGCAGTTAATCGTTGAGGCAACAAAACAGCATGCTGTGAGCCTAATCAATTTTGGTGTCAGTGTTAGTTGGTGGTTGTTCCCTATTATTACGCTAATCTGGGCTAATCAATATTGGGGTAAGAGCGACGACCTCGTCGACCTGTTCGCCAGTATCTGGATGCTCAACCACATTACTCTCTACATACGTTGGTTGCCCAATCTGTTTATCGATTATGCGTTGGCTGCAGCTTGTGTAGATCGAATAAACAAGTTGGTTCAATACCGGGACATTACAGATGAGCTGCTGGATGATCATTGTAAGTCAGTGGAGTCAGCGAAACCCCAAAGCGTGTCTTTCGAGCATGTGAGCTTTAGTTATGAAGGGCAAGAATCGTTTGTTCTAAATGATGTCTCCCTTACTTTGTCCTTATCTGAACACGTCAGTTTAATCGGGAAGGTTGGGGCGGGTAAGTCAACCTTGTTAAAACTGCTGTGCGCTGAGATAAAGCCAACATCGGGATCAATTTTCGTAGAGTTTGATAACGGAGTACGAGCAAATCTGTGGCACAAAAATATCTACAAGCGTTATCGATGCTGTGTGGGGTATATGCCTCAGGAAGCTTATCTTTCGAACGCCAGTCTGGCGGTGAACATCGCCCTGGCCACCGACGAGCCGGAGATCGATGTTATGCAGGCTCTGAGAATGGCGGAGCTGGAGGCAGATATTTCTCACTGGGAATCGGGGTTGTATGAGGAGGTGGGCGAAACCGGTGTAAACCTTTCGGGTGGTCAAAAGCAGAGAGTCAATCTTGCAAGGGCATTGTATTCGGGGCGGCCCTATCTGATTTTGGATGATCCCCTGAGCGCTGTCGATGTTGATACTGAAGAGACCTTAATGCGTAACCTGCGCACTGTTCCAGAAGGATTTATGTTGTGCAGTCACCGACTCAATGAGTTAAAGCAGACCCATCGTCTTTTGGTGTTGGATGAAGGTCATATTATTGAGGATGGAGATCCTGGAGCATTAATGGATAATCCCGATTCACAGTTCAACCAGCACCTGAACGCCGGGGATTTTGAGCTGGAGAACGGCGTCAGCAATTCACAGGGTGAGGAGGAGGCGTCATGAATCAGAAAAACTTTGTGACGGCAGAGGAGGTTTCGGCTGAGCAGAACAACATTCGAACACTGATTCGGTTTGTGTCCAGCTTGACACTGCTCAAAAAGGTCTTCATTCCTACGATGTTGGCCATACTGCTCGCCGCTGCGGTTCCACCATACTTTCTTTGGTTTGTCGGAGAAATTGTATCGTGTGAGAGCGGCAGCGCTTGTGAAGTATCACACACCCTATTCAACTGGCAGTTGAATATTCCCAGCACTTTGACAACGCTTGTGTTGCTAACGCTGCTTGCCATGTTGTTCCGAACGCTGGCTTGGGTTCTGTTTGAATTGTCGGGGCATTGGTCTACCCAGAACATTCAAGCGGATATGATGCGTTCTATTTCTCATGTGCGAACGACCTTTTTTGATCAGAATCCCTCGGGCCGTTTGATTAACCGTTTGCTGGGCGATTTTGGCATGCTTCGGCTGGATGGCGTAATGTCTTTGGGGGACACCTTGAATGGTTTGGCGGAAGTGGCCTGCGTTGGCGTACTTATTATGGTGGCCAACCCCGTTGCTGGTTTGCTTATAGTGCCCGTGGTATTCATTTACATTGCTTTGCAACTGCAATTGGCACCTATGATGAGTCACGCACGCGAATTGCGAGCGGTAAAAATAGGCGAGGCATTGCACCGGGAAACAGACCTGATAGAAGGGAGGACAATTTTTACGCTATACAATCGACAGAAGAACCTGCTCGAACGAATCTACAAGGCGTTTGGCGATTCGATGAATATCCAGCTATTTTATTGTCGGATCATGAGCTGGGGCATGTTGTGGATGGGTATTATCTCCTCCTTCTATGCCATTGTTGTCTATGCCTTTTTGGTTTATGGGTTACAGGCAGGTCTTATCACCAGTACATTGGCAGCTGTTGTTATAACAGCGGTATTTAACCTAAATCATATTTTCTTTGGTCTAGCCTGGGATATGTCCTTTTTAGGTGAAACCGCATCTCATGCGCGCCGAGCTTTTTTTATGATAGACCTGCCCGATGAGACCACACAGGAGTCCAGGCTTCATGCCGGCGGCCCCGCAGAGAGTAAAACCCTGTCAGGGGATATTGAGTTTGATGCTTATTCGATGTCATACCGCTCTAATCTTCCGTGTGTGCTAAACGAGTTGAGTGTACGAATTCCCGCTGGGAAGAAGGTTGGAGTTGTAGGGCGCACGGGTGCTGGAAAATCCAGTCTTATGCAGTCTTTATTCCGTATGGTCTATCACCAGAATGGAGATATTCGAATTGGTGGAGAGTCTATTTTTTCAGTTGACATAAATTGTCTGCGTGGTCATTTTGGAGTGGTTCCCCAAGACCCGTACCTGTTCGCCGGAACTATCCGCTTCAATCTTCTTGGCGATTTAATGGATGTGTCAGACGATCAGCTGAGGGCAGTATTGCGCACTGTCGACCTTAACGTAGAACTCGACTCAGAGGTGTTGGAAGGTGGCAGAGATTACAGCGTCGGTGAGCGCCAGCTCTTGTGTATCGCTCGATTGATACTTCTCGATAAGCAATATATTTTGATGGACGAACCGACCAGTTCATTGGACAGGAAAACGGATGAGCTGATACAGCGTTTAATGCATACCGTTTTACACAAAAAGACGGTGATTACCATCGCGCACAGACTAGAGAGCCTGGAGCGTTATGACCTGATTCTGGAAATGTCCCAAGGGAAGCTGCTTCGACAGGGCACGCCGAAGGAGTTGATCCCCACTTTGCGTGAGGGCTAGCCTCCGGTCTAGCGCCGGGGGTGGTAACAGGCGCGTGGTAACAGGCGCGTGGTAACAGGCGCGTGGTAACAGGCGCTGGTCATTTGCAGTGTGGCCACGGCCCAGCAGAAGGAGCCAAACACTTGCCATAGCTCAATTCCCTCCCGGGAGACTTTTAGTCCAGAGATTCTACGGCTTCCGAAGCGGCAAAAATCACTTTCTGATAGTATTTGTCTGTAACTTCTTCGCCATACGCGGGCTCGAACCAGTATGGTTTCGAATGACAGACAATCTACCAGGGCTTTTAGCGTATGACCCACGCAGTACCCGTTCACCAAAGCTATGTTCATGGTCGCAGTTTAGCCAACAGCAGCGGCAAGACCTTTCCTGTCGTTAATCCCGGAACCGGCAAAATTATTTATCAGGTTGAGATTGCCGATGAGGCAGTACTGCAGGCGTCTTTAGACAGTGCCAAGCAGGGCTTCTCCATTTGGTCAGCCATGTCTTCTTTTGATCGCAGCCGTATTCTGTACCGAGCCGTGAGCTTACTGCGAGAGCGCAACGACGACCTGGCCGCGGTAGAAGTTCGAGACACCGGTAAGCCCTGGCAGGAAGCGGTGGCCGTTGATGTTGTCAGCGGAGCCGACGCAATCGAATACTTCGCTGCTTTGGCTACCTCGGTTGAAGGGACGCAGCAGGATTTGGGTGGGGATTTTTTCTACACGCGCCGAGAGCCCCTGGGTGTTTGTGCGGGCATCGGTGCGTGGAATTACCCACTGCAGATTGCGTGTTGGAAATCTGCTCCCGCGTTGGCCTGTGGTAACGCGATGATCTTCAAGCCCTCCGAGGAAACTCCCCTGGGCGCTATCAAACTGGCTGAAATATTTGTGGAAGCGGGGGTGCCCCCTGGCGTGTTTAACGTGGTGCAGGGCGCTGCCGAGGTGGGGCAGTGGCTGACACTCAACCCTGGCATTGCCAAAGTCTCCTTTACTGGCGAGGTGGGCACAGGTCAAAAAGTCATGGCCGCTGCTGCAACCTCCCTCAAGGATGTGACCATGGAACTGGGTGGTAAATCGCCGCTTATTGTTTTCGAGGATGCACAAATTGAGGACGCTGTTTCCGCTGCAATGTTGGGAAACTTCTATACGCAGGGTGAAATTTGCACCAATTGTACGCGCGTGTTCTTACATGAAGATATTTTTCAGCCCTTTGTTGATCGTCTGCTTGCGCGTACGCGTGAGAATATCAAAGCCGGTGATCCTATGGATGCGCGAACAAACTTCGGTGCGCTAATTTCCGCTGAGCATCAGGAGCTGGTACTGGGCTATATCGCAAGTGGGCTTGCAGAAGGTGCCACTTTGCTGGAGGGGGGCTGTGCCCTGCAACCTGAAGGTGCTGAAGCGGGCTTCTTTGTAGCGCCCACTATCTTTACCGATTGCACTGATGATATGACTCTGGTGCGAGAGGAAATATTTGGCCCGGTGATGTCCATTTTGACTTTTAGTGATGAGGACGACGTCATCGCGCGGGCAAACAATGTCGACACAGGGCTCGCCGCAGGCGTGTTCACACAAGACATTCAGCGTGCTCATCGTGTGACGCACAAACTTGAAGCGGGAATTTGTTGGATAAACAGCTATGGTTTGTCCCCCGTGGAGATGCCGGTAGGCGGCAATAAGCTTTCTGGTATTGGCCGCGAAAACGGACGCGTTACACTGCAACACTACACTCAGCTTAAGTCTGTCTACGTTGGGATGAATCCCATTGAGAGCCCCTTTTGACGGGGTCATGTGTGAGCGCAAAACGGTGAAGTCCACGCAATACGATTACATCATAGTGGGCGCTGGTTCTGCGGGCTGTGTGTTGGCGAATCGCCTCACCGAGAGCGGCGAGCATTCGGTGCTATTGTTGGAGTCAGGCGGCAGCGACCGCAGCCTGTTTATCCAAATGCCCACAGCACTGTCCATTCCAATGGGCACAAAAAAATACGCCTGGCAGTTCGAAACCGAAGCGGAACCCGGTTTGGACAACCGGCGAATGCACTGTCCCCGGGGCAAGGTTCTGGGCGGCTCCTCCTCGATTAACGGCATGGTCTATGTGCGCGGCCACGCCAGAGATTTCGACGAGTGGGCAGAGCGGGGCGCAACTGGTTGGGATTACGCGCACGTCTTACCCTACTTCAAAAAAGCAGAGAACTGGGCGTTTGGCGGCGATGCCTATCGCGGCGACGCTGGCCCGCTGAATGTCAATAACGGCAATAACATGCGCAACCCATTGTATAAGGCGTTTGTTAGCGCCGGAGTTGAAGCGGGGTACTGGGCAACGGAAGATTGTAATGGTGCGCAGCAGGAAGGTTTTGGCGCCATGCATATGACGGTCAAAAACGGTGTTAGATGGTCTGCTGCCAATGCCTATCTGCGACCTGCGATGAAACGCTCAAATCTTACGGTGATTAGCGATGCCCTGGTGCATAAGGTATTACTGGACGGCAAGCAGGCCAGCGGAGTGCGCTTTTCCCGCCGGGGCAAAGTTCAGGAAGTACAGGCCACGCGCGAAGTCATTCTTAGCGCAGGCTCCATAGGTTCGCCGCACCTTCTGGAACTCTCGGGAATTGGCAGCCGCGAGGTGCTTGAAGCGGCGAGTGTTCCAGTCGCCCACGAGCTACCGGGTGTGGGAGAGAACCTGCAGGATCATCTTGAATTTTATTTTCAGTTTCGCTGCACCAAGCCTGTCTCGCTCAATGGCAGCCTTAACTGGTGGAATAAGTTGTTGATTGGCATGCGCTGGGTGCTGCTGCGAAATGGTTTGGGCGCCACCAACCATTTTGAGTCATGCGGTTTTATACGTTCTAAAGCGAATGTTGAATGGCCTGACCTGCAGTACCATTTCTTGCCGGCAGCGATGCGCTATGACGGTCGCGAGGCGTTTGATGGCGACGGCTTTCAGGTTCACATTGGGCATAATAAACCCTTAAGTCGTGGCTACGTACATTTGAAGTCGGGGGATCCGAGCGAGCCACCCAAAATCTGTTTTAACTACCTGCAACACGATAAAGACCGCGAGGGCTTTCGGGACTGTGTTCGTTTAACACGAGAAATCATGCATCAGCCCGCGCTGGACGAATATCGGGGAGAGGAGATTCAACCGGGTGTGGCAGTGCAGACCGATGAGCAGATCGATGCTTTTGTGCGCCGCGCAGCCGAAAGCGCTTATCACCCCTCCTGCTCCTGCAAGATGGGTACTGATGAGATGTCAGTTGTTGACCCCCAGACGCGGGTCCATGGTATTGATTGCCTGCGTGTTGTGGACTCGTCCATTTTTCCAAGCATTACCAATGGTAATCTCAATGCCCCAACTATTATGGTCGCAGAGCGGGCGGCCGATATGATTCT
This sequence comes from Halieaceae bacterium, assembly GCA_016744355.1. GTDB lineage: Bacteria > Pseudomonadota > Gammaproteobacteria > Pseudomonadales > Halieaceae > JBALVT01. The sequence continues at coordinate 22,526 of JADGEN010000001.1, forward strand.
TGGCAAATTGACCTTACCGCCTTCGGATGCGCCGGTGGTGATGGATAGCCAGTGGGCCTCCCAGCAGCGACCAGGCCAACCCACGCGCTGCGTTACTGGCGTGGAGCGCGAACAACAATGATGACTCTCTGGTTGTCTGCAGGATTGATATTCAGCTTTGCTGCTATTGCCTTTATTCTACTGCGATGGCCCTCGGTGGCTTGTATCGGCGTTACACCCGTTCATACGTTTACCTTTATCGCGATTCTATTTACCTCCGGTCTGGACGTAGGCCTGATCATGTTTCCTCTGACCGAATTTGCTGGCTACGCAGACACCGCAGCAAACCCTGAGTATGGGTTTGCCAACCCTCTCGCTATAGAGTTTGGCTTTTGGGCCTTCTTAATCTGGGGTTTCTACTTTCTAACGTGTTTCTATTTTTGCATTATTGAGCCACAGGTAAAGTTTTTTGAAATTGTGTTGGTAAAACTGGTTAATAACCTTGTGATTATCGGCACCTGTGCTTTCACCGCCTATCTGCTGTTGGCGAATCTCCCCTGGTATTTACCACAGCTGGGTGATGGAGAGACGGTGCAGCCCATATTTTACGGGACAGTGTTTGCCGCCATTGCTTTAGCTGTGTATTCCAGTAGCGAAATCAAATACGTGCGCTTACTCAGCCTGGCTTCCACATGGCTGTTTGGGTTATTGGTTGTAGGTATGTGGGGGATTGCTTTTCTGGGTGATGGTAGTACACCGGCTGACTTTTTTAGTACCGGGAGTTTGATGGGGGAATACTTTAGTAACCTGCACCGCTTTGTTTTGCCCATCAACGCGTACCACGAGTTTTATCTTTACTGGTGGTTCGCCTGGAGTATCATGATAGGACAGTTTACGGCGCGTTTTGTCAGCGGCATTCGGACCTGGCAGTTGCTATGTGTCATGCTGTTTGTGCCGTCTATTGCAATTGGAGTCTGGTTTACAGTGCTGTACCACCTGCACGAGCAGGGGCGCGCAATCACGAGTTTGGTCAGTATTGCGATGATTTCTGTTGGGATACTGATGGTCGTCAACTCGCTGGACTCCCTCATTCGTCTGTACACGGACAATCTTGGCTTAACCGTGAAGCGTCTGGGGCTGCGCAACTATTTTTTGTGCAATGTATTTGCCTTGTGTGCACTGACCTTATTGTTTCGTCTCGACTTTCTTGAAATTCAGTGGGTGGGTGCACTGGTCATCGCCATTTACTTCGCCTGCTTCGCTTATATTCTGCTACGAAAGTGGGCAGTCGTTGCGGCCATTAGCGGGGCTCCGCCTGAGAACAGTCTGGACTTTGAGAGAATTGAGTTTGAAGATATTGATTGATTCGCCAAGCTTCACTATTTTTTAGGGAGGAGGACGTTCATTAATAGCCTTTCGCTGCTCATTGGAGCTTCGGGTGCCAATTCATGGCTTGCCCAGACGCTAGTTGTTCGCTCTTACTATCGATTGTCCTAGCCTTCCTTTTTATTTTCAATCCAGCGATTAACTTGATCCTCAAGCATATCAAGCGGCACCGCACCCTGACCCAGCACCACATCGTGAAATTCACGAAGGTCGAACTTATCGCCAAGGGTCTCTGTGGCCTTTGCACGTAGCTCACGAATCTTTAGCTCGCCCATTTTGTAGGCCAGAGCCTGACCGGGCCACGAAATATAGCGATTTACTTCCGCTTCAATATTGGCTTCGCTAAGCGCGGTATTATCTGTCATGAAGTCAATCGCGCGCTGTTTGCTCCAGCCCTTGCTATGGATGCCGGTATCGACAACGAGACGGCAGGCACGCCACATTTCATAGGATAAACGGCCCATATCTTTTGCCGGCGTATCATAAAGTCCCATCTCGATGCCGAGACGTTCTGAGTAGAGCCCCCAACCTTCGACGAAGGCTGTGAAGAACGCGCCATTCTTGCGAAAATCAGGCATATCGAGCTCTTGCTGTAACGCAATTTGCTGGTGGTGACCGGGGACTGCTTCGTGAACGCTCAGCGCGGGGATTTCCCAGAATGGACGCTGATCCAACTTGGATGTATTCACATAATAAAAGCCAGCAATGCCCACATCGGGTGATCCGGGATTGTAATAAGCGGTCGTTGTACCTTCTGCGGTTTCGGCAGGAATCTTCTTGATACCATAGGGAAGTCGTGCGGGCTTTCCGATTACGGATGGTATTTTCCCGTCGATAATTTTGGTAACCCGTGCTACTTTTTCCATCAATTCTTCGGGGGTTTTGGCGTAATATTTGGGATCAGTGCGTAGATGCTCAATAAAAGCCTCGCGGCTGTTATACCCCGCTTCTTTAGCAACGGAGACCATTTCGGCCCGGATACGCGCAACCTCGGAAGCTCCGATATGATGAATTTCATCGGCAGATTTTTGGGTCGTCGTCATTTGACGCACGCGGAAATCGTAATACTTGTCGCCGCCAGGCTGCGCAGACACACCCGGCTGCTCTGCGCAATTCGGAGCGTATTTACTGTTGTACCATGTCAGGTGTTTTTGCAGCGCCGGATTGATCACAGTGGTGATCGTCGTCGATGCACTCATTGCCAGCTGTTCAAATGCTTCCGCATCAATCGCATCCGGCCGCTTGCGTTTAAAGGGCTCATAGAAACGTGACTGCTGTGGGTCTTCTTTGATCAACCCGGAAATGCTGGTTTCATATCCCACCATTGAAACACAGGGCTGTACATAACCGCCCGCCAGCGCTTGATCAGACACCGCAATCGATTGATCATTGACCCTGGCATACTGCTTGAGGCGGTTGTTATAGGTTTGGTAATCCTGCGCAGTGCGAAATGGCAGGTTATTTTGCATGCTGGCAAAATTTTGGTGCCACCCGCCACGATTGGTAAAGTTAATTGCGCGCTGGCCAAAGCTGTTGGCTTCTATTTGTTCGGCTAAGCTGCGGTGCAATATGCCGTAATTGGTTTTGTCGTCCTCGTTGAGGGCGGAAACATCGATTGCATTCAACTGCTTCAACCACATCCGAGCCTTGGCAACGCGATTATCTTCGGCCTCCAGGCTCGCGTCGGTCACTTTGCCCAGCGGATCGGCCACACCGAGTGACGAAGCGAGTTCCGGATACTGATCAAGCCGATAGGCCCAATAGTCGTCGGCGATGGTTTTCAGCGTTTCATCAGTCTGCGCTGTCGCCGGTGTGTTTGCCAGCAATGCCGCTATGCCCAAAAGTAAAACGTGCTTACGCATCCTCAACCCCCTTAGATTTGATCTTACCAACTGTAGTAACCGCGATCATAAAAATGGCCGACAGTGTACGTTAGTATCAAGGTGTAAAAAAGCGACTGTAATTCGAAGGACCGTAACATCTTTTCAAAAGATGTCTCTGGCGAGTTCCTGGCTCAAGTCGCTATCGGTTGTCAGGGAGAACTCTTCCTTGATTAAGTCCGCCATAATTTCTCCGGCTTTACCCAGCGGTCTATTGGAGGGGTAAACCAGTTGTGGGGTAAACGTATGGCGTGAGCCGCCCTGATACTTGAGCTCGACCAATTCGCCGCTAGAGAGTTCTTCGTTAATCAGGAAGCCGGGCATCCAGCCAAAACCCAACCCCATCATTAATGCACGTTTTTTACTGTTAAAATCACTCAAGAAAAATACGCGATCTCCACCAAACTGCAATGAGTCCAGTGTTTGTTTTTCGGGGTCACTGGAGTCGTGGATGGTCAGTTCCACATAGTCGTACAGTTGCTCGAGTGCTATCCGGGCTTGTCCGGCCAGTGCGTGCTCCCTTGAGGCCACAAGTATTATTGTCGTTGACGACAGAGGCTGTGCTACCAGAGTAGGGCTGGGCGTGTATTCCTTGACCAGCATCATGTCAGATTTGTCCTGTTCAAAGCGTAAATGTACGCCACCCAAGAACTCTGTCTTGACCTGAATTCGAGTGGGTACTTCGCGCTCTGACATGACTTTGAGCGCCCGCATCACGGGCTCGATGGGCAGGGAGCCATCGATCACAAGATCGAGCCGGGGCTCCCATCCCTGGCCGTAGCGCAAGGCCAGTGTTTCGATGCGGCTGGCATGCTGCAAAATGCGCATGCCCTCACCCCATACGACTCGCCCGCCGGGGGTGAGTTCAGCGCGGTACTTGTCGCGATCAAACACCTCCATACCCAGGTGTTGCTCCAGTTTTTTTACCTGATAGCTAACCGCAGACTGGGCTTTATTCAGTTTAATGGCTGCTTTGGCGAAGCTTCCTTCTTCGACGATGACGTTCAGCACATGAAGTGCTCCGATATCCAGGCGCATAGGTACTCCTTTTTACTTTGTTGAATCACTAGAAAATAGTCCATCTAAATTATAGATCAAATAGATCTAATATATATTCTTTTATTTGATTGATGGGGCGGCTATATTTGCCGTACTTCAGGCTTTACTCGATAGAAAATCCATCAATCCAAAGAGATATTCCATGACACAAATTACCTGCTCAGAGGCTATGGTCAAATCACTGATCGACAGGGGAGTTGATGCAATCTTCGGCATTCCAGGCGCGCAAACCTATGCGTTTTTCGACGCTTTGTATAAGTACCGGGATCAGATCAAGCTTTACGTCAGCCGCCATGAGCAGGGCTCAGCCTACCTGGCCTATGGGTATGCGAAGTCTACCGGGAAGCCCGCTGCCTATTGTGTGGTGCCGGGACCAGGCGTATTAAATACCACGGCGGCTCTATGTACTGCACACAACGCCCCTGTTCTGTGCATTACCGGGCAGGTTCCCAGTGAGTTCGTGGGGGTAGGCCATGGCATGCTGCACGAGCTTCCCGACCAGCTTGCTACACTGCGCAGCCTGACCAAATGGGCAGCTCGTGTTGACCATGCCGAACAGGCGCCTTCATTGCTAGCCGATGCATTCAGGAATATGACCAGCGGGCGTATACAGCCAACAGCACTGGAAATTCCATTGGATGTCCTGGGCCACACTATCGATTCTGATATGGAGGTGGCGAATATTCCGCCGCCGCAATTTAAACCCGATCTGTCTAAAATCCAGCGGGCGGCAGAAATGATCAAAAAGGCCAAGGCGCCCATGATCTATGTCGGTAGCGGAGCGGTACATGCCGACAAGGAGCTGGCGCAGCTCGCTAAATTAATCCAGGCGCCCGTTGTTGCCTTCAGGGGCGGGCGTGGCATTGTAGGTGATGACACACCTTACGGTTTTAATTGTGCGGAGGGTTACAAGTATTACCCTGAAATAGATCTGATGATCGGTATTGGTACCCGCCTGGAGCTACCCGCGTTTCGTTGGCAGGACGGTATCGCCAACCATGAAATGATTCGTATCGATATTGATCCAACCCAGCTGGTTCGCTTACGCGGTGACCTGGGTATTGTCTCCGATTCTCAGCTGGCGGTGCAGGCTCTGCTGGAAGAGCTGGGCCCGGATTATGAATGTGAGGAATCCCGCGAGAAACAGTTCCTGGATATCAAGGCAGAGAGTCAGAAGGAAATCCAAAAAATACAGCCGCAGATGACCTACCTGAATATCATGCGGGAAGTCTTACCCAGAGAAAGTTTTATCGTGGAGGAAATTTCCCAAGTGGGCTTTACCTCCTATTATGGATTCCCCCTCTATGAGCCGAGAAAACTTGTAACCTGTGGCTATCAGGGTAATTTGGGGCACGGGTTTCAAACAGCCCTGGGCGTGAAAATCGCCAACCCGGATACCCCTGTTGTATCTATCGCGGGCGATGGCGGTTTTATGTTCGGTGTGCAGGAACTGGCGACTGCCGTGCAGTACAATATCGGTTTGATTACACTCATATTTAATAACAACGCCTTCGGTAATGTGCGTCGCGACCAGACCAATCTCTATGATGGCCATGTACATGGCTCCGAGCTCAAGAATCCCGATTTTGTTGCACTGGCCAAGAGTTTTGGGGCGGCCGGTTACCGCGCAAACTCTGCAGATGAGTTAAGAGAGCTTTTGCAAAAGGCATTGATTGAGTCGGAGACGGGTCCAGTAGTTATTGAAGTTCCCTGTGAGCGAGGCAGTGAGGTTTCGCCCTTCGAGTTTTTGTTGCCTGCTAATTATGGGCGATAAGCTGAACCCAACATTATCAATGTGCCGCGAGATAGCCTGTGCGTGCTTCTGCCACGCCACAGAAATTGCGTAATTTCCGGGGAGTCGAACTGCTCTTCCTATAGAAATATAGGGAAATTATATTTTTCATATAAGAGAGGTAGGGCTACCCTGTGCGCATGAAACTATTCTCGCATAAGAACCGCCCCTTCCATCTAGGCCCTTATCTGCTGGAAAGGCTGCCCCGCCTGAATGGGCCGGCAGATCTCAGTTGTGTACCACCCATGCAGGCATTGTCCTTTCACCGGGAGCAAGCTGATAGCCTGGTGAACGCCATGCGCCGCTATCAGGCGATGCTTGATGTTATTCGCGATGGCTTGGTTAAAAAGGAGCGGGCGGTCATTCCGCGGGACCACGACGAGCGCTCCCGGCATTTGAAATCCTTCGGTTACTACCAGGATGCCTCCCAGGCGGGCATTTGTGCATTGTCGCCAGATATGTTCCTGGCAGAGCCACTAGAGAACCCCGATACGGGTGATATCGCCGATATCGTGCGAAACAAGCAGACTAAAACTCTGGCTGCAGGCATCGATGTTGTGATGGCTGAACTCAAGGAGTCCATGGAGGCGCCGCCGAAATCTATCGCACGCCATACCCATGCGATCGTCTATATGTACGAGTATCCCCGAGACCCTGCAGCGGATGAGGTGGGGTGTGACTGGATACACGACGCACAAGCAGAACGGGCCTGTGTGCGAGCCTCCGAGACTGCGGCCATTTTGTCTAACTATATTCGTCTTTTGGGCTACGAAGCCAGGGGGCACAGCAGTACCTGTAGTGAGGTAGACCTCAATCGCCTCGCCGTTGCGGCGGGGCTCGCACAGGTAGAGCAGGGACCGCACGGTCCCGTTATCACCAACCCCTATACCGGAACACGTTTCGGGCTCTGCGCCATCACCACCACACTGGAACTGGCACCTGATCAGCCCCTGGCTGAAATTACTGTGGCAGACCGCTGGCGCACTCACGGACCCACCTGGTGGTTGGGGAAGGGTGTCGCCAAGAATCGTTTTAACCAGGTACCCTACAAAAGCAGGCTCTTTCGGGATGGCCACCAGCCCTTCGAGCGAAGCAAGCGCGTCGATGTGCCCACCACACTGATCGACGAGCAGCGTATTCCACGGGTGCCCAAGCGCACCGATATGTTTGCCCGTGCGATTTTTGGCGACATGGGTAAGCCGACGCAGGATGCTGCGCGCCACGGTAACTACGTGCGCAAGAGTGCGGCCAGTTTTTCGGCGCGGCGATCGCTGGGGGCATTTGTATTGTTGCAAGATGGGCCCAGTGCCGAGGCTGTGCTGCCGTCGGCAACTGACGCTCAAACTAACGCAGACAATATTAAGGCGGCGCTGAATTTTCTGGGAGCGGATGCTGTAGGTATCTCCCGCTGTCCCGACTGGGCCTATTACTCCCACGACGCCGTGGGCGAGCCATTGCCTGCGTATCACCCGAATGCTATTTCGGTCATTATCGACCAGGGCTTTGAAACCATGGAAGGGGCCTCGGGGGATGACTGGATCGCCTGTTCCCAATCCATGCGTGCTTATCTGCGTTTTTCCCTGCTGGGCGGCATTATCGGTGACCAGATACGCAACCTGGGTTACGGCGCGCGCGTGCACACGGTGATGGACGGTGAGGTATTGCAGCCGCCGCTACTGCTGCTGTCCGGGTTGGGTGAAGTCAGCCGTATCGGCGAGGTCATTCTCAACCCCTTCCTGGGGCCGCGGCTCAAGTCCGGGGTGATTACCACCGACATGCCTATGATTTTTGACAAGCCCATCGATTTCGGGCTGCAGAGCTTTTGTGAGCAGTGCAACAAGTGCGCGCGGGAGTGTCCCTCCGGGGCCATTACCGCGGGGCCGAAACGTATGTTTAATGGCTACGAAATCTGGAAGTCCGATAGCCAGAAGTGTACGACTTATCGAGTCACCCAGGCCGCAGGCGCCATGTGCGGACGGTGTATGAAAACCTGTCCCTGGAATCTGGAAGGCCTGTTCGCCGAGGCACCTTTTCGCTGGTTGGCTTCTAATGTGCCGGCGGCGGCGAAACAGCTCGCGGCGCTGGATGATCGCCTGGGCCACGGTAGTATTAATCCGCTGAAGAAGTGGTGGTGGGACCTGGAAATGGTCGAAGATGGCCCCTATCAGCCTTCCTCTCACGGGGGCTCATCCCGAGATCTGCAAACCGATTTGAACCTTCGCCACGAGGATCAGACACTCGCTGTTTATCCCGCCAATCTGGCGCCCGACCCTTACCCCTTTCCGTTTCCCATGGATCGAGAGGAGGGCATCGAAGCCTACGACAAACTGATTGGCCCCGAGGAGTACCAGTCCCGGTTGGATGCCGGGGATGTTGAGCATCTGGCCCACGAGTATCAACTGCCACAAGGCGATGCGCCTGTACTGCGCCTGAACGTGGCGAAAGTTGAAGCCATGACTGATTCGGTAAGCAAGTATGAACTGCGCTACGAGGACGGCAGCCCGCTGCCGCCATTTGAGGCGGGAGCGCACCTGGACGTGGTGGTGGCCCCTGAGTTTTTCCGCCAGTACAGTCTGTCGGGGAACCCCGCTGATACCGGTGTATACCAGATTGCTGTGCTGCGTGAAGAGGAGGGCCGTGGGGGCTCGCAACTTATGCATCGTATTTTTGCCGAGGGCCGCAAGGTATTTGTTTCCCGGCCCATTAACCATTTTCCGTTGGAGGAGAGTGCCAAACGAGTTTTGCTGATGGGCGGTGGTATTGGTATTACCCCCATGCTGGCGATGGCTCACCGACTGCATGCTCTTGGGTCTGAATTCGAATTGCACTATTCCTGTTCCAGAAGAACCGACGCGGGCTTCCTGCAGGATATCGCCGAGGCACCCTGGTCGGATCGCGCGCAGCTGCACTTTAGTCAGGAGGGTACGCGCGCCGATCTTAATGTGCTGCTTGCCAATTATGGTGAGGGCGATCATCTCTATACCTGCGGCCCCGATCGCTATATGTCCTCGGTGCTGGAGGCCGGCGAGCGCCAGGGCTGGCCGGATGAGGCACTGCATAGGGAATATTTTTCCGTTCCGGAAACGCCAGAGTACGAGAACCACGAGTTCAGCCTGCGCATTGCGGGTAGTGACCGAGTGATCGAGGTGCCTGCCGGTACCACAGGCGCAGGCGCCCTGGTGGCTGCGGGTGTGCATGTGGACCTCAAGTGTTCAGATGGTATTTGTGGCGTGTGTAAGTGCCGCGTACTGGAAGGCGATGTCGAACACCGGGACTTTGTGTTGTCCAAAGCACAGCGGGAACAGAGTATGATCCTGTGTCAGTCGCGTGCGGCCGAGCCGGGCGGTGAGTTGCTGATTGAGCTTTGAGGGCGCTGATAAGTAAACTGGTATCGGATTCTCTGCGTCAGTTGGCTCTACATCATTAACGTGGGACACCGGCATTCATTAAACTGATTTTGCGAAGATCGTTTAATGGAGAGAATACCGATGTCCCACGCAGGAACAATTATAGGCATGCCTGGCCTAGAGATCGAACGAGTAGACCGTAACCAAGGCATAGAGGTGTGGGCGAAGCCCACACACAGGCCCAACTGCAAGCATTGCCAGGGGGGGGTGGCCTAAAGATTAAGGCTACTCATCAGCGGACAGTGAAGCACACCCGCCAGGGCAACCAGGTGATGACCCTGCACCTGCGGGTGCCCAAGTACCATTGCCATCAGTGTGGGCGATACTTCCGCCATGCGTTCGTGGGTATTCGACCGCGCTATCGTGCCTCTGAGGCGTACCGAATGGAAGTCTTTGAGGCTCATGATGGTGGCGTGACGCAGCGCAAGCTCTCACGGACACATCACATTAGTCCGGCAACCGTCGAACGCTGGTATCAGCACCATATTGGCCAGAGGCGATCTGAAATGGCCAACCGGCCATGCCCTCGGGTCTTAGGCATTGATGAACACTTTTTTACGCGTAAGAAGGGCTTTGCCACCACGTTTGTAGACCTGAGGAAACACAGGGTGTTCGATGTCAAACTGGGCCGCTCTGAACCCAGTTTACGCCGCTATTTACGCGCTCTTGAAGGGAAAGACAATGTCCGAGTAGTCGTCATGGACCTATCTGAAACCTACCGTAGTATTGCTTGCCGCTACTTTCCCGAGGCGACCATTGTAGCCGATCGATTCCACGTCGTGAGACTGGTCAATCAGCACTTTATGAAGGTCTGGCAGCAGCATGACCCAGAGGGGAGGAAAAACCGAGGCTTAATCAGCCTGATGCGCCGGCATCAGTGGCGTTTAAAAGATGAGCAGCAGACGAATCTCATGAGCTACCTAGCTGATTATCCGGTACTGAAAGCGCTGTATGTCGTGAAGCAAAAGCTGATTCGTTTTATGTTGCTAAAGACCCGCCGAGCGAGAAGGAAGCTACCGCGCTATCTTGAGCTGCTGGAACAGCTACAGGACAGTCCGTTACGAACGCTGGCAAAGACATTGAAATCCTGGATGGGACCTATCCTTGCCATGTGGCGGTTCAGCAAAACCAACGGCATTACCGAGGGCTTCCACAACAAGATGGAAATGATGTCGAGACGAGCGTATGGTTTTAGAAACTTTGAGAACTATCGGTTGAGAGTTCTGGTTCACTGCGGGTGGGATGGGGTTATCAACCGTGTACGATGAATGCCCATCCCCCGTTAATTGGGTAGAGCCGAGCCGTTTAAACAACTTGGGAGAACTTGGGAGGAGATAATATGGTAGCTACGGGTGGACTTGAACCACCGACCCCAGCATTATGAAAAATTCTATTTGGAGAGGCCAACAAGCGCCTCCAAACAATGTTGCGCGATTTTAAATGTCCTTGGATTCGTCCGAAACTGCATGGAATAACGGGTTGCCGAGGTAGTATGGTGTAACTTATTCTGGTCTCTGATGCATCAGCTCATCATGTCGTAGTTGAGTCCTGAAATGTGTCGAATAGATGAGCATAGCCCTCCGCGGCATGCCAGGAAGTGTTGTCGCGCCCGTGTGTGCCTCCACCATCAATCGAGTCCTCGGTGGTTTTGTTACTTCTTTTCCTCAATGTATTGCCTTATATGTAAACAATATTGCCACATATGAAAACTGTTGCGCCTTCATCTGTTTAAAATTGCGCCTTAATTGTGCATCGGGTGGATTCCGCGAACAGTTTCTGAAAGAGCGCAATCAATAAACGGAAGTGAAGTCACAATGAATAAAATACTGAGTGTGCTGGTACTGTTACCCGCAGTTTTATTTTTAGTCACCGGCCTGCGCTGGCTGATAGATCCTGCCGGAATCGCACCCGAATTCGGGCTGGTACTGGGCGAGGGCTTAGGGCTCAGTTCGCAGGTGGGCGATATGTCGGGCTTTTTCCTCACTCTGGGCATTTGTATGTTGGTGGCCCTGGTGAGTGGGCGCCGCGCCTGGTACTACCCGCCAGCGCTGTTGCTGTTGTTGACTGCAGTCGGTCGCGTGATCGCCTGGCTGTTACATGATGCGGCGTTGGCATCGCAGATCGGTGTGGAGGTTGTGGTCGCGGTGATCCTGCTTGTCGCCTCCCGTCGCCTCGCGCAGGAAGCCTGAACCGTGACGGTTGGCCGATTTTTCCGCAATACAACTATCGCGCTGGCGCTGCTTGCGCCAACCGGGTTGCTGGCGGAGGATTCAACATTCCTTATAGAAGCCCCCAATCCAACAGCGATTGAGCGACCCAATATCGTACTGGTACTGGCCGATGACCTTGGCTTTACTGATCTCGCGTCCTATGGCAGTGAAATTAGCACGCCCACTATCGATGCGTTGGCACAGCAGGGCGTGAGCTTTACCAACTACCACACGGCGGCCAACTGTGCGCCAGCCCGGGCCATGCTGCTCACCGGCGTTGACGCGCACCTTGCTGGTGTGCCCAATATTCCGGAGATGCTCGCACCTGAACAGAAGCGCCACGCGCACTACCAGGGCGTACTCGGTAGTAATGTAGTGACCGTGGCCACCCTGTTGGAGGGAGCCGGCTATCACACCTACATGGCGGGCAAGTGGCACTTGGGCGCAGGCCCCGGCAAGCTCCCCAGCCAGCGCGGTTTTGAACGCACGGTAGCCCTGGCGGATTCCGGCGCCGATAACTGGGAGCAGCGGCCCTACATCCCTTTGTATGACAAGGCCAACTGGTACGCCGACGGCGAGGAATACCAGCTCCCTGAAGATTTCTACTCTTCGCGCTTCCTGGTGGATAAGACCATCGAGTTCATCGACAGCAATATCGAGGACGGCCAGCCCTTCTTTGCTTACCTGCCGTTCCAGGCCGTGCACATTCCGGTGCAGGCCCCGCAGGAATTCATCGACCGCTACATGGGGGCTTACGACGGTGGCTGGGATGAACTGCGGGAGCAGCGCAGGGCACGGGCTATGGAACTGGGTATCATCCCTGCCGATAGTGACATAGGGCGCATGTCGACTACCGCCGACTGGAGCGCACTGGATGCCGACCAGCGCCGCTACCAGGCCAAGCGCATGGCGGTTTATGCTGCTATGGTCGAAGCTATGGACTACCACCTTGGGCGACTGGTGGATTACATAAAGGCGCGGGGTGAGTACGACAACACCATTATCATCTTTACTTCCGACAATGGCGCCGAGGCCAGTGGGCCGCAGGATCACGACTCCTTTGCGGGGCGGCGTGGACCGGCGGCGCTGGGTTACCACACCGACTACGAGCGCCTGGGCCTCAAGGGCAGCTACAACACTATCAGCCCCAGCTTCGCCAGCGCCGCTGTCAGTCCCCTGGCTTACTACAAGTTTTATGCCGGGGAGGGCGGTATGCGTGTGCCACTGATCGTGGCGGGGGCGAGCCTACCGGTGCAGGGTGAATTGAGCCATGCCTTTTCTTTTGTCACTGATATTACGCCCACCGTGCTCTCTTTCGCTGGTGTGGTGCCTCCCGATGCGCGCTATGGCGGCAGATCGGTGGAGCCGATGATTGGTCGCGATCTCGGGCCGCTGCTGCGACAGGAGGCACAACGTGTCTACGGCCCTGAGGATTCGGTGGGCTATGAACTGGCGGGACATGCAGTGCTGTTCCAGGGAGACTACAAAATTGTATTTCACCGCACCCCTCTGAGCGACGGCCAGTGGCACCTTTACAACATCGTGCGCGACCCCGGGGAAACCGAAGACCTCTCCTCTACAGAACCTGCCCGCCTGCAGCGCATGTTGTCGGCCTATGAACGCTATACCCGCGACAACAAAGTGCTGCCGGTGCCCCCGGGTTTCGATAATTACAAACAATTGGTCATCAACGTACTTTATACCCGCCTACGGACACCGGTATTAGTGACGCTGCTGACAATACTCATTTTACTGCCCTTTGTAGTCGCTTATCGTAGAAAAAGGCAAGATGCATAACATATGTTAATCCACATACATGAGGTGAGAAATGTCGTCACAGAGTGAAGTAGTCCGGCTGGTAGGGGGAACAGCATCGCCCTATACACAGAAGATGGTAGCCCTGTTGCGCTATCGCCGCGTGCCCTACGCGGTGACATGGGGCCAGCCGGACCAGGTTTGTGATGCGCTGGGGGTGGAGAAGCCGAAGCCCATTTTTCATCCCACCTTCTTTTTTGACGGGAAAGAGGGGCTCAAAGCCGAGTGTGATTCCACGCCGATTACCCGCCGTCTGGAAGAGATGTACCCGGGCCGCTCGGTGCTGCCTGGCGATCCGGCGCTGGCCTTTATCGATTACCTGATCGAAGACTTTGGCGACGAGTGGTGTACCAAGTACATGTTTCACTATCGCTGGTACCCTGAAGCGGACGCGGATAATGCGGGCACCCAGTTGCCGCTGGGTGTGGATGTGAGCCTGCCACCGGACGCGCTCCAACAGTTCAAGCAATATTATACGGATCGTCAGGTCGGCCGTTTGTATGTTGTGGGATCCAATGACACCACTGCGCCGGTGATCGATGCCAGCTATCGGCGCTTTCTGGCAGCCATGGAGAACCACCTGGCCAACCAGAAATTCATGCTGGGTAATCGTCCGGCGGCTGGCGATTTCGGTCTCTACGGCCAGTTGACCCAGCTGGTGGGCTTTGATCCCACACCCCGGGCCATTACCCACGAGGTATCCCCGCGCACTGTTGCCTGGGTCGACCAAATGAGCGACCAGAGCGGGCACGAGCCATCAGAACAGGACTGGATCGCACTGGATGATCAACCCGATAGCCTCCGTGGCCTGATGGAAGAAATAGGTCGGGTCTACGCCCCGGCCCAGCTGGCGAATGCCCGCGCAGTTCAGGCGGGTGAAAAAACCTGGGAGGCAGAAATTGATGGGGCCCAGTGGACTCAGCGAACCTTCCCCTACCAGGCGAAGTGTTTGCAGTGGACTGACGAGCGCTACCGGGCGCTCAGTGAGGCCGATCGCGCAAGCGTGGATGCCCTGCTCGAGGGCACCGGTGTAGAAACAATGCTGTCACCGGCCTGAGTGGTCAATAAGCAAAAAGCACTGCTATTTATGCTGGTAACAGCTCTAGCGGCCCCAGCAGCCCTGGCAGGAAATATCGCCGGTATTTGGAAGCACTCAGAAGAAGCCGGCTGGATAGAGATCCGGATAGTGGACGGTGTTGCCTCATATATAAACAATATTGCCACATATGAAAACTATTGCGCCTCCATCTGTTTAAAATTGCCCCTCAATTGTGCACCGGGTGGATTTCGCGAACAGCTAAACCCATGGCACCTTGTTTGAAAAAACTAACAAGCTGGAAAGACAAATTTAGGAGTTGGTGTATATGTTTAAGAAGATGTTGATCGGTGCCGGTGCGGTTCTGTCCCTGGTGGTACTGTTGGTCCTGGCCCTGCCCACTATCGTCCACAGCCTGGGCATACATCCTGTTTACGAAGATGCACGGGACTACAGCTTGCCTGGCAAGCGGGCCCTGTTGATTACTACCAGTCACGGTGTGCTGAATACACCGGGGGAAACCGGCGGCGATCCCACCGGTGTCATGGCCTCGGAATTCACCATCGCCTACTACCAGTTCCTGGATGCAGGGATGGAAGTGGAGATTTCCAGTATCAAGGGCGGGGAGATACCCATAGACCCCCAGACCTTGAACCGGGTTATCAGGTCACCCGAAGACGAGCGCTACCTGCAGGATTCCGTGGCTCAGGCCAAGGCGAAAAATTCCCTGAAAATCGATGACCTGGACTTTACCCGCTACGACGTGGTTTGGATTGCCGGCGGCTGGGGTGCCGCCTACGATCTCGGGTATTCCGATGTCTTGGGGCAGAAGGTCAGCGAGGCCTATTACTCAGAGAAAGAAACCGTGTTCGGCTCTGTTTGCCATGGTGCGCTGGGCTTGATTCGGGCGCGGGATCGCGATGGCAAGCTGCTGATCGCCGGGCGCAAGGTTACCGGTGTCAGCGACAAGCAGATAAAAGAATTGGGCATAGAGGTAACCCCCTTGCACCCGGAAACCGAGTTACGCAAGGCCGGTGGTATCTATTCCTCGCAGGAAAGATTTATGGATTTCTTCGCTACCAGCACGGTGGTAGACGACGAGAAGCGTTTTGTCTCCGGACAGAACCAGAACTCCAGCCATGAGACCGCCCAGAACATCATGGCCATCCTGGACCAGCGAGTAAAATAGGGTGCTCAAAGATGAGTGATCTGAAAGGGTCCGCCAGCAGACTCGCGAAATGTGCATTGGGTGGATTCCGCGAAAAACTAAACCAGAGTGCGTTAACGAACGCTGGAAAACATAGAGAGGGTTATATGACATATAAGAAGAGTATTCTATCCAGTAGTATCGCATTGCTAGCCGTAGCGCAGAGCCTTGGTTCCACTGTGGTGGTAGCTCAGGAGGGCATGCTTGAGGAAGTCATTGTAACTGCCCAGAAGCGCTCGGAAAGCCTGCAGGATGTGCCGGTAGCCGTGAACGCCTTCTCTTCCGAGACCATCCAGGAAGCTGGCATCAACGACACCAGCGACCTGGCTGTCATGACCCCCAGCCTGAACGCCAACTCCAATTCCAGTCCCTTTACCACCCGGCTGACAATCCGCGGCATAGGCACGGCACAGTCCGATCCCGCCCTGGAGCCCTCGGTGGGCATGTTCGTCGACGGCGTGTTCCTGAGCCGCAGCGGCCTGGGCACGTCTGACCTCACCGATATAGAGCGCATCGAGGTTTTGCAGGGGCCCCAGGGCACCCTGTATGGCAAAAACGCCAATGCCGGCGCTATCAGCATAGTCACCAAACGCCCTAACCTGGACGAATTCGAGGGTTACCTGGAGGCCTCGGCGGGCAACTACGGCATGGGAAAACTCACCGCGACAGCATCCGGGCCACTGGGCGACACCTTGGCCTACCGACTGTCGGGCAATATGCACCAGCGCGACGGTTACTATGACAACTCCAGCGTCGACGACCAGAACGATGCCGACGACTGGAACCTGCAGGGCAAATTGCTCTGGGACCCCACGGACCGGCTCAGCATGCTACTGAATGCAGCCCATGTAGAGCGCGACACCACCTGCTGTGGCGCTGATTCAACACAGGGGGATGCCGTACAGGAGGAGCTGGCCAGGCAGGGCCTGCCCCAGGATAAGAATGATCCCTACGATTACAAGGTTGCAACAGACCACCAGGACTCGTTCAGCATGGAATCCGACCTGGTATCACTGCATATCGATTACGACATGGACTGGGGGTCCCTGACTTCGATTACCGCTTGGAACGACTACGAGTACACCACCAATGTAGACGCCGACCGCTCGCAACTGGATCAGTTTATCCTCAAAGATGAGCACAATGAGGGCGACAGCTTCTCCCAGGAGCTGCGCCTGGACTCGTCCATCGGCGACAACATCGACTACCAACTGGGGCTGTTCTACTACGAGCAAACCACCCAGCGAGGCGATGGCAACCCGGTGGCAATCATAGGAGACGATTTCATCACGATTGCCGACCAGCAAGGCCTGCCATTACCCGTTCCGTCAATCGCGCTGATTGCGCAACCGGGCGACTACCTGATCTATAAAAACACCTGGGACACCGAGACCCTGGCGGTGTTTGGCCAGGCTACCTGGCACGTCGGCGATCGCTGGCATTTGACCGGTGGACTGCGCTGGACCGACGAAGAACGAGAGGCCGAATTGTTCAGCGAAACCTTTTCCACCGCACCGCTAGCGGGGATCATAGCGTTTCTGGATCTCGTTTCCACACCGATCGACACCACACTGGATCGCAGCGGCGACAATGTTGACTGGTTGGCCAAGCTGGCCTATGACGTCGGCGACAACAGCATGATTTACGCCAGTGCTTCCACGGGAACCAAGTCGGGCAACTTCAACGGCGTAAACGGCGCCCCCGAAGAGCGCGAGTTCGATGACGAGAACACTACCAGCTACGAGCTGGGCATAAAATCCACCCTATTGGACTCTACACTGCGCATCAACGCCGCGGCTTTCTATACGGAGATTGAGGACTACCAGTTCCAGGACCAGCTCCCGGTAGGCATCGGCACCTTCGTTAGCAACGACGGCGAAGTAGAGGTCTCCGGCGTCGACATACAAGTGGATGCCCTGCCACTGCCCAACCTGACCCTGACCGCCGGCTTGCTATACATGAATGATTACGAGATAACCGCGGGACCGAGAGAGGGCCAGGAGTTGCCCTATACCGCAGAATTCAGCGGCAATCTCGGTGCCACACTGGTATTCCCACTGGCTGATGGCGGGCTCTATCTACGCGCTGACTATATTTTCATGGGTGATCACCTGACCAACGCCGCCAACGCGGCGGCAATAGAAGACAAGGACATCGACGACCGCGAACTGCTGAATATGAAGGTCGGCTGGCGCAACGACAACTGGAACATCTCCGTTTGGGGCAAAAACCTGACCGACGACGAGTATGCGACCCAGACAACTATCACCCAGCTGTTCAGTGGCCAGGACAGCTACTTCCTGGCGCCACCAAAGACCTACGGAGCCACCCTGCGCTACGACTTCTGACCGGAAGGGGGAGTTAATCTCCCTTATTAAGAAGCTGGTTTTAGTTTGATGGTCGAAAAATCAAAGAGGTAAATACTGTGAAAAAAATCTCTGTCCCGATACTTCTGGCAGTTGTCATGGTTGCAGGCATCGCATGGTTTAACCGCATTGATATTCTGCTCACAGTTGTCAAATTCCAAAGTGAAAAAAAGTTTGCTCATGTGGCTCCAAATCGCGAAGTGCCTTGGCAGCAAGGGCCACAAATGGCGTCGGTTGCAGCGAGTGAGCGCCCCCCGAATATTGTTCTGATTGTCGCGGACGACCTGGGCATTAATGACATCTCCGCCTTTGGCGGTGGTTTGGATACGGGTTTGGACACGAGTGTGGATAACGGCCGTTTGAAAACGCCGAATATCGACAGCCTGGCCGCTGAGGGCGCCATGTTTCAGCAATCCTACTCAGGAGCCAGTACCTGTGCACCATCGCGCGCCATGATGATGACCGGACGCTATCCGACCCGGACTGGTTTTGAGTTCACCCCCACGCCTTCTGGTATGGGTAATATAGTAAGCACCATTTATAACGCAATGGATAATGGCTTGCCGCCGGTTGTATACGATGCTGCCTTAGAACAAGGTAGCCCTCCGTATGAACGTAAGGGCTTACCGGCATCGGAGGTGACCATTGCTGAAATGCTGAAAGAGCGTGGTTATTACACAGCACATATCGGCAAGTGGCATCTGGGTAACGAGGTAGGTATGCGGCCTGATACTCAGGGGTTTGACGATAGCCTGCTTATGCGCAGCGTTCTTCATTTGCCGGAAGATGATCCCAACGTTGTTAATGCCAAATTGGCCTTCGACCCTATCGATAGATTTCTCTGGGCCAATGGGGGCTTCGCCAACTCATTTAATTCAGATCACGCCAATAGCTTTGCTCCCGGCGGCTATTTGTCAGACTACTGGACGGATGAATCGATTAAGGTCATCAAGGCCAATAAAAACAGGCCGTTTTTTCTCTATTTAGCACACTGGGGTATTCATACACCCTTACAAGCCACGCGTGAAGATTACGACGCCGTGGGTGATATTAAACCTCATCGCAAACGGGTTTACGCCGCCATGGTGCGCGCGCTTGATCGCAGCGTTGGGCGAATTCTCGATACCCTCAAAGAACAGGGGCTAGAAGAAAACACCATCGTTGTGTTTACCAGCGACAACGGTGGCCCCGGTTATGTCGGGTTGCCCGATATTAATGCACCTTACCGCGGCTGGAAAATCACTATGTTCGAAGGCGGCATCAGAGTGCCCCTGTTTATCAAATGGCCGCAGAAAATTGCGCCCGGCACTCTGGTAGATACGCCTGTTGCACACATAGATATGGCGCCCACCCTTGCTGCAGGTGCCGGTGCATCGCTGCCGAATAATGTAGATATTGATGGTTTCAATTTGCTGCCCTTGGTAACTGGCAACACTAAAGACTTGAATCGAGAAACCCTGTTCTGGCAGAGCGGCCATTATCAAGTGGTGCGCCACGGCGATTGGAAGCTGCAGGTTAATGATCGTCCCACCGACGGTATACACAAGTGGCTATTCAATTTGAAGATTGATCCGACGGAGCAGAACAACCTGGTTAAAAGTCACCCTGAGAAAGTGGCAGAGCTAGAACAACTTCTGACCGAGCATCAGTCTGCATCCGTAGGGCCTTTGTGGCAATCGTCTGCGCAATTGCCTGTGATGATCGATAAAACACTGGCTGAACAATATGTTCCAGGCGATGAATATATCTACACACCGAATTAAATTACTAACAGGAACAACAATGAAGCCAATAATACTTTATGGAAGTTCGTTATCACTTTATACAGGCAGGCCGCGCAGTTACTTTATTAAAGCAGGTTTAGATTACCGAGAGGTCACACCGGTTACCCAGCGTTTCAGTGACACTATTGTCCCTTTGGCAGGTGGGCGACGAGGTGTGCCAACCATTGAAACCGAAGAGGGAGAAGTGATAAGAGATGGCGTTGCCATTATTGATCACTACGAGAAAAAGCGTTCTAACGATTTTTCACCATCAACGCCCAAACAACTGGCTTTAAGTCTATTGTTTGATGTTATTGGGGCGGAGGGAATTCTTAGGCCTGCTATGCATTATCGATGGAACTTTCCTGAACAGAACGCGTCCTTTTTGCAATTCCACTTTGAGTCGATGACACCTCGCGGCCCAAAGCGAGCAGAACACGCGGAACAAGTTGCCAATGCAATGCGCGCGGCCTGTGCCGGCTTTGGTGCTGTGCCCGAGACCTTTGCCCTGGTAGAAGATTTATACGTTGAGCTAATGGAAAGACTCAACACCCATTTTTCAAGAGTGCCGTATTTTTTTGGGGGCAAACCGTCAATTGGTGATTTTGGTATGATTGCGCCCTTTTTTGGGCACCTAGGTCGCGACCCCATGCCCTTGTCCATGATGCAAAGAGAAACCGTTAGGTTGTTTCGGTGGGTTGAGCGAATGAATCGACCCGAGCCCGATGTGGGTGAATTTGAAGTGCAAGACGGTGAGTATCTTGGCGAAGATGAAATTCCCGATAGTTTGGTGGAAGTTGTTAAACAAATAGCCATCGACTTTGTTCCCGAAACAACAGCGGCAGCCAATTGCATTAACCAGTGGTTAGAACAGCAGGGAGATGGTGTCGCCGGTAAAGAGGTGTTGCGAGGAGTGGGTATTGCACAGTTCACGGTACGCGGTGTCAGTATTAGTGCTTTAGCACAACCCTTTCGGTTCTATTTACTTAAACGCGTACAGGATTACTACGCACAACTTGATTCGGCGGATCAGTTGGCAGTATTAGAACTGTTTACACAATGCAATATGCAAGAGGTGTTAGCTACCACTTTAACACGTGCTATTGGGCGCCATGAAAATCTTGAAGTTTGGCAATGAATATTGCAGAAAGCCTGGAGTATAAGAAGAACACGCACCCCATAATGACAATGAACGACCACAGGACTGAAATCTGATGAGCCTTCTGAATCCTACCAAGGAACAACTCGAACAAATACTTTCTATGCCAGACGACGGTCCGTTGGCATTCATTAATATGCTCAAGTTCAGCCCGAATGGTGGCGCGGAATCATTCCGGCAGTATGCCGAAAAATTTATGGAATTGATGGCGCCAAAGGGTGTGAAAAGCCTGTTTCAAGGTGATGCCGTAATGACTTTGGTCGGGGAGCAGCAGTGGGATGAGGTAGCGATTGTTCACTATCCATGCATTAGTACCTGGAGAGACATGGTACAGAGCGAGGAATATCAGCAGATTTCCGATCTGCGCGCTGATGCTGTACTGGATGCACGTCTCGTCATCGTTCGTCAGTCCGGCGAGGAATCTGCACAATGACCTCTACTGTGACAACGACCGTTACAACGCGATATGTTGAAACAAACGGCATTAAGCTGCATGTGCAGGAGGCAGTTGGAGTAGAGAGTGCGGGAGGCGGTAAACGACCGCTGGTTATTTTGCTACACGGCTTCCCGGAGATTGGTTATACCTGGCGTCATCAGGTACCAGCT
Source organism: Halieaceae bacterium (assembly GCA_016744355.1). Lineage (GTDB taxonomy): Bacteria > Pseudomonadota > Gammaproteobacteria > Pseudomonadales > Halieaceae > JBALVT01. The sequence goes on from JADGEN010000001.1 coordinate 44,191, forward strand.
TTGGCTGAAGCGGGGTATCGTGTTGTCGTGCCCGACCAGCGTGGTTACGGCTTGAGTGATGCGCCGCCCAATATCGAAGATTACGATATGTTCAACTTGGTAGCCGACATCGTAGGACTGGTGCATGCGCTGGGTGAAGAGAGTGCAGTGCTAGTTGGTCATGATTATGGTGGAGACGTGGCCTCACAATGTGCATTGATGAGGCCCGATCTGTTTCATGCGGTGGTGTTAATGAGTTTCCCTTATCGGGCTCGGCAATGGGGCTCAATGAAGCCGATCGAACTTTTTGATGCTCTTGCCGGCAAAGACATGGTGATGTATATCTCTTATTTTCAGGAGCCTGGTAAAGCCGAGCGAGACCTACAAGCGAATGTGCGCGAGTCGGTGCTCGGCTACTTTTACACCGTGTCAGCTGAAGTAGCGCCTGAGCATCAGTGGCGATTTATCTTTTCCAGGGACGAGAGCTTTTTCGATACAATGCATGTTCCGGAAAAAGTGCCGCAATACCTCACCGAGGCGGATATCGATGTTTACACGCAGGCCTTTGAGCGTACTGGCTACGGTCCGGCACTGAACTGGTACCGTAACTACAATCGCAATTGGGAACTGACCCCGCATCTGAGCGAAGCCAAGATCCAACAGCCCGCATTATTCATCACTGGCGAAAAAGATGATGTACTGCTGATGATGGGTGAAGCCGGGGTTGAAAATATGGAGGATAATTTCGCGAATCTACAGGGCAAGCATTTGATTCCCGGAGCAGGCCATTGTGTTGTGGAGGAAAAACCCGAGGAGGTCACCGCGTTACTGCTGGAGTTTCTTAGCCAGAACGCCTGACAGCACTGCGGAAGTATTGTCACATCTTATCCAAGATTTTTCTGCCACAGCTGATATGCGTGAAAACTATACCTTCACCACGAATTTTTTAGCAGCACGCATTTGATTGCCCACACAAGGACACACCAATGAGTACTCGAATAAAACTCTGGTTATTACCCACACTTTTTTACGCCATATTCGTTTTCTGGTACACCGACTTTGGCGGCCCTTTGAATGACGAAGAGATTGATGAGTTCATTCAGGTGATGACTGACGATGGTGTTGCTCCTGAGCGTATCAATTTCTTTGTGAAGTTTTTTCGTGAAGACAGTGGTCGCCAGTTTCTCATGGTTAATGCTCTGGACATGAGCAAAAACCCACCAGCAGTAAAGGGCGCACCAGAAGGCGCCGACGCGAATACGCTAATGGCCGTATATATGGAGCATATGATACCGGAGTTGCTTAAGCGCGCCTGTCACCCAGTGTTGATGGGGGACGCGGTGTACGCAGCCGTAGATGTCGTTGGCATAGAGGGGGCAGAGCAGTGGTCTGCGGCGGCAGTTTTACGCTACCGTAGCCGCCGTGCGCTTATGGAAATTGCCAGTAACCGTGACATTGCCGGCCCTCATGATTACAAGCTTGCAGCATTAGAGAAGACCATCGCCTATCCCATCGAAACTAGCTTGTACTTGAGCGATCTCAGATTCCTACTGGCTTTGCTTCTGTTTGCTCTGACGGCACTACTTGACATCATCATTAAAGCGCGCTCATCCGCGTCGGGCCAATAATGCACGATTTCCCTGAGCGATTAATCAGTCGACGCTACGTCACGGGCCGTTACTACGGAGAATATTTGTCACTGACCAACTCATTCGCTTCGTCTAGAACAAAGAATGATGCTGGCCACCGTCGATCACAATATTCTGACCCACGATAAAGCGCGACAATGGGCTGCACAGCAATGCCGCCATAGGAGCCATGTCATCGGCAACGGCTTGAAAGCCCGCCGGAATTTTATTGTGCTCCATGAAGTGAGCGATTATCACCTCCTTACTCTTTTCCAAACCGAAGGCTTCCGCGTAAGTCTCCATGATTTCTTCGGCCCCCTCCGTGGCAAACATGCCGGGAAGTATATTATTGATATTGACGCCATGTTGAGCAATTTCACGAGACACACTAGCCGTATAATTGATCAGCGCAGACCGTGCAGGCCCTGACATCAGACGCCAGATCATCGGGTTTTTAGCTGAAAAAGTGGCGATGTTGACTATGCGCCCCCAGCCTTTGTCCTTCATGACAGGGATATAGTTACGCATTATTTCAATAGGACCAATGAGCGCTGTATCAATTGAGTCACGCCACATCGCGGGTGTCACTTCTAAAAAATCACCATTTGGCGCAGGCGGCTTGATGGTGATCGCCAGGATATCGGGGTCTGGGCAGGCGGAAAAAAGGGCTTTACGACCTTCTTCAGTGGATGAGTCCGCTACGATTGGCGTTACAGCCGTGTCGTATTTGTCCGACATTTCCTTCGCGGCATTGCGTAAGCGCTCCTCTCGCCTGGCACTGATGTAGAGCTCCACTCCTGCTTCAGCCAGTCGCTCAGCTGTCGCCCTACCCATGCCTGCGCTACCGCCTGCCATGAGTGCTTTTTTGCCGCGAATCTGAAGATCCATTTCTCTCCTCCTGTATTGAGTATAGTCACCGAACGCTCAAAGATTGCAGTCGCGCGGTTATTGCTGGTTGTCGCCAAGTATTTTGACAAAATTTCTGGGAGATTGACCGGTCTGTCGCTTAAAGAAACTTGAGAAAGAGGGCGTGTCGGTAAAATGCAAGCGCTCTGCTATCGCATTGACAGCCAACTCTGAATTAATCAGATAGTTTTGTGCGATCTCAAGGCGAGCCTTATCGTAAAGAGCCTGGTAGCTTGTGTTGTGTTTTTTTAAGCGATAACGCAATGTGCGCTCTGGCAAGTCTACCAGGCGGGCCACATCGCTGGCGGTACATCCCTCATCGTTAACTAACAGCCGAATAACCCGGTTAACACGACCGATGAAAGACTCGCCCAATCCGAAGGTGGATTGAAATGTCCGTGTATTCTTTTTGTGAATTTCTGTGGAAGCCTCGCTCTCAGTGCTGTGTACATTCGGTCGGGAGAAATCCTCATCAGTGAGGTGTATTGCGTTCACATCCTGATTAAAGAATACGCGATGACCAAACACTTTATACAGGGGTGTCTTATCATTGGCGGGGGCAGCATGCCTGAATTGAACATAGTCAGGCATCCAATCACGGCCTAGTGAGCGCCGGAACTCATTGCAGGTTAGTGTCAGCGCCAACTCTGACGCCTGAACATGCGACCAGGGTAGAGGTACCTTGCGAGATTGAGGATTGACTGGTGTTTTAAATTCAAAGGACATTAGTTTGCCCGATGTACTGTCGCTTGAAATATGGCTCGTCATGGTGTCAGTGTGCAAAGCAAGGTTTTCAGAGATTATCTGCATCTCTTCCCCAATTGTTTGAGCTTGACGGGCCATTAACCACAGGTTGCCCATGATATCGAAGCGTTGTAAGCAGCCCACCTTGAGAGCAAAAAAACGATCGTTACACTCGACAGCGGCTAGTTCTAGCAGGTTGGCATAGTGCTCAGGGCGGATCAACACATTCGGCTCAAGGAGAGCCGCTTCAGGGATCCCGACACGCCGAAACAATTCAACGGGGTCTTGCCCATTTTGTTCAATCAGTTCGGCGACTCCTTCCAATACTACGCTGGGAACAAGGTTTGCCACAGTGCCTAATCACTCTCGTATTTGCCGCCTCTGGAACAGTGGCGGTCGATTGCCGAATATTACAACATATGCTGCGGGTGTGTTACTCCAAACAACTATGCCGTCGATTGTGCCGGGCTACCTCGTGGTCAGAGGTGGGTTCGGTTTAATCGTGGCTGGATTACCCTCTGTCAGGGTAAGAAAGGGGGCGGTCTCAATATGGTCTCAAAATGGTCTCAATTTGAAGTTGAGCAAAAAACGACCAGCTTTGCACAATCGAAAACTGCGCTAAGCTAATGAAATATAAGAGAAAAGTACTTGAAATAAGTGGTAGCTACGGGTGGACTTGAACCACCGACCCCAGCATTATGAATGCTGTGCTCTAACCAGCTGAGCTACGTAGCCATTGCAGTGCGGGACATGCTGTCCCTGAGAAGGCGCGCATTTTCCCGATTTTCTGCGGTCAAGTCAAGATATTAGCGCTTTCCAAGTGATTGATTTCCCGCCTTTTACTGGTTGCCCTGTGGAATTGTTCGGTTGTGACTTCCCGGTGCACGTCGCATAATTAAGACCATGTATTTTGTTTCCAACATATTAGTGTTTTTTAGCCTGATCTGGCTCTGCAACGGTGCTATTGCGCAAGATCTTTCACCTCGGTCCTATTGGCCTTCCCCTACGGGCACCAGGGTAGCCACGTTAGGGTACTCCTATGTAACTGGTGATGCGGTTCCCGACCGGTCTCTGCCAATAACCGGAGTGGACTCCACGATTAACACCGTATATTTTGGCTATCGTCAAACATTTGATGTTTGGGATCGCACCGCGAATATCACTCTGGAGCTGCCGTTTACCAAAGGTGAAACGGTAGGTATTTTGGATGACGGTCTGGATCTGTCCAGAGACTATGATGGTGTGGGTGATGTCGGCGCGACCTTGGCGATGAACTTTATCGGCGCACCCGCTATGAATAGAGAGCAATTTGGCGAGTTGGCCAAATCCCCGCACGCCATTTTGGGCGGCAGTATTAAGCTGGTGGCCCCCACGGGCACATACAACCCAGATAGAGTAATTAACGTAGGCGCGAACCGTTGGGCTGCGAAAGTTGAGTTGGGCTACATCGCGCCTATTAATTCCAAGTGGTTGTTGGAGGCCTCCCTGGGTAGTTGGTTTTTTGCTGATAACGATGAGTTTCTGGGGGTTACTAAGGAACAAAAGCCCGTGGTTACCGTAGCGGGGCATTTGATTCGTCGTTTTTCACGGGGTTTCTGGGTGTCACTTGATGCAAACTATTATGAGGGTGGACGCAGTACAATAGGTGGAAATCGCCTTGATGATTTGCAGCGCGACTCGAAAATCGGTGCCACAGTTGTGTATCCCTTTAGTAAGGGCAAAGCGGTGAAGTTGGGCTATACCAACGGCTCATTAAACGACTCAGATGAGGCGTTTAATGTGTTCCAGATTAGTTATCAGCACCTCTTCTGAAGCATTCGCTGCCCGGAGCAAACGGAGTTGTTACACATTGAACCTGAAGTGAATGACGTCGCCATCCTGCACAATGTAGTCTTTACCCTCGAGGCGCCAACGGCCTGCGTCCTTTGCGCCTTGTTCACCCTTGTTGGCGATGAAATCATCGTAAGCGATAACTTCTGCGCGGATAAAGCCTTTCTGGAAGTCGGTATGGATGACTGCCGCAGCCTCGGGTGCTGTGGCGCCTATTTTTACGGTCCAGGCTCGCACCTCTTGCACACCAGCGGTAAAATAGGTTTGCAAGTTTAGTAGTTGATAACCACTGCGTATTACCCGGTTAAGGCCTGCTTCTTCCATGCCAAGGTCCGCCAAAAACTCAACGCGTTCTTCATCGTCCAGCTCGGCGATTTCTGATTCAAGCTTATTGCAAATAACCACAACAACTGCATTTTCCTTCTCGGCAATTGCATTGACTACATCCAGAAAAGGGTTGTCCTCAAAACCTTCTTCATCGACATTGGCGATATACATGGTGGGCTTGACGGTCAACAGGTGGAGAGTTGCCACTAGCGCTTTTTCGTTGTCGTCCAGTTCCAGTGAACGTACCGGAAGGGCCTCATTGAGGTGTGGCAGCAGCTTGTCTTCCAACAGTGCCTTCATTGCTATGGATTCTTTGTCGCCGCCCTTGGCAGTGCGCAGGACTTTTTGTAGTTGTTTTTCGCAGCTCTCGAGGTCGGCCAATGCCAGTTCGGTGTTGATGATGTCTATGTCGGATTGCGGATCGATTTTATTGGCAACGTGTATTACGTTGTCGTCTTCGAAACAGCGTACGACGTGAGCGATGGCGTCGGTCTCGCGAATGTTTGCCAGAAATTGGTTGCCAAGGCCCTCACCTTTGGACGCGCCCGCGACCAGGCCGGCGATGTCTACGAACTCCATGGTCGTGGGGACTTCCCTATCGGGGGTGATTATCTCCGTAATCAGACTCTGGCGGGGGTCTGGTACTGGCACGATGCCCGCGTTGGGTTCTATGGTGCAGAAGGGGAAGTTTTCAGCATCGATACCCGCTTTGGTCAGCGCGTTGAACAGTGTAGATTTGCCAACGTTGGGTAGGCCGACAATACCGCATTTAAAACCCATTTAAACTTCCTCTGTGTATAACTCAGGCTGCCCTGTCAGGGTTCAGGCAGCGCTAAAACTGTGTAATTGAGACATTGCCTTTTCCTCGTCGCCACGCAGTAGCAGGGGGAGGGCGTCGATGGCTTGGTCTATGCAGTCTTCTATGCGTGTGCGGTCAACTTGTGATGGCGTACTCAGTACATAGCCACTGACCTTTGATGCGTGGCCTGGGTGGCCTATGCCAATGCGCAGACGGTAGAAGTTCTTGTTGTTGCCCAGCGCCGGTACGATGTCGCGCAGGCCGTTGTGCCCGCCATGTCCGCCACCGCGCTTGAATTTTGCAATGCCAGGGGGGAAATCCAGTTCATCGTGGGCAATAAGGATTTCTTCGGGCGCAATTTTATAAAACCGCGCAATGGCCGATACAGCTTGGCCGCTGCGGTTCATAAATGTGGTTGGAATTAATAGTCGCAGGTCGTGACCTGAGAAGTTACCTCGACCGCAGAGGCCGAAGAATTTGGAGTCGGGTTGTAACCCGGTGTTGCATTGACGTGCCAGCTCTTCAACAAAAGTGGCGCCCGCGTTGTGTCGAGTACCCCGGTAATCAGTTCCGGGGTTGCCCAATCCAACAATCAGTTTGATAGGTGCTGTCAACGCGGGTGCCGTTCACAGCGAGGAATTATTCCTCGCTGTCGCCTTCTTCAGCTGCTTCGTCTGCTTCAACTACTGCTTCTTCGTCTTCATCGCCGCCACCCTTAGGTGCATTGATAGAGGCGATTGCCAGGTCGTGGTCTTCGCCAAGTGCCAGAGCAACAGAGGTTACACCTTTAGGCAGGGCAACTTCCGACAGGTGAACAATCTGACCGGTCTCAATTTCTGCCATGTCGACTTCGATGTACTCAGGGATATCGCCTGGTAAGCACAGAATTTCAATATCTGTGGTTTGGTGCTGCACGATGCCGCCCTGAACTTTAACGCCAATAGACGTGTCTTCGTTCATGAAGTGAATGGGCACGTGCACCTTGATGGCCACGTTGTCATCAACGCGCATGAAGTCTGCGTGCATGACCGAATCTTTGGCGGGGTGACGCTGAAGATCCTTAAGAATGGCTTTTTCCTTGGTCTTGCCCACTTTGATAGACAGAACGTGAGAGTAAAACGCTTCATTTTCCAGTGCTCTTTCGAAGTCCTTGCGAACCAGGCTAAGAGGCTGTGGGTCTTTATCGCCACCATAAATAATGGCGGGAACTTGATCAGCGAGACGACGTAGGCGGCGGCTCGCACCTTTCCCCATGTCCTCGCGTACTACGGCTTGTATTTCAAATTGGTCAGACATAGTCGTGACTCCCTTGATAAGGCATTACTGTACTTGCGACCGGTGCAGCAATGCGTTGCAAAAAGCAATATTCCTATTGGAACATCGCGCTAATAGATTCCTCGTTGCTAACCCGTCGCATGGATTCAGCGAGCAGATCGGCAATAGTGAGTTCGCGAATTTTGCTTATAGCCTTCGCGTCATCACTAAGAGGAATCGTGTCGGTTACTACCAGCTCATCGAGCTGGGAGTTTTTAATGTTTTCCAGTGCATTCCCTGACAGTACCGGGTGTGTGCAGTAGGCAATAACTTTGGCGGCCCCGTGCTCTTTTAAGGCATCGGCCGCCTTACACAAAGTACCTGCGGTGTCGACCATGTCATCTACAAGGATGCAGGTATGTCCTTCCACTGCGCCAATAATGTTCATTACCTGCGCTTCGTTGGCTTGTGGACGGCGCTTGTCGATAATAGCCAGGTCGGCGTCATTCAGCTGTTTAGCTACTGCGCGGGCTCTTACTACGCCACCAATATCGGGTGAAACAACGATGAGGTTCTCATAGTTACAGCGCTTGATATCGTCGATCAAAATGGGTGAGCCGTAGACGTTGTCTACCGGGCAGCCAAAAAACCCCTGAATCTGTTCAGCGTGCAGGTCTACGGTGAGCACCCTGTCTACGCCGGCGTTAACCATCATGTCGGCAACGACCTTGGAGGTTATGGGTACGCGGGCAGAGCGAACTCGACGGTCCTGGCGTGCGTAGCCAAAGTAGGGCACAACCGCTGTGATTCTAGCGGCTGATGAACGGCGCAGGGCGTCGATCATCACAATGAGTTCCATTAGATTGTCGTTGGTAGGTGCGCAAGTCGGTTGCAGAATGAAGACATCTTTGCCGCGTACATTCTCTTTTAACTCAACCGCCACTTCGCCGTCGCTGAATTTCCCGACGTCCGCGTTACCCAGTGACAAATACAGCCTGCTGGCTACTTTTTGGGCTAACGCCGGGTTTGCGTTACCTGTAAAAACCATCATTTTTGATGACACAGCGGCTAATCCTTTGGACACTTGAATATGGCTGGGGTGGCAGGATTCGAACCTGCGAATGCTGGGATCAAAACCCAGTGCCTTGCCGCTTGGCGACACCCCAATAAAACTGTTGACTCAAACAAGAGCAGAAAGGGAAGGAGACTCATTTACGCCTCCGACAACGAACCCCGTCCATTGTCCCGGCAGTTGCCGTTTTACGGTTTCTGCTTCCGTTCTTGTATCGAAACTGGCAAATACACATGCTCCAGTTCCGGTTAATCTGGCCTCCCCAAAATTATCTAGCCAATTCAGTGCGTTATCAACCTCTGGGTAAAGGTCTCTAACAATTGGCTGGCAATCATTTCGGGAGTACCCCCTAAAAAACGCCGCTAGTGTGATGGGAGAGGTGCTTCGTGTCAATTGCTCACAGGAAAATATTTTGGCAGTACTCACATCGCAGTCGGGTTTGATGATCAGATAGTGGCTCGCGGGGAGCTCAATAGGGGTCAATTTATCGCCAATTCCCTCCGCCCAGGCACTGCTGGCCGCAACGAATACCGGTACGTCTGCGCCCAGCTTTGCGCCCATTTCCTGTAGGGCTTCATTGCTTAGCTTGAGGTTCCAGAGGTGATTCAGGGCTAATAGCGTAGTGGCAGCGTTGGAGCTACCCCCACCCAGCCCACCACCAGCGGGAATAATTTTGTCCACTTCAATGTCAGCACCACAATTTTTTTCAGCGGTGGCATTACGCAACATATGCGCGGCTCTGGTAATGAGGTTTTCTTCCTCGGAAATACCCAAATCTCGAATCGATAAGCTAATTTTGCCACTTGTGTTGGCTCTAAAGCGCATTTGGTCGCCCCAGTCGAGCAACTGAAAGACCGTTTGCAGCGTATGATAGCCATCCGGCCTACGCCCCGTTATATGCAGAAACAGGTTCAGTTTGGCGGGGGACAGTGCTGTCAGGGTGGGTTGTTCAGGCATCAGCTAGAAAAATCCGACCAATTGCGAATGATGAGGCGCGCTCGGGTGTCATTGCGCTCAATTGTCACTCGTGTTGGGAGAGTAAAGTGATCAAATAAAGCATAGTTTTCGTACGTAATTGTCCAGCCCTGCTGCTGTAGTTGCAGTAGCAGGCCTAGCTCAAAAACTTGTCCCTCGATCGAGACTCTGGGATAGGGTAGTCCGCGTATCCAAAAGGGCAGCTCTTGCAGGGGTAAGTCCCAGCCAATCGTTGCTTCGCTAGTGGCTGCAGATGAAATGTCGAAAATTCTGGTGTCGCCATCCCGACTGACCTGAAGTGTACTGCGGTCACTGTCGATGGAGGTGGCCCCTAAACCCAGCGGCCCTGTGAGTAGAATGTGGGTGTTGTGGCCGTCTTGCTGCCAATCCAGGCTGGCCGTTTCAGATTGTGTTTGGGTTCGAATGGCAAGCTTGCCGCTCGCGCTCCAGCGCGTTAAAGCAGAGAGCTGCTCTACTCGCTGATTCCAGTTGGGAACCCTTGGGGTCTTTTTGCTAATGTCTGCACAACTCGTCACGAGTAGGCTGGCTCCCAGCAGGCAGGTGAAAACCAGGACCCGCATCTACGGTGTTACGTCAGTGGGCTGCGGCACACCAAGGCGATTCATGGTTTTAATTAATAGCTGATGGTCCGGGTCTTTTGCCGCAGCCCCTTGTAGCACGGACAGAGCCGTGGCGGTATCACCGGAGATCCATAGTACCTCTCCCAGATGGGCGGCAACCTCCGGGTCGGGGAATTTGGCGTATGCCCGGCTAAGATACTCTACAGCTTCTGAGTATTTGCCCTGTCGATAGAGAATCCAGCCCATACTGTCGAGAATGGCTGGCTCCTCTGGCTGTAGCTCCAGCGCTCGGGAAATCAATGTAAAAGCTTCGGTGTAGCGGCCGGTGCGGTTGGCCAGCGTGTAGCCCAGTGCATTGAGCGCAGTCGCATTATCGGGTTCCTGCAGGATGATTTCTCGCAGGTCGCTTTCCATCAGATCGAGATTGTCGCGCTGTTCGCCCAACATTGAGCGGGTGTAGCGCAATGTGGTGGACTCGGGCATGTCGCGTAAAGCAATATTTAAAACGGCCATGGCATCATCGAGATTGCCCGCCCGGCTTAGCATTTCAACTTCAAGCCCGTAGAGTTGTTCTTTGCGCTGTGGGTACTTGTGACGCAGCGAGTTCAAATAGGCGTGATTTTGGTCGCCCTGATCGGTTGCAATAAGGATTCTGCCGATGCGGCTGTTGGCGCTGAGAAAATCGCGACCGTCCTCTACTTTCATATAGTGAGAAATAGCTCCCTCAAAATCGCCTTCATCTTCCAGGGTCCGGCCCATGTAGTAATGCGCTTCACCGCTGCGAAGATCCTGGTCTAGCATCTGCTGGAGGTAGATTTTGGCTTCTTTGGTATTGCCGGTTTCCCGGTTTATCAGGGCGAGGGAGAACAACAGATCGCCGTTGCCTGGTGATTGTGCGGACAGGATTTCAAATTGTTCCCGTGCAGCGCTCATGCTGTTTCTGGTCAGCAGTTGAGCATATTGCAGGCGTAGTTTGTTGTTGCCGGGCTGTTCTTGCAGAGCCTCCTCAACACGGCCTAAGGGGTTTTTGGCCTTCTGCGTCAATAATATGCGAGCCTCGAGCACTAGAGCCTGCGCCTGGTAGGGGGCCTGCTTGAAGACAATTTGGAGTTTTTGCAGGGCCAGATCGTATTGCTCGAACTCGTTATGGATAAGGGCCTGACTCAGTGGCAGTCCCTCGTCTTCGGGGAATTCAATGGCGAGATTGTTGATTCCCGCAACGAGTTTGGCTTGGTCAGAAGAGCCCATCTTGTCGAATCCGGTGAGCAGGATGGGAAAATGTACGTCGGCACCACCGCGTGCGGCGATTTCAATGTGGGGAATCGCTTCCAGAGTGCGACTCTGTCGAGCCAGCAATGTGGCCATGGTTTTGTTGGCTTCTATGTTATTGGGCTCCAGATCAAGCCACAGTTCGACTGCTTGAAAGGTTTCGTCTTCACGCTGCATAAATTGCGCTAGGTGAGTGGCGTGTGCGCTGACAGCAGGATCATCCAGAATTTCCGATTGAATCAGGTAGTTGTCTAGTGCGACGTCATAGGAGCGACGTCGCAGGGCAAATTCAGCCAGCAGCAATGGATAGACACTGTCGGGCGGAATATGGCGCTCAACGGCCTCATCGGGCTCGGTAGTTACTACAGGCGCCTCGACCGTCGTAATGTCGGCGGTGTTGGTGGTGGCACAGGCACTTAATAGCGAGGCGAGCGCAGCAATGGCAATGAATCGAAGCATAGTGACGTGCAGCACATTTCCTACTAAACAGGCTGCCCATGATGACACAGCTAGGTGTCGAAACCCACATTTGCGCATTGTAGGAATTTCAGCTTCGGGGTCGTTCATGTGAAGAAATGCCAATTCCTGCAATTTTGCGCGTAACTTGTTAGAATTGCGGGTAATTTCGTCAAAAGTAGCAATGCCTGTGCCCCTCGGGTTGCGGCAACTGTCGGTTAACGACAGCTCAAACAAGAGTCATTCACCAGTTATGAAGCTTATCGCTCTGGGTATCAATCACAACTCAGCCGCCGTTGAAGTGCGCGAGAGAGTCGCCTTTGCCCCCGAGCAGGTTAGCGAAGCGCTCAATGACGCCTGCGCGGATGCCGGGCTTGACGAAGTGGTTATCCTCTCAACCTGCAATCGTACCGAAGTCTATGCGGTCTCATCGGACCAACTCGATCCGGCGGATAAAGCAAGGCAATTGATAAGCTGGATAGCCAATTATCACCATCTTTCGGCGCAGGATCTGCATCAGTGTGCCTATCATTATGAATCCGACGAGGCCTTGACGCATATTATGCAGGTGGCCAGTGGGCTCGACTCCATGGTTTTGGGTGAGCCCCAAATTTTGGGTCAGATGAAATCTGCCTACGCGGTGGCCAGAGAGTCCGGTACAGTCAGTAGCGAATTAGGGCGTGTGTTTCCCCGGGTATTTTCAGTTGCAAAACGCGTGCGAACTGACACAGCAATTGGTGAAAACCCGGTTTCGGTTGCCTTTGCTGCGGTAAATCTGGCGGGCCATATTTTTTCCAATCTGGCTAACACCAGCGCACTTTTGGTCGGTGCAGGCGAGACGATTGAATTGGTGGCGCGTCATCTCATCGACGCCGGAGTCAATAGAATTGTTATTGCCAACCGCACTCTGGGGCGCGCGCGTGAGCTGGCACAGAAATTTTCCGCTGAAGCTGTGCTGCTGTCTGAGATTCCGGAGCAGTTAGAGCAAGCAGATATCGTCATCACCTCTACTGCCAGCCAACTGCCCATTCTCGGTAAGGGTGCTGTAGAGGTGGCTCTTAAACAACGCAAGCACCGTCCCATGCTGATGGTTGATATCGCAGTTCCCAGGGATATCGAAGCACAGGTGGGAGATCTGCGTGACGTGTATTTATACAGCGTTGATGATTTACGCGATATTGTCGACCAGAATATACGCGGTCGAGAGAACGAGGCGCGCAAGGCCGACCTGATTATTGCCGCGGGCGTTCGAAGTCATAGAGAGGCAGAGCACAGCCTTGCAGCGGTAGATACGGTGAAAGAATATCGAACTATGGCTGAGCAGTTGAAGGACCGGGAGTTGCAGCGCGCACTGAGCATGTTGTCTCGTGGAGATGACCCAGCGCAAGTTCTCGCGCAGATGGCGAGAGGGTTGACCCAGAAATTGATTCACGCGCCCAGCGCAGGCCTGAAAACGGTGAGTGCTTCGGGACGAGAAGATTTAATTGCGAATGCAAGAAAGCTATTGGGCCTGCCCGAGCCTCATGATGCCCCGGCTGAAGAATCAACAGGCGAGGCCGATACAGATAAGGAAAGTGCTAGTCACCGCGCCACACAGGCGACTTTTTCTTCGCTTCCCACCGACCCATCGGAACCAACATTACAATGAAACAATCCATACTGAGTAAGCTCGAGTCACTGGCTGAGCGACACGAGGAAGTAGCAGCGCTGCTGGGCGATGCTGAAACCATAGCCGATCAGAACAGATTTCGCGAGTTGTCACAGGAATACGCTGAGCTTGAAACGGTAGTGCGGTGTTATGAAAGGTTTTCTCGCGTAATGCAGGACCTTGAAGAAGCCGAGTTAATGTTGCAGGACAGCGATGCCGATTTGCGAGAAATGGCCAAAGAAGAGATTGACGATGGGCTAAAGCAACGCAAAGAACTGGAAGCGGAGCTGCAAACCTTATTGCTGCCTAAAGATGCGCGTGACTCGCATAACGTGTTCCTGGAAATACGCGCAGGCACGGGCGGCGATGAAGCCGCTATTTTCTCGGGTGACCTGTTTCGCATGTATTCACGTTATGGCGAGAAGCAGGGGTGGAAGCTCGAAGTCATGTCTCAGCGTAGCGGAGATCATGGTGGCTACAAGGAGATTATCACCCGTATAGAGGGCCGGAACGTATTTGCTCATCTCAAATTTGAATCGGGTGCGCATCGGGTGCAGCGGGTACCCGATACCGAATCCCAGGGTCGCATTCATACGTCCGCCTGCACCGTTGCTATTATGGCAGAGGCAGAAAGTGTTGAAGCGATAGAAATAAACAAGGGTGATCTGCGGGTGGACACTTTTCGTGCTTCGGGCGCGGGTGGGCAGCACGTCAACAAAACAGATTCTGCCATTCGCCTAACACACCTTCCCTCAGGCATTGTGGTGGAGTGCCAGGACGAGCGTTCACAGCACAAAAACAAAGCGAGAGCCATGTCTTTGCTGCAGGCCAGGCTGCTTACCAGCGCACAGGATAAACAAGACGCCGAGCAAGCGGCAGAACGTCGTAATCTGGTGGGAACCGGTGATCGTTCTGACCGTATTCGCACTTACAATTATCCCCAGGGGCGCATTACCGACCACCGTATTAATCTCACCTTGTATAAACTGGCCGAAGTGATGGAAGGCGACCTGGGTGCCGTGGTGGATCCGCTGCGCAGGGAGTATCAGGCAGATCAATTGGCCGCATTGGCTGACAACTAATGCCCACAGTGGCCGAGTTGCTGGCTGATGCCTCGACACTCCCGGGGGAGAGCGCAAGGCGCGACGCCGAAATTCTACTGTGCCATTGTTTAGAAAAGTCGCGAACCTGGCTCTACACCTGGCCCGAATCAAATGTCGATACCGCGCAGGCGGAACGTTTTTCATCTCTACTTGCTTCTCGTTTTGAGGGCGTCCCCGTTGCTTATATCCTGGGTAGGCGGGAATTTTGGTCGCTCAATCTACAGGTCAATGAGCACACTTTAATTCCCCGGCCTGAAACTGAAACCCTGGTGGAGTGGGCTCTTTCTTTGTCGTTGCCAGGCCGTGCGGCGGTGCTCGATCTGGGGACGGGCAGCGGAGCCATTGCACTGGCGTTGGCGAGCGAAAGGCCTGACTGGCGACTTGCGGGGGTGGACGCCAGTGAGGGGGCGCTGCAGGTTGCGATTGCCAATGCCACCGAGCACGCTTTGTCTAACAGCAGATTTTTTTTATCCAACTGGTACGAAGGCGTAGCAGGGCAGTACTTTGATTTGCTTGTGAGCAATCCCCCCTATGTGGAGGGAGGCGACAGTCATTTGTCCCAGGGAGATGTGCGCTTCGAACCGGTCTCAGCGCTGGTAGCGGCTGAGGAGGGCCTGGCAGATCTACGAGAATTAGTGTCGCGCGCGCCTGAGCACCTTCGCCGTGGCGGCTGGCTGTTACTCGAGCACGGTTTTGATCAAGGGGAGGCAGTGAGAACACTTTTGCATCAACGCGGTTTTACTCAAATCGAAACGCGCCTGGATCTTGCCGGTCTGGAAAGAATCAGTGGAGGCCAATGGCATGCTGAATGACAAACAACTGGATCGCTACGCTAGACAGATATTAATCGCCGATTTCGATATTCGCGGACAGGAATGCTTGCAGGCCGCCACAGTGTTGGTAGTGGGGCTGGGTGGGCTGGGTAGCCCTGCGGCGCTGTATCTGGCTGCGGCGGGTGTGGGTAAATTGATCCTGGCGGATGGAGACCAGGTGGAACTGAGTAATTTACAACGCCAGATCGCGCACCAGGAGGCTGATGTAGGTCGGAATAAAGCGAGCTCTGCAGCATCTTCAGCTGCAGCGCTCAATAGCGATATCCGGATCGAAGTTGTCGAGAAAAGCTTAACCGAAACCGATTTATCTGCGCTGCTCGATGGCGTCGATCTGGTTGTGGATGCAAGTGACAATTACCCTATCAGGTTCTCTTTAAACCGGACTTGTATTGAGAGAGAGGTACCGTTGGTTTCGGCCGCTGCGGTGCGCAGCGAAGGCCAGATTTCTGTGTTTGACCCGGTGCGCGGCGGTCCTTGTTATCGCTGTCTGTATCGCGACGAGGGTGAACAGAGCGCGCTGAGCTGTGCACAAAGTGGTGTATTGGCACCGGTGGTTGGTGTGTTTGGTTCGCTGCTGGCGATGGAAACGATAAAAGTTCTGACAGCCTATGGCGAGCATTTATCGGGTAGTGTGCTGATGCTGGATCTGAAAACGATGGACAGTCGTAAGCTTACGGTGCCACGCTGGAAGCACTGCCCTGATTGCGGGCATCTGGCTTAATCTGGACGCTGCTGTTCTTTAATGCTCTGGTGCAGGCAGTGGTCTTCGCAGCAACTGCCTTTGTCGCCACAATACCAGTAACGTAGCCACCGCAATTCCCGCAATCATGGCCTTCCAGAAGCCCACGGTGCCGTCTGTAGGATCTTCAGCGTTACTGATTCCCAACCAGTAGCCTAATGGTAGGGCGATGAGCCAGTAGGCAATCGCCATTACCAAAAATGGAAATCGTGTGTCTTTAAAGGCTCTCAATGTTGAGGCGGCCGATACTTCAATGGCGTCAATGATGATAAAAAATGCCGCAAGGCGGACCAGAATTGTTGCCATGGAGAGTATTGCTACATCGTCGGTGTAGGCTCGGATGATGGCGTGCGGATTGACTAGCAACAATATCATGACCAACAGCCCTGATAATACGGCGATACCTGTGCCGCAGCGCACGCTTAGGATGACGCTCTCTTTGTCACCAGCACCAATGGCATGCCCAATACGCGTGGCCATCGCGGCGCTGATGCTAATCAGAGGCATAAAGATGACATCCCAGACATTCAGGGCAATCTGGTGAGATGCCATTGCGGTGTTACCCAGGGTAGCGATGAACAGGCCGATAATCGAGAATACCCCGACCTCTAGAAAGTAGGTCAGGCCAATGGGCGTGCCCAGACTGATTATTGCTTTCAGCGGTTCCAGCTTTGGCGCGACCCACTGCATTTTGGGAAGATAGGGTTTTAGGGAGTCGGCGCGAGCCATGTAAAACGCAATCAGCAGGGGGCCCAGCCACATAGAAATAGCGGTAGCCCAGCCACAGCCTTCGGCTCCCATGGCCGGTATCCCGCCTATGCCGTAGATGAAGGCATAGTTCAGGGGCACGTTGGCACAAAAACCAATCACGCTGGCAATGGCGAATGGCCGCATAATTCCAATGCCCTGGGTGTGACAGCGCAGGGCCTGAAACAGCGCCGCTGCAGGTATCCCAAATGAAGTCGCCTGCAAATAGGCCAGACTTTTTTCCTGGGTTTGGGCATCCAGATCGAGTAAAGCGAGCAATGGATTGGCAAAATAGCACAGTGGACCGGCGATCAAGCCGAGAATTACTGCCAGCCAGATTGATTGGGGTAGCAGTTCTTTGATGCGGTGAATTTTTGCCGCGCCAAAATCTTGCGCCACTATGGCTGTGGTAGCCAAGAGCATACCGACGATGAATAGATACACGGGTAGCCATATATTATAGCCAATGGCTACCGCCGCCAGATCGACGGCGGCGTAGCGCCCCGCCATTATGGTGTCGACTACCCCGGTGCCCATTTGTGCCAGCTGCGCAATCATTATCGGCCAGCTAAGCTTCAATAGCGCTTTTACCTCGGCTGTATGGGCCTGTAGGCGTCCTGTCGGTTTGTTGTTGGGGTTTGGCGAAGACATAGTTGTTCTGGCGCTTATTTAATTTTTTTGAGGTGGTTGCGATCTGAATGAAACCTTTTACATAATAATGGTGTCGAAACCCACAACATAAGCATAACAGGGATTGGTTAGATGGGCGCTCTCACTCAGTTGTATTATACGATTCACAACGCACTATTTCATCGTCTGAAATACTTGGATGGCTTGGCACCTCTGGCATTACGCTTGTACCTGGTGCCGGTATTCTGGATGGCGGGTTCACAGAAAATAGCGGGAATGGATAGCACCATTGAGTGGTTCGGTAACCCCGATTGGGGCTTGGGCCTGCCTTTTCCATCACTGCTCGCTCATCTGGCGGCTTACACTGAGGCTGTGGGAGCTGTGCTGTTGCTGGTAGGGTTGGCTACACGCTGGATATCAATTCCACTCATTGTCACTATGCTGGTGGCAATCTTTACCGTGCACTGGCCCAACGGATGGGCGGCGATAGCCGACTCCGGGGCGCAGGATGTGGCTGTTCGTCTTGGCGCTGCGAGGGAGTTGTTGCAAGAACATGGCAATTACGATTGGTTAACTGAGAAGGGCAGTTTCGTCATTTTAAACAATGGTATTGAGTTTGGCGTGACCTATCTGGTTATGCTGCTATCTCTGTTATTTACCGGCGGCGGACGCTACGTTAGCCTGGATTACTTCATGCTGAAGGTGTTCCCCTCAAGAAACTGAGTAATTGTGTGTTCGAAATGGTAGACTAGCGCGTTTTTTTTAATAGCCGAAGGTTACCATTTTGAACAAAAGCACGAGTGGGCACAAAGGCGATAAGCCGTCCGAAGGCAAAGGCGGTCATCGTCGCCAGCAAACCAAGCCCCAAAAAGCCGATACCTGGTCCATAGATGACTTTCCGGTCGAGCCCGAAGAAGGCAAGGCGCGCTTCCACGACATTGGTTTGCGCGATGAGTTGATGCACGCAATTGCGGATCTTGGTTTTGAATACTGCTCACCTATTCAGGCGACTATTCTTCCCCATACGCTGCAGGGTCACGACGCCATCGGCAAGGCGCAAACCGGCACGGGTAAAACTGCTGCGTTTCTCATCACAATGTTTAACGATATGCTCTGTCACCCTCTTGAGGGCGAACGCTTTGTGGGGGAGCCTCGCGGGCTCGTTATTGCGCCCACACGGGAGCTGGTTATGCAGATTGCGGCAGATGCTGTAGACCTCGCCAAACACACTGACCTGCAAGTGGTCACACTGATTGGCGGCATGGATTACCAAAAACAGCTCAATCGTCTGCACAACGACGTCGTTGATTTGGTCGTTGCTACGCCAGGACGTCTGCTCGATTTTATGGGTCGACGTGACCTGTACCTGGACCACATCGAGGTGCTGGTACTGGATGAAGCGGACAGAATGTTGGATATGGGTTTTATCCCTCAGGTAAAGCGTATCGTGCGAGCCACGCCGCGTAAGGAAGACCGCCAGACACTGCTGTTTTCTGCAACCTTCACCCAGGATATTATTAATCTCTCACAGCAATGGACGTATGAGCCGGTAACGATCGAAATTGAGCCCGAGCATGTCGCCACCGATTCTGTGGACCAGAAGGTATTTCTGGTGAGCTCAGAACAGCGTTTTCGCATTCTTAAGAATTTGCTGCGCGGAGACGACGCTGAAAGTGTGATTGTGTTTGCCAACAGGCGTGATCAGGTGCGTCGTCTACATGAGAAGTTGCGTAAGTCTGGTGTGTCCTGCGGCATGCTCTCCGGAGAAGTTCCGCAAAACAAGCGCACACGCACACTGGAGCAGTTCAAAAGTGGCGAAGTAAAAGTGCTGGTGGCCACCGATGTAGCGGGGCGTGGCATTCACGTGAATGGCGTAAGTCACGTTGTAAACTATAATTTGCCTGAAGATCCTGAAGATTATGTGCATCGCATTGGCCGCACGGGGCGCGCAGGAGCCAGCGGCACCTCGATCAGTTTTGCCAGTGAAGATGAGGCGTTTTTGCTCCCCGATATCGAAAAGCTGTTGGGCGATAAGCTGGAGTGCACTTACCCCCCGCAGGAACTGCTCGATTAGTCGGCCAGTTCTTCACACCACATTAGCGTAGCGCCAACTACCGCCGAGGGGATCACAAAGAAATTCACCACGGGGATACTGGCGCATAGCGCTACAGCCCCACCAAAGCCCAAAGTGCTGAGGCGCCGATAACGCGCCGCCTCTTTTACATCGGCAAAACTCAGCTGGTGGTTATCCATGGGGTAATCCAGAAACTGTATGCTCATCATCCAGGCACCTAGCAGTAGCCATAAAAACGGCGAAACCACGTTTAGCCCCGGAATGAAGCTCAGTACCAATACAAACAAGAACATGGGGATGTAATACAGCAGCTTCGACAATTCTCGAATGATACTGCGTGGAATCTCCATCAGCGCAGCGCCAAAGCCTTCCAGCGAATCTACCGGCTTGCCAGTAATTAGCTCTTCCGCTTTTTCGGCTAATAATGCATTGAAAGGGGAGGCGATTAGCAGGGCGATGGAGGTGAATGCATAGCCTGTAATGAGGCTGAGGCTGATCGCAATCAGAGGCCACAAGATCCATTCAATAAAGCCCAGCCACTCGGGAATATTGCCCAGTAAGCTGTTCATCAGTTCGCTCAAGTAGTTTACGGCGAAGCCAATCAGGGAGCCAAAAATAAGAATGTTGATCACCAGGGGGATGATCACAAATAGCCTGAGAGACTTGTGGTTGAGCATTTTTGCACCGCGCAACAAGTATCGCGTGCCGTGGGAAAAGTTACCTTGCACGGGTGTAGCCTCCGTCGTCATTGGCGCACGCCGGGCACAGGCAGCGCGTTAGTTTTTCTGTTTCGGGGATCTTCTCTATAACAGCTTGGCTGAACTGTACTTGAGTGCACCAGCATTCGTCTATGGATTTACCCGCGCTTACGGCGCAGCGGTTTGGCTTGCTACAAAGTGGGCACTGCGAGCTTGATTTTCCAGATGTTAGTGTCATGTAGCCTGTGAGATTGTTAAAGCAGTGGCTATAATAACGAATAAGTGACGGGTAGTAAGCAAATGAGCGACGACGACAAATTGTTTTTCGAGGAGATGTCCGACGTTTCGCCCCTAAAACGTGAAACTCGCGTGGCCCTCACTCGAGAAAGTCTGGCAGCAAAGGATTCCTCATTAGATCGCAGACGTACCGCCGCTGTAACAGGGCCTGCCATCGATAGAAACATTCTCACTGAAGATGGCATACAACCGCTTGATCCCTGGTACGTACTGGAATTTAAGCGTCCCGGTATTCAAAATGGGGTGTATCGCAAACTCAGACAGGGTCGCTACGAGGCCGAAGCCAGGCTTGACCTGCATCGGATGACTGTCGCGATCGCACGCGCGGAGCTGTTTCAGTTTATCGATGACTGCCATCAGTTGGGGCTGCGCTCGGTACTGCTTATTCACGGCAAGGGCGAAACGCCCTCTGAGCGAGGTAAGTGTTCAATTTTGAAGGGCTGTGCCGATCACTGGTTGCGCGAACTCGATATCGTGCAGGCCTTCCATAGTGCGCGACCGCAGCACGGTGGTACTGGGGCTGTTTACGTGCTGCTGCGCAAGAGCGAAGATAAGAAGCGTGAGAATCGCGAGCGCTTCAATTCTCTTATTGGGTAGCGCCTGCAGCCCTGAGTATATCGGCGTAGTCTGTGCCATGGCGATGCTCTAAAACGATATCAAGCACGCTGCGACCATCAAGCCCGGTGGCGTTGACCTGGCGATCCTCGGCGCGAAAAAAATCGACAAACAGTTTGAAATCTTCCGCGCGCATGCTCTGATATGCCTTCAAAAGCATGTGAAAATTCTGGTCGCTATTGTCGTGAGGCCTGACGGTGAGGAAAGTGCGTATGTGATCTTCCGTCCAAACGTCATCGATGACTTTTACTTTGTCTTTCTTCATGCGCTTTGTTCCTGTTTATTTGAGTTTCTGGGCAAGTATTTTGTTGACCATCTGTGGGTTGGCCTGGCCTTTGGATGCTTTCATAATCTGGCCGACAAAAAATCCCAATAGTTTTTTGCGTTTGGCATCATCTGCAGCCAGGTATTGTTCTACCTGGGCAGTATTGGTGCTGATGATGTCATCTACCATGCTCTCCAGCTCACCGCTATCGCTGACCTGCTTAAGACCTTTGGCCTCGATGATGTCATCGGCGCTTCCCTCGCCTTGCCACATAGCTTCAAACACCGTCTTGGCAATTTTTCCGGAAATACTGTTGTCGAGAATGCGTTTTATCAAACCGCTTAAGGCTTCTGGCGAGACCGGGCTGGCCTCAAGATCCAGTTCGGCGCGATTTAATCTCCCCAGCAGTTCTACCTGAACCCAGTTGGCTGCCACTTTTGGGTCGCCGCATGTGGTGGCCACGCTTTCATAGTAGTCTGCCATCTCGCGTGTGCTGGACAATATAGCCGCATCATATGCACTGAGTTGGTATTCACTTGCAAAGCGCTGGCGTTTTTGTCGCGGTAACTCGGGCAGCTGTTCCCGCAGGGCCTCGATATAGCTGTCATCGATAACCACTGGCAAGAGGTCTGGCTCGGGAAAATAGCGATAGTCATTGGCGACTTCCTTGGAGCGCATGGAGCGTGTTTCATCGCGGTCTGCGTCATACAGGCGTGTTTCCTGCACTACAGTGCCGCCGTCGTTGAGAATGTCAGACTGTCTATTAAATTCGTGGCGTATGGCTTTCTCTACGAAACGGAAGGAGTTGACGTTCTTGATCTCTGCTCGCGTACCGAGGGTGTCAGAACCCATGGGGCGCAGGGAAATGTTCACGTCGCAACGCATAGAGCCCTCGGCCATGTTGCCATCGGATATTCCCAGATAGGTTACCAGGCTATGCAGTTCTTTAAGGTAGGCCACGGCCTCCTCTGCGCAGCGGATATCGGGTTCGGTGACTATCTCCAGTAATGGTGTGCCCGCCCGGTTGAGGTCGATGCCGCTCTGTCCGTGAAAGTCTTCGTGTAGTGACTTTCCTGCATCTTCCTCCAGGTGGGCCCGGGTGATCCCAATAGTGCGGGTACTGCCGTCCTCCATCTGCACGTCAAAGCTTCCAGTGCCGACAATGGGATCGGAGAATTGGCTAATCTGGTAGCCCTTGGGCGAGTCCGGGTAAAAATAGTTTTTGCGATCAAAGACCGAGCGCTTGCCGATTTCTGCGCCTATGCCAAGTCCGAACAGCACACCGTAGCGCACCGCTTTTTCGTTGAGCACAGGCAGCATGCCGGGCATGGCCAGGTCAACAGCGCTGGCCTGGGTGTTAGCCGCGGCGCCAAAGGTTGTTGCTGAGCCCGAAAAGATCTTGGATTGCGTGGCCAATTGCAAATGCACTTCCAGGCCGATAACCGTTTCCCATTGCATGGTCTATTTCCCCTGGGGCATTGCGCCCTGTTGTGTGTGCCAATCGGTGGCCTGCTGGAAGCGGTGAGCCACATTGAGCAGGCGTGCCTCGTCGAAATGTTGGCCAATTAGCTGCAGACCCACTGGTTTGTTGTCGACAAAACCAGCGGGAACCGACATGCCAGGTAAGCCGGCAAGGTTTACTGCCAGGGTATACACGTCCTCCAGATACATGGCCAGAGGGTCATTAGACTTGGCGCCCAGCGCGAAGGCCGGCCCGGGAGTGGTGGGGCCTGCGATAATATCGACATCCTTAAAGGCGTCGAGATAATCCTGTTGAATCAAGCGCCTCACCTGCTGGGCTTTTTTGTAGTAGGCATCATAGTAGCCCGCAGATAGTGCATAAGTGCCCACCAGAATACGGCGCTTTACTTCATCGCCAAAACCTTCCTCTCGCGTGCGTGTGTATAAGTCGTGCAGGTCTTTGGGGGCATCGCAGCGATGGCCGTAACGAACACCGTCAAAGCGGGAGAGGTTAGTAGATGCCTCTGCTGGTGCAATGACATAGTAGGTGGGAATCGTCAGCTTACTGTGTGGCAGGGATACTTCGACTAGTGTTGCGCCCTGTGCTTCAAGTTCTTTCAATGAAGCATCAATGGCGGCGGCTGTTGAAGCTGCCAGGCCATCGCCAAAAAACTCGCGGGGTAGACCAATACGCAGGCCTTGTAGCGGTTTATCGAGTCCAGCGGTGTAATCCGGCACGGGCTCTTCGGAGGAGGTGGAGTCAAGCTTGTCGTGGCCCGCCATGACGTTGAGAAGAATGGCGCAGTCCTGGGCAGTGCGCGCAAGGGGGCCGGCCTGGTCGAGACTGGATGCAAAGGCAATCATGCCCAGTCGAGACACACGGCCGTAGGTAGGCTTGAGCCCCGTAACGCCGCAAAAAGCCGCTGGCTGGCGTATTGATCCCCCGGTATCGGTGCCTGTGGCCGCGGGGGCTAACATGGCTGCTACCGCGGCGGCTGAGCCACCGGAAGAGCCGCCTGGTACCGCGCTGGTGTCCCAGGGGTTTTTTACGGCTCCGTAATAACTGTTTTCATTGGACGAGCCCATGGCAAACTCGTCCATATTGGTCTTGCCCAGAATCACTGCGCCAGCGGCATCAAAATGTTTGATTACCGTGGCATCATAAGGGGGAACAAAGTTGTCCAGCATGCGCGAGCCGCAACTGGTGCGCAGACCTGACGTGCAGAAGATATCCTTGTGAGCGATGGGGATGCCCGTCAGAGCATCGCCAGTACCTTTGGCTAGTCTGGCGTCAGCGATTGCGGCGGCAGCAAGAGCCTGTTCCGCGTTCACCGTAATATAAGCATTGTAGGTGTCATCCAGGGCACTGATGCGATCCAGGTAGAGCTCGGTCAGTTCGGTGCTGGAAAAATCTCTGCGTTGAAGCCCTAGTGCTAGCTGGGCAACAGTATTCGTATGCATGGGTGTTTCCTGTGCTAAGTGTCGTTGGTTCGAGTGGCGCGCTGCGATAGTGGCCGTGCTGTGTTACTCGATTACTTTGGGGACCAGGTAGAGGCCATTCTCCACGGCGGGTGCAATACTCTGGAAGGCTTCCCGGTGATTTACTTCGGTGACCTCGTCTGCGCGCAGGCGTTGCGTGGCCCCCAGTGGATTGGCCATGGGCTCAATGCTGGTGGTGTCCGCCTCTTGAAGTTGGTCTACCATTGCCAAAATTTCTGTTATGCGGGCAGTCACTTCGCCCACCTGATTGTCCGAAATTCGGATGCGCGCGAGCTCCGCAATTTTTTCTACTTCACTTTGTTCAATTGTCATAGGGGTAACTTACTTTATGAGTGCCATTAGCAGGAGCCGTTTTGGCGCCGCGGGGGGTAAACTTATCACATTTGAGTCTTGCCCAAAATCCCCGTGGTTGTTACAGTTGCGGGAATAATACAGTTAGAAAAAATGAAAGCAAAAAAGTGACGCTATCACCTCGATATTAAGCCTTGTTAGGGTGGTGGTGGCATAGAAGTAGGGCGTTTACATGGCTTCGCAAAGAAGTCTCCCTGTGGTTTCCAGAAGGTAGCAAGTATTCATGTTAAAAAAATTACGCGGATTGTTTTCCAATGATCTATCCATCGATCTGGGAACCGCGAATACCCTTATTTACGTTAAAGACCAGGGGATTGTTCTCAATGAGCCCTCTGTAGTCGCAATTCGAATTCACAATGGCCAAAAAACCATCGAAGCAGTTGGCGCCGAAGCCAAGCGCATGCTGGGCAGAACACCAGGCAATATTACCGCTATCCGGCCCCTGAAAGACGGTGTGATTGCAGACTTCCTCGTCACTGAGAAGATGTTGCAGCATTTCATCGCTAAAGTGCACGAGAGCAAATTTATACGCCCCAGCCCCAGAGTGTTGGTTTGTGTGCCCTGTAAGTCTACCCAGGTTGAGCGCCGCGCGATCCGCGAGTCTGCTCTCAGTGCCGGAGCGAGGGAAGTGCGCCTGATCGAAGAGCCTATGGCTGCAGCGCTGGGTTCTGGTCTGGATGTCGATGAAGCCACAGGCTGTATGGTGGTCGATGTGGGTGGTGGTACGACCGAAGTGGCCATTATTTCCCTCAATGGCATCGTCTACAGCGATTCAGTGCGAGTAGGTGGCGACCGTTTTGATGAGTCTATTGTGTCCCATGTACGCCGTCGCTATGGCAGTCTTATAGGCGATGCCACCGCAGAGCGGATCAAGGAGGAAATTGGTTGCGCTTTTGCCGGCAGTGAGTTGCGTGAGATCGACGTTCGAGGCCGTAATCTGGCCGAGGGGGTTCCGCGCAGCTTTACTCTCAATAGCGACGAGATTCTCGAATCATTGCAAGAGCCACTGTCTGCTATTGTGCAGGCGGTTAAGTCGGCGTTGGAACAATCACCGCCAGAACTGGCCGCAGACATCGCTGAGAGCGGTATCGTGTTGACAGGGGGTGGGGCACTATTGAGAGATCTGGATAGGCTCATCTCCGAGGAGACCGGGCTGCCGGTTATAGTAGCGGAAGATCCACTCACTTGCGTTGCCAGGGGCGGTGGTAGAGCGATGGAGACGATGGACCGTCGTACCATTGAACTGCTGTCTACTGAGTAGGAATAATTAAGCCGCTATTTGTAAAAGAGTCCTCCTTGGGCCTACGCGCCCTGCTAATGGTTTTCATTGTAGCCGGTCTGATCGTCGCAGACTTGCGCTATAACTCTCTGGAGCGCACCCGTTCTATTCTGGACGGGCTGGCCACCCCCATTTATTGGTTGGCCGATATCCCCGCTGAAATTACTAACTGGAGCGAAAGTAATGTTCTTTCCCGAGGGCAACTGATCGAAGAAAACGATAGATTGAAGAGAGAGAACCTGATCCTCAGTGGGCGCTCCCAGCAGATTGCTGCTCTGCGGGCAGAAAATACCCGCCTTCGCGCGCTACTCAATTCCACTGCCTTACTACGCAATGATGTCATGATTGCTGAGCTTATCGGCGTTTCTCCCGATCCTGCCCGTTCCGAGATGGTTCTCAATAAGGGCGCGGGGGATGGCGTGTATGTAGGGCAGCCACTCATCGACGCCGAAGGCTTGCTCGGTCAAGTTGTCGAGGTCAGCCAATACAACTCACGGGTGTTGCTTATTACCGACGTTACCCACGCTACACCTGTGCAAGTTAATCGCAATGGGGTGCGGGCAATCGCAGAGGGTATAGGTGTGTTGGGGGCTCTGGAGATACGCCATGTAGCTGCAACCACCGATATTGAAGAGGGCGATTTGCTGGTTAGTTCCGGGCTGGGCGGCCGTTTCCCTGTTGGCTACCCGGTTGCCCGCGTGAGCAAGGTGACGCGAGATCCCGGGCATACTTTTGCTACCATAGAGGCAAGCCCGGTGGCGGCTCTGGATAGAATTCGGCACGTCTTACTCGTTTTTGCACTGAACAACCCGACACCCTAGCGCGTGGTAGGTCAGCAACAACATGGCTACTGGGTTATCTGGGCTACATTTTTTCTAGCTTTTGTCCTCGCGGTGATTCCTCTTCCGCCATGGCTGGCATGGGCGAGACCTGAGTTCTTGGCCCTTGCTGTGGTGTACTGGACGATAGCGCTTCCCCACCGGGTGGGGATATTAACCGCCCTCTTATTAGGTGTGTTGTTGGATGTGCTGGAAGGCTCCGTTATGGGGCAAAACGCCCTGTCTCTGGGAGTGGTTGCTCTGCTCTCGCAGGTGCTTTATCAGCGCATGCGAGTTACCAACGTATGGCAGCAGGCAGCAATGGTGTTTCTATTGGTCGGCATAAATCAGCTGGTGTGCCAGTGGACCCAGAACCTGCAGGGTGTGGCCGCTCCATCGCTGCTTTTTTTGTTACCTGCTTTTACCAGTGCTCTGGTGTGGCCAGTGGTATTGCACATGTTAAGAGCGCTGCGCCGATATTATGAAGTAAGCTGACGTGTCTACACCTCGCTTAGTACTTGCATCCTCTTCCCCCCGCCGGCAGGAACTGCTCAACACGGTGGGCGTTGAATTCAGTTGCCAACCAGCAGATATAGACGAATCGGTGCACGCGAATGAGGCGCCGGACGTCTACGTGCAGCGTATGGCGCGTGACAAGGCGGCTGTGGTTGCAGCCAGACAGCAAGATGCAGACTACTGTGTTCTCGCTGCAGATACCTCGGTAATTATCGACGGGGAAATTCTAGGTAAGCCTGCAGATTACAGCGAAGCCATGGCGTTCCTGTTGCGTCTTAGCGGCCGCCGACACCGTGTGATTACGGCGCTATGCCTGCAAACCCAAGTTGGTGTGTCAACGCGCAGGGTGGAAACCACTGTACAGTTTGTGCACCTGGAGCAGCAGCAATGCAATGCTTATCTGGCGACGGATGAACCGTGGGACAAAGCGGGGGCCTATGCCATACAGGGGCTGGGTGGTGCGTTTGTCGAGGCGATAGAGGGCAGTTATAGTAACGTTGTGGGTCTGCCTTTGGCACAGACGCTGCAGCTGTTGGCAGAGCACGGTGTTTCCAGCATGTTTGATGGCCCTCAGGGCTAGAAACTACCTGTGCTCGCCAATCAGTTGAGTCCCTCTTTCCATGCCGAATCTCGTGAAATTATCTGCACCGCCATTGCCGTTGAAAATGGTAGGCTTACGTTTGTGAGGGGGTTTGACGGAACGCCAGGGCGATATCGTGCTCTAAGTCATTTGGACGAGCACTATGTCTTGCGCCGCTACCCACTGGCTACGCGGAAATACACGTTTTAGGAAAGCGATTGGAACACTCATATTTTCACAGGCTAAGTACGGTGCTCTGGGCTGCCATAGTAACCCTGGTGGTTGTTTTAGCGATCTATGTCAGCTTTGGCCGTATGCTGATGTCGAATGTAGAACAGTTCAAGCAGGATATTCTCGGCGAGATGAACACCCGTCTACCCTTTGCACTGGACGCTGAAAAAGTGAGTGGGGAATGGCATTTTTTTAGTCCGGAATTGGTCTTTGCCGAATTGGAATTGAGTATTCCCGGTAGTGCAGAACCCCCCTACAGACTCACCCAGGGGCGCATCACTCTGGATGTACTTGCCTCGCTTCGAACCCGCAGTCTGCAAGTTTCAAAGTTGCTCCTCAGTGGGCTGAGTTTGCGTGGGCAGGTGTCGAGTGAGGGGAAGTTCAGTATCGAGGGTTTTGCCGGGGGGGGTGCTGACATCAGTGAGTGGCTTGAAGCGTTTCTGTTGAATATTGAGAGCGTCGATCTTACTGATAACACCTTGGTTCTGGATCTGCCCAATGATCAGCGGCGTCAGCTGCAACTGGACTTGGGCTTGCGCCGCGATGGCAGCAGGCGCGTACTCGAGGCGAAAATGGTGTCTCGCACTACCGGAACCGTGATCAGTGCGGTTGCCGAAGGTGTGGGCAATCCTATGGCTGCGCATACTTTTGATGGAGAGCTATACCTGAACGTCGCCATGACCGATATCGGTGCTTTTACGCAGCTAATCGACAGACCGGGACTGGTTGATGTTCACGGCGGCCTGGATGCCGAAATTTGGCTGGGTTGGGAGGAGGGGGAGCCTTCGGTTGCCCTGAGCCTGGCGGGGCAAAAACTGGAGTTCATCGCTCTTGACGAATCATGGCGTTTACCGGTTGACGAACTCTCCATGGCCGTAAGTCTGGTGGAGAGAAAAGAGCACTGGACGGTGTTTGTTTCCGAGTTTGAGTTTCAAAAAGATGATGTGCAGCTTTCTCTGCCGGCGTTGCAGCTTGATACCTGGGGTGATTCCATTCGATTGCGAACGAGAAATGTGCCTTTGGCCCCGCTTAACGCGCTTCTGGTGGACTTATCATTGACCCCTGAAGCCATTGCTGATGTTTTTGAGGTGCTGAACTCGCGGGGTGAATTGTCTCTGTTGCAGTTGAACGTGGCTGATGTGCAAAGCCCATTGGATGACTGGGAGCTGACCGCCAATTTTAATAGTCTCGAGATTGAATCGTGGCGCGGTGCCCCTGGTATTCGCTCCGGTGCCGGCTACGTTGAACTAGCACAACGCGGTGGTGAGCTTATTCTGGACAGTCAGTCTTTTTCCATGAGTTTTCCAACGGTCTATGCAGAACCCCTTGGCTATGATGAAGTATCGGGGACGATAAATATTGACTGGGATGCCGAAGATTTTACCCTTTCCAGTGGCGTGCTGACGTTGCGCGGCGAAGAGGGACTAGCACGTGTTTTATTCGGCCTTAACGTCCCGCTTGTAAAAAATGAAATTGGCCTGGAGATGGATTTATTGGTCGGCCTGCAGGACTTTCATCCTCAGTATCGAAATAAATATCTACCATATATCCTCAGTGACTCACTGCTAGGTTGGTTGAAGCCCAGTATCGGAGAAGGGAGCATCGATCAGGGCGCCTTTTTGTGGCGCGGTAACCTGAAATCCAGTACACCTGAGCTGAAAACCATCCAGCTATTTTTTAACATCTCCGATGTTACATTGAATTATCACCCACAATGGCCTGTGGTTTCGGGTGTAGATGGAATTGTCCTCATCGACGACACCAATGTGAGTGTCTGGGGCGAATCCGCAAATCTGTACGACTCGAAAATAGAACAGTTGTCTGTCGAGGCTTGGATGGATCCGTCTTCGCACATGATTTTGGCCATTGACGGAAGTCTGAACGGCCCCGCTGAGGATGGCCTTAGGGTTGTAAACAATTCTCCCATTACTGATTTAGTAGGGCCAGTATTCGAATCTTGGCAGGCGAGTGGTCTGCTGCATACCGACTTACAGTTACAGATAAACCTGGGCGCGGTGGGGCAGGCGCCCGTCATTAGGGTTGATACCAGCTGGGACGGCGTTGATTTACAGATAACCCCGGGTAATCTTCCGCTGTCAGGAATTAGCGGCCAGTTTTCCTATAACAGTAACACAGGCTTCAGTTCCAACGAGTTGTCTGGAAGGCTTTGGGGGCGAGAACTGACTGCAAGTATTAGTCAGACCGAGGAGGACGCGATTGAGGTAGACATTGCTACCCGCATCGATATGGCCGATGTTCGCCAGTGGCTGGACTTGGATATATTGGCACTCGCTCAGGGTGAAACAGATGCAGAAATCAATATAGAGGTTGTGCCGAAACAGGGGACCACGTTATCAGTGGATAGCCAGCTTCTGGGTGTGAAGCTTGATCTGCCAGACCCCTGGGCGAAGTTGCCTGAGGAAGAAGTGCCTTTGCACATTGACTTTCCGTTGGGCGCGGCTAACCCTATTCTGGGGTTAAATTTGGGAGCCAACCTTAAGTTCGATCTACAAATGGAGGAGGGGCGTTTCACTGGCGGTGCTTTGGGTTTCTATCAGACGCCAGAAAAAATCGAACAGAGTGTTTTGCGTATCACGGGTCACAGTCCTGTTGTCGATGCGGACCAATGGCTGGCCTTCGTAAATACTTATATACAGGGCGAGCTTCTGCAGAGTATCGAGGAAAATGGCAGTTTGTCCCTGGCTATCGACAGACTTGGCACAGACACGCTGTTGTTGCTGGGACAGGATATAGCTGACGTGGTTTTTTCTCTGCATACTGAGCCGAATACATGGAAACTCTTCGCCGACACTGACTGGATCTCTGGCACGGTGAGCCTGGCAGAAGATGATGAGTTGCTATTTGCTGTTCAATCGCTGGATCTGGACATGCTGGACCAGCTAAATGTTAGCGGCGCTGCTGGCGGTGAGCCTTTGGAGTTACCCGATATGACAGTCTCGCTTAATGGTTTGAAATGGGGTGGGCGGGATGTCGGGGAATTGGATTTCGTGCTGCACAATGAGGGCGACTCATTAACTGCCAGTGACATCACCGGAAACATAGCGAACCTGCAGATTGATCCAGAAAAACCCGCTGCCTTGCGGTGGAAGCGAAGTGAAGGTCATAGTGAGACTTCCTTACAGGCTGGGTTCCAGTTTGGCGATCTGGCGAAGACGCTAAACAAATTCGGTTATGAGCAAATTATCGAAACCGATAGCGGAAAGTTTGAGTTCGACCTGTCGTGGTCAGGAGGGCCTCACGAGTTCAGTCTGCTGCAAACACAGGGGGCAATGGCGATAGCGCTGGAAGAGGGCAGGTTTCTCAGCGCACCAGCAGGGGCTTCTGGCGCGCTACGGGTACTGAATATCCTGAATTTAGCAGAAATTATCGGACGGCTCAGTCTCACTCATATGTTTGAATCCGGAATCCCTTTTCACTCGGTTGACGGTGAGGTTTTCCTCGATGATGGCAGTATTGAAGTTGCAAGCCTGGAGGTCGATGGAAGAACCAGCGGTTTTCAGTTTAGCGGCGTTGCCGATGCAGCATCAGAAACTCTCGATGGCCAGCTCGCCGTAACCTTACCTGTGGCGAATAATCTCCCGTGGATTGTGGCGTTAACAGCAGGGCTTCCCGTTGCTGCCGGTGTATTTGTTGTGAGCAAAGTTTTCGAGAAACAGGTCAATCGCTTTAGTAGTGGTGTGTATCAGGTGAGCGGTCGCTGGGATGACCCTAAATTGGACTTTATAAGAATATTTGACGATAACCACACGGTGAGCAAAGAGCTGGAGCGGGAGGCTGCACCGGACGAGGGGGCCTTAATACGAACTCTGGACCCGAATAGCTATGCCTTTCCACTTGAATCAATTCCTCCCCGGCACGACCCGAACGAGCCCGCGATTCTGGAGGGTTCTGGCTAACCCTCTTGCAGTTGTCGCAAATATTTGAATAGTTTGCGACTTGCGGCGGGTGGTTTGTTGTTCTTTGCTTCTCGTTGATGCTGTAAAACCATCTGGCGCAGCTGTTGTCTGTCTGCGTTGGACCAGCGTGCTACAACCTGTTCAATACCAGCCTGGCCTTGCTCCAGTATGTTGTCCCGCAGTATTTCGAGTGCATGAAATTTGTTGTCGGACTCCTGTTTATGTCGGTACATGGCTTCCATGGCGGCTGAAATAGCATCGGAATCTACTTCTCGCATTAACTTGCCAATAAACTGCATATGCCGTTTACGTGCATTTTTGGAGCTTATTCGGTGTGTTTCCAGTACCGCTTCTATAAGGCGTTCGTCATCGATTGGCACATTGGCCAATTGTTTTTTGCTGAGTTTAGTAAGCGATTCACCAAGCTCCTGCAACGCCGTCATCTGCCGTTTTACAGCGCTTTTGCTGGGTCCCGAGAATTCTTCATCGAGATCGTCTATATCGTGAGTATCATGCATAAAAAAGTGTCGCCAGACCTAAGAACGAAACAAAACCTACTACGTCGGTAACCGTGGTGAGAATCACGCCACCGGCTAGTGCGGGGTCGATGTTAATCCTGCTCAATAGCAGAGGGAGTACAGCTCCAGTCACGGCAGCTGTTACAAGGTTAATCACCATGGCAGCGGCAATAATTATACCCAGACTCCAGTCGTCAAACCACAGTGATGCTGCTACCGCTACTACGCCGGCCCAGAGAATACCATTGAGTAAGCCTACAGCAAGCTCGCGGTTAATTAACCAGGCCTGGTTGGTTTTTCCAACCTGGCCCATGGCTATACCCCGAACCAATATAGTCAATGTTTGCGTTCCGGCTATACCGCCCATGGATGCGACAATGGGCATTAACACGGCCAGAGCGACAACTTTTTCTATGGTGTCCTGAAACAAGTTGATCATGGAGGCAGCGATGAAAGCGGTGGCGAGATTGATGCCCAACCATACGGCCCGACGTGGAGCGGTTTTTAGAATTGGGGCGAAAGTGTCCTCGTCTTCATCCAGGCCGGCCATGGACATGAAAGAGTGATCTGCGTCTTCGCGTATAACGTCTACTACATCGTCAATGGTGATACGGCCAAGTAGCTTTCCGTTGTCATCTACCACAGGGGCGGACACCCAGTCGTTCCTCTCGAAAAGCCGGGCCACCTCGTCGTCTGGCATATAGGCAGGTATTGCTTCAACGTCGGTTGCCATCATTTCCCGCACGGAACAGGATGGGTCAGATACGAGAAGAGTCCGAAGTGGCAGCAAACCGATGAATTGATCACTGCGGTTGACCACGATGAGATTGTCGGTCATTTCGGGTATTTCTTCGTGGCGGCGAAGGTATCGCAGCACCACTTCGAGAGTAAATCGCGCTCTGATGGTAATAGCGTCGGTGTTCATCAGGCCGCCGGCAGTATCGTCGGCGTAGTTCAGAACATGCTCCAACCGGGCACGATCCTGGAGATCCATCGAGTTGAGAACTTCGCGGGTTATACGATCGGGTAGTTGCTGCAGTATATCGGCAACGTCGTCATCCTCGAGGCCTTCGGTGATAACTGCCACCTTTGCCGCGTCCATATCCCTGAGGAACAATACTTGCAGGTCATCACTGAGTTCCCCGAGAACTTCGCCTTCACGCTTTGCATCGACCAGTTGCCATAAGATGTGGCGAAATTTAGGGGGGGAGGACTCCAGTAAGTGAGCAACATCGGCAGTGGGCATCCCATTAAGCATTCTGCGTACGTCAGTGAAGGTGCCACTGTCCAGAGCGTCAGATAGCTCTTCGAGTTTCTTCTGTGATTTTACCTGGGGATGAGTCATTTGCAGACCTACTCGGCCTCGTCAAACCGGTTATCTATCAACGCCTGCAAGGCATTGAATGCGGCTTCTTCGTCTTTTCCTGCGATATGCAGATCCAGTACCGTGCCCTTACCAGCTGCCAGCATCATAATAGACATAATGCTCTTACCGTCCACCAAATTGCCGTCTTTGCCCGTCTGGATTGCACTGGAGAACGAGGATGCGCAACTCACGAACTTGGCTGCCGCACGAGCGTGCAGTCCGAGTTTATTAATGATGGTTACTTGAGTTTCAATCACGGTATTAACTGTAGTTCCCTGTGTCGCAGATGTACCTGGGGAAGCTGGTTTTGATAATGGGAAAACAAGCTCTCTGCCAAGTATACTGACCGATGTTGGCCGCCTGTACAACCCAGCGCAATGGTAATATAACTGCGATTGCCATCCCTGTAATGAGGCAACCATTTATCCAGGTAACTGCGAATATCCTGGAATAAGTCGTTGGTTAGAGGTTGCTCTTGCAGGAATTTCTGTACCGCCTCATCACGACCAGTAAGCAGGCGTAGCGAGCTGACCCAGTGTGGATTGGGCAGCATGCGCACGTCGAATACCAGATCTGCGTCGCGTGGTACGCCATGCTTGAAGCCAAATGACTGGAATAAGACCGACATCGTTGCAGAATCCAGACCGACCAGACGCTGTTTAACGGTGTCGCGCAGGTCATAAATTGTCATTTGGCTGGTGTCGAGTATCAGAGTCGCGTTTTTTGAAATGGGCTCCAACAGTGCTCTTTCTTTTTCTATAGCGTCTGCCAGCGGCGTGCTCTCATTACTCAGCGGGTGCCGTCTGCGAGTTTCACTAAAGCGTTTGGTGAGTGAGTTGTCTTCGGCATCGAGGAATAGCACTTTGCTTGTAACAGAGGAGGGCAGAGATGCCATTACGTCGGGAAAATTCTTCAGATCCATCCAGGCATTGCGTGCATCGATGCATACGGCGGTGCCATGGAAGTGCCCAAAGGCATCGCGGCTGGCCTCGGCAACTAGTGCGGGTAATAGCGAGACCGGCAGATTATCTATACAGTAATAACCTTCATCTTCCAGTTGATGCAGGGCTGTACTTTTTCCCGACCCGGAGCGGCCGCTGATGATTAGCAACTCCATAGTGGTGTCCTCAGGAAGTCCAGTGCGTTGCGGTGGCGTAGAGTTCCTGTGCGTTGCTGGCAGAGCGCAACTGACTACAAAAGTCGTCCTGACTGAATAGCCGCGCTATGCCTGCCAAAATATCCAGATGCTGCTGTTGTGCCTCTTCAGGTACGAGCAAAATAAACAAAATATCGACTGCTTGATCATCCGGTGAGTCGAAATCGATGGGTTCCTGAAGGGTGACCAGTGTGCCGATCGCCTGGTCGCACTTATTGACCCTGCAATGTGGAATGGCAATTCCTTTTCCCAGGCCGGTGCTTCCCAGTTTTTCTCTAGCAAGCAGGCTGGAAAAAATAAGCTCGTAAGGTAGCAGCTTCTGATCATCGCTAATAACGTGTGCGGCAGTTTCAAATAATTTTTTTTGGCTGACTCCAGGCGCATGGCACACCGTACGCCCTAGAGTCAGGATATCACTTAAGGTTTGCATAGTTGTTTAGCGTTAACGTCCTCGAGATTTTTCTTTGTGTTTTATCAGTTGGCGATCCAGTTTGTCTGCGAGGGCGTCAATCGCAGCATACATGTCCTCTGAGTCAGCAGCTGCGAAAATGTCAGCCCCGGAGATGTGTATGTTCGCTTCGGCCTTTTGTGTGAGTTTTTCTACGATAAGGGTAACTTCGATGTTTGTGATTTGATCGAAATGTCGTTGTAAGCGTTCAAATTTACTACCTACATATTCCCGCAGGGGGGGGGTAACCTCTACATGGTGACCACTGACGTTCAGTTGCATAAGTAACTCCTTTTCATGTGAAATCGGGGGGTTCCCGATACCGGCAATGCCGGATTTTTTATACGTGCTTTAAGTTTAGACTAATCTCTTGCGTTCGTTCGAGGGGGGAATGAATAAACTGTCCCGATATTTTGCGATTGTTCTTCTCGCCACCTCAATGCCCTGTTCTTCCAGTAATTTAGTGATTTTGTTGTCGCTGAGTGGCTTGCGTGGGTTTTCCGCTGCTACCAGTTTCTTGATCAGTGCCCTTATCGCTGTAGACGAACACTCCCCTCCGGTACTTGTGGCCACGTGGCTGGAGAAAAAATATTTTAGCTCAAAGATTCCCCGGGGAGTGTGCATGTATTTTTGCGTAGTAACACGCGAGATGGTTGACTCATGCATTTCTACTGCTTCGGCTATTTCGTGCAATACGAGGGGCTTCATTGCCTCTGCGCCATATTCCAGAAAGCCCCGTTGGTGTTCTACTATTTTCGTCGCGACCTTCATCAGTGTTTCATTTCGGCTGTTTAGGCTTTTGAGAAACCAACGTGCTTCCTGCAGGTTATCGCGCAAGTAAGTGTTGTCCGAGCTGCTGTCTGCGCGCTTGATCAGTTTAGCGTAATCGTTGTTAATGCGCAGTTTTGGTGAGATATCCGGGTTTAATTCTACAGCCCAACGCTCGCCCTTTTTGCTGACATAGACATCTGGAGCGATGTACTCAGTGCTCTCTTTCTGTACTGACTGACCGGGAAAGGGGTCTAGCGATTGAATTAGCGCCAGCACTTGCCTGAAATCGTCCTCTGTCAGTTTAGTACGCCTGAGAATTTGAGTGTAATCACCATTGCTGAGTTGGCCTGCGTGCCGGGTCAGTAATAATCGTGCTTGTTCAAGCCACGGTGTTTTTGCCGGCAATTGCTGGAGTTGCACCAGCAGGCACTCCTGTAGGTCACTGGTGCAAACGCCTGCCGGCTCAAAGTGTTGCAGGCAATGCAGGACAGCGACAACTTCTTCTATATCGATCTCGATTCTCGTGCCGTTCTCTGAAATCAGATAATCATGGATTTCCTCTACCGTCATGGTCAAGCGACCATTGCTGTCAGTGGCATCTATGATTGTCACGGCGATAGCTTTGTCCACATCTGACAAGCGGGTCAGATTGAGCTGCCACAGCAGTGATTCCTGCAGGGATTCATCGGCGGAGTTTCGACTTTCAAAGTCTGTGTCCGGCGCAGTGTTAGTCGATGAGGAAGGTGCTGAGGCTGAGGGAAGCGCATCTTCCCATTGGCTGTCGACCGGCAATTCTTCGGGCATATTAACTGCCCAATCATCGTCCTGGGTATCTTGACCTGTCGCCTCGCCCTCGAGGTTTTCCAGAGGGCCTTCACGCTCCAGAGGTGCGGGGCTTTCGTCATAGGAGGTGTCCGCTTCAGCTTTCACCGGTTCAGCGGCTTGTTCCGCTTCATCTTCCGAGACTTCCAGTAGTGGATTGCTTTCTAGCGCTTGCTGAATTTCCTGTTGCAGATCCAGCGTGGAGAGCTGTAATAATTTGATGGCCTGCTGCAACTGCGGTGTCATCGTCAGCTGCTGGCCGAGCTTGAGTTGGAGCGATTGTTTCATAAGCTCGCTTGCTACACCCTTAACCTCGCGGCGTTGCCGCAATTAGTTTATCTGATAAGAGTGTAGCTCTGGGAAAGTGTGTAATCAACCAGCTGGCTCGATTATTGCTAGGTTTGTGATGTGATCGGCTAACAGGACGGAAAGAACCTTGAGTCTATGGTGGGGCAAGACGTTGAAGGCAGGTCACATTGTGAATTCGTCACCCAGGTAAGTGCGACGCACCTGTTCATTGCTCAATATTACCTCCGCTGAACCGGAGGCGATGATATGACCCTCGCCAACGATATAGGCCTTCTCACAGATATCGAGAGTATCTCTCACATTGTGGTCAGTTATAAGGACGCCAATACCCCGATCGCGCAGGTGAGTAACAATTTCCTTGATGTCTTTTACCGAAATTGGATCGACGCCGGCGAAGGGTTCATCGAGCAAAATGAATTCTGGCTCGCTTGCCAGCGCTCTGGCGATTTCTATCCTGCGGCGTTCGCCCCCTGACAATGCCTGCCCAAGGCTATCGCGCAAGTGCGCTACGTGAAACTCCTCCAGCAGTTGGTCGCAACGTTCCAGGCGCTGTTTCTTGTTCAGGTCTGGCCGAGTTTCCAAAATAGCCAATATATTGTCCCTGACAGAGAGCTTGCGAAAAATGGATGCTTCCTGGGGTAGGTAGCCGATACCACGTCGCGCACGTTCGTGCATTGCCAGCGCTGTTAGGTCATCGCCGTCAATGGCGATAGCGCCCCGGTCAGCTTTGATGATGCCTACGATCATGTAAAAGCAGGTCGTCTTGCCCGCGCCGTTGGGTCCTAGTAGCCCGACAATTTGGCCACTGCTTATTTCCAGAGATACGTCCTGGACGACTTCTCGGCCCTTGTAGGCCTTTGCCAGATTACTCGCTGTCAGCCGCGCCATGCTCGTCCTTTTCTATCATGCTAGGGGGAATGACCACATTAACCCGACTGTTTTCCTGCGTGGCATCTGAATCTGCTTTGACTAACTCTTGTGAAATGAAGTAGTCGATTGTTTTTCCTGTAACCTTTGATCCTCCTTGTTCTATTTGGGCTTTGGTTTGCAGATGAACCCTGTCTTCTTTTTCATAGTACTCAATCGTCTGCGCATGTGCGTGCATCAGCTCTTTGTCGATCTCGGGTTTTTGCTGCATGCGGGCGGGGTTGCCGGTGGCTACGATTTTTCCCGCGCCTTCGGATTCCTGGTATATCGTTATCTTGTCGGCGGTAATACGTAGTGTCCCCTGCACGAATTCAACACTACCGGTGTAGGTGGTCAGGCCTGCTTTTTCATCTCGTGTGGCCTGGTCGGCAGAGATGTGAATTGCTTGTTCTCTGTCTGTGGGAAGGCCCATAGACGCCGGTGAAGCCAATAAGCACAAAAGGCCCAAGGCGGCAATATTAGCGCGAAGCAGGTGCATAGATGCTCTCCGGATTTGCTTGCATTTAGTTTGTACCCTTAAAGCATTTGAACAAAAAAGTACGCTTGAAGTTCCAACGAGTCCAATTTTTTCTTAAAATTCTTCAAAGCTCTATTTTCGCGTTCAGATAAGTCCTGCTTTCAATAGCATGCTGAGGTGGATAATACCCACGATGTTCTTTTGATGGTCAGTAACAACGAGTGAACTAATTTTATTCTGTTCCATGATACGCAACGACTCGGCAGCGAGCATGCCGGTTTTCACTGTTTTGCAGCCCTTGACCATCACTTTTGAAATAGCGGCAGATTTAATGTCGACGTCGGAGTCCAGCACGCGTCGCAAATCACCATCTGTAAAAATCCCGGCCAGTGCTCCCTCGTCGTCTACAACGGTTGTCATGCCCAGCCCTTTACTGCTTATTTCCATTAGAGCAGCTGAAAGCACTGTCGATAGGCCCACCCGAGGGATATCGGGCCCCTCGTACATCACATCTTCAACTTTAAGAAGTAGCTGCTTCCCAAGAGTGCCTCCGGGATGAGAGAACGCGAAGTCCTCTGCGGTGAAGCCTCTGGCCTCGAGCAGAGCTATGGCCAATGCATCCCCCATCACAAGTGCGGTTGTCGTGCTTGAGGTCGGGGCGAGATCCAAGGGGCAGGCTTCGGTCTCCACACCTGTATTGAGGTGGGCGTTCGAGGCGCTGGCCAGGGGTGATTTATCGTTTCCCGTCATACTTATCAGGGCAACTCCCATGCGTTTCATCAACGGTAGAAGCGTGACAAGTTCTGCTACGGCGCCGCTGTTTGACAACGCGATGACAGCATCATTCTCGGTAATCATGCCCATGTCACCGTGGCTTGCTTCTCCGGGATGTACAAAGAAAGCAGGTGTGCCAGTACTGGCCAGAGTAGCGGCGATTTTACGCGCTATATGTCCGGACTTACCCATGCCGGTAACTATCACTCGCCCGCTAGTTTGCAAAAGTAGGTCGCACGCGCTGGCAAATTCACTGCCGATGCGCGACTCCAGGTCGGCCACGGCTTCGGCTTCCATTCGAATTGTGCGCTGCGCCGAGGCAATGAAGCCTGCGGGGTTGTCTTTGCTCATGTTTGTCTGCCCACTAGAGGGTTGAATATAACCAATAATAATAACCGCCATACAAGGAGAGTAACAAGGCTCCCATTGAGCGACCCAGGTAGGCATGTTCCGCTGGCGCTCTTTTGCGTTTTCGGCCGACTTGAATGCCCACTGCAAGTATCAGCGTGATGCCCGCCATAGCTGCGTAGTCGCGAGAGAGCACTGCGGGGTCGAGAAGTTCGCCGTTGATGATCCCTGGAATTGACATTACGCCGAGCAAATTGAACAAGTTGGAGCCAATAATATTACCCAGCGCAATTTCAGTGTGCCCTCGCAGGGCGCTCGCCATGGTAGCTGCGAGTTCGGGTAAACTGGTACCAATTGCGACAACAGTAAGGCCAATTATCAGTTCGGACACACCTAACTGTTCTGCAACAGCTATAGCGCCCCATACCAGCAGACGAGAACTGGCCACCAGTAGAGTCAAACCAAATATGAAGGTAACCCACGCTCTCATCGGTCGCAGGTGCTGTAGCGGTTCTTCCTCGGCCTCCTCGACTAGTGCAATATCCCCCGACTGGCTGCGCACCATCTGGAATAGAATTACGAATAGCGCTCCCATCATCAGGGAACCGTCAATTTTTGAAATTTCGCCATCTAGAAGTAGCAGTCCAACACCCAGGGTGACGATCAGTAGCGCCGGAATCTCCTGTCGCATGCAGGCGTGGTGGATAGACATGGGTACGACCAGAATTGTAATTCCAAGCACAAGCCCGGTATTAGCAATATTGGAGCCAATAGCATTGCCTACTGCAAGGTCTCCGGCACTCGACATGGAAGAGATAATCGAGACGAGTACCTCGGGCGCAGAGGTGCCCAGAGAGACTATAGTCAAACCTATAACAATGGGCGACATGCCCATATTTTCAGCAATAGACGCTGCACCGGAGACGAACAGATCCGCGCTCCAGATGAGTATGATAAAGCCGACCAAGATGGCGGCTGCTGCAATCAGCATGTACGCAAATTTCCTGTTACAGTGTGCGTCGCCCAAAAGCAGTGGAACTGAGCGACCATTGTTGTAGTCATAGGTATGAGGAATATACTTTGAAGTGCCAGCAACCCTCAGCAAAGCCGGAATTATACAGTGCAATGCGAGGGTGGATACCAGAATTTAAGGTTTAAGTGAAGGTTTAGGGAGAGAGGGATGTCTGGAGTAGTACATTTACGGCGAAGATTCGTTTTGTTGTTTGGTTTTTACATGGTCTGTTTTGCGGTTTATTCACCGCACTCTTCTGCCGCGGCGGTCCCCACTTCATCGGCTTATGAACTGGTGGCTTCTGTAACAGAGCGTATTATGGCTATCGTGGATGACGCCAAAGTCTATGTCGATGAGGACCCGGACCGCTATTATCGCCAAATCGATGA
The DNA here is from genome assembly GCA_016744355.1 of Halieaceae bacterium. Taxonomy (GTDB): domain Bacteria; phylum Pseudomonadota; class Gammaproteobacteria; order Pseudomonadales; family Halieaceae; genus JBALVT01. The sequence goes on from JADGEN010000001.1 coordinate 85,610, forward strand.
GGCTCTGGCGCCTGTTATTGACTATCGCGGGTTTGCCCGCAGTGTCATGGGCCCTTATGCCAGTGGAGACCGCTATCGCTCTCTGGACAAGCAGGGTAAGGCCCAGCTGCGAACTCAATTGGAACGGTTTACGACGGTAATACGAAACGGACTAGTGTCGAGCTATAGCAAGGGCCTCATGGCTTTTAGTGGTTCCAGGATCGAGTTGACTGAACCTGACCCAAAAGATTCTGCAAGTACCCGTGTTTCGGTGCGACAATTGATATACAGCGATAATACACAGCCATATGTTTTGCTCTACCAAATGGGCCTCAATAAGAAAAGCCAGCAGTGGGAACTACGTAATTTGATTATTGATAGCGTTAACCTTGGTGAAATCTATAAGAGTCAGTTTCAGGCGGCAGCACGCAAGAAAGAGGGAGATCTCGATGCCGTTATCGATAGCTGGACCACGCAGAGCATCGAGAGCTAAAACTCTACAATTCGACAATAGTCGCTATCCTTCGTAATTTCTCCTAAAATGCCGCTCTTTTCGTTCCCCCAACTCAGGGTTGGGGGAACTGGCCATAGGAGGTTGGGTAGTGGACGCAATTCGAGTCAAAGCATTGGTAGAGGAGCATCTGCAGGGGTGTGAAGCGATCGTTGATGGCGAAGGTAATAAATACGATATTACTGTGATTGGTGAGGTCTTTGTGGGTTTGCGCCCGGTGAAAAAACAGCAATTGGTGTATGGCGCTCTCGGGGACCAAATAGCCGATGGCAGTATCCACGCTGTAAATATTGCGACCTTTACGCCAGAACAATGGCAAGTCCGAAAATAGGCCACCAGAAATGAAACAGCCACTAACACTCGCTCTTACAAAAGGGCGCATTCTCAAAGAGACACTTCCACTGCTTGCTCAGGCGGGTATAGAGCCCCTTGAGGATGTGCATGTGAGCCGAAAGCTCATTTTTGAGACCAACAACCCCGCTATCCGAATGATTATTATCCGTGGCACGGATGTGCCGACATACGTGCGCCACGGCGCGGCGGATATCGGTGTCGTTGGCAAGGATATCCTGTTAGAGCACGGTGCAGAGGGTTTGTACGAGCCGCTGGATTTGGGCATTGCGCGCTGTCGATTAATGACAGCAGGCCCAGTGGGCTGGATAGGTGGTGGGGCCCGGATTCGCGTTGCTTCCAAGTACGAAAACATCACCCGGCAGTACTTCGCCGAGCGTGGCGTGCACGCAGATGTGATCAAACTCTATGGAGCGATGGAGCTTGCGCCTCTGATGGATTTAGCAGATTTAATTGTTGATATTGTCGATACGGGGAACACGCTCAGGGCGAATGGGATGGAGCCTCTTGAAGAGATAGCAAGTATTAGCTCACGCCTGATTGTAAATAAGGCGGCCATGCGCTCGCAATTCAGTGCTATCGAAGATGTGATAAACGGCCTGTCTGCAGCGGTCCGGAGCAGCTAGAGTGGAGTATGGCGATGCGTAGACTTGATACTTCGGATGTAAATTTTGCTGGTCAGCTGGAACAACTGGGTGCATCACAGGACGAATTGAACCCCGACGTCGATCGAATTGTTGCAGATATCGTCGCCGATGTCAGGGTCCGTGGGGATGCGGCAGTTATCGATTACACAGCTGAATTCGATAGATTGGCAGTGAGTTCTGTGGCTGAACTAAAGGTGCCCAAAGCTCGGTTAAAAGAAGCACTTGAGGCGATTGACCCGCTGCAACGCGATGCCCTGGAGACCGCGGCTGATCGGGTGCGCAGTTATCATGAGCGGCAAAAACAGGACAGTTGGCAATACCGCGATGACGGTGGAAATTTATTGGGCCAAAAAATTACGGCCATGCATCGGGTCGGTATTTATGTGCCCGGAGGCAAAGCCAGCTACCCGTCCTCAGTATTAATGAACGCTTTGCCCGCAAAAGTGGCTGGCGTTGCTGAGATTATAATGGTGGTTCCCTCCCCGCATGGAGAGCTAAGCGATCTGGTTTTGGCGGCCGCAGAAATTGCCGGGGTTGACCAGGTGTTCACGATAGGGGGTGCTCAGGCTGTCGCAGCGCTGGCATATGGTACTGAGACGATCCCGGCAGTTGATAAAATCGTCGGGCCCGGAAATATCTTTGTCGCTACAGCCAAGCGGCAGGTGTTTGGAAAAGTAGGCATCGATATGATCGCCGGTCCTTCAGAAATATTGATTATTTGCGATGGCGGCACAGATCCGGATTGGATTGCCATGGATCTTTTCTCGCAGTGTGAACACGATGAAAATGCCCAGGCTTTGTTGCTATGCCCCGACTCGTCATACCTTGACTCGGTGCAGGCTAGTATTGATCGCTTGCTCCCGGAAATGGAGCGCGAGGAAATCATTCGTGTCTCTTTGAAGAATCGTGGGGCCCTAATTAAAACCCGCGACCTCGACAATGCGCTGGCCATTAGTAATCAACTGGCGCCGGAGCACCTGGAACTGTCCGTGGCTGACCCGGAGGCTTTGCTGCCCGATGTTCTACACGCCGGTGCGATATTTATGGGGCCCTATACTTCAGAAGCATTGGGAGATTATTGCGCAGGACCAAATCACGTCTTGCCAACCTCGGGCACAGCCCGTTTTTCATCGCCTCTGGGAGTGTATGACTTCCAGACGCGCAGCTCCGTTATTATGTGCAGCGAGCAGGGTGTGACTCAATTGGGAGAGGTGGCTTCAGTGCTGGCAAGAGGTGAGTCGTTAACAGCGCATGCGCGCAGTGCCGAAATGCGATTGGCGCGTAAAAGCGGCGAGCAATAAGCTAAACACCAATTAGTCTACCCGGGATTGCGCCTGGGTTCCGACCACTGCGTGCAGATTAATACTCTGCTGATTTCGCAGCACAGTGACTCCAATGCTGTCTCCGGGGCGAAGCAGTGCGATCTGGTGCATGGTCAACCGTCCATCTCGCACTTCTTCGTCGTTAATATGGGTGATTATATCACCCACTTCTATGCCCGCTTTTTGCGCGGGGCTTCCAGGCGTTATCAGGTCGACAAGTAAGGCCTGGTCCTGATAATTGTCAGTGGCCGATTTTCTCACTGGTTTGACCCTGACTCCCAGCCAGCCCCGAATAACCTCGCCATAATCTATTAAATCCTGCATTACAAACAAAGCGATATCCATGGGGACCGCCAGGCTGATTCCACTCGCTGATGGCGCATTGGTGGCTGTTGTTCCAGGAGTGAAGGTCAGTGTGTTAATACCCAGTAGACGGCCCTGAGTGTCAATGAGGGCTCCCCCCGAATTTCCCTGATGAATGGTGGCGTCCGTTTGAATGTAGTTTTCGTAAGTATTGGATTGTAAGCCGTATCTGCCCAGTGCAGAGATGATGCCCTGGGTTACCGTGTGGCCGAATCCCAAAGGGTTGCCTATGGCGAGTACAATGTCACCGACACGCGCCGCATTGGGGTTGCCTGGGGTCATGGGGTGTAGGTCATCCAGTTGTATTTTCAGTACTGCGAGATCAGTGGCAGTGTCTGATCCTATGACCGCTGCCCGCGACGAGCGCCCGTCCTGTAGCAGTACTTGTATAGCGTCTGCATCGGCGATGAGGTGGTTGTTGGTCAGCACATAGCCGTTTTCTGACATGATGACGCCCGAACCCAAAGAGCGCTCGACCCTTTGATTTTGTTTCTTGGCGGGAGGAAAACTGCGGATCATGCGGTCGTTGAGCAGCGGGTTGTAATTGGCGGTGACCAGCTTGGCAGTATAAATGTTGACCACCGAGGGCGACGCAATTCGCACTGCCGGTGCATAGGTAGAAGTGGCAGTCGCTTCACCGCCAGGGAGTCCGCCCTGAGGCAGTATCAGGCGGTCAAGTATTATCACGGCAGCGAGAAGGCCTGCGATAGTTGGCCAGGTAATAAATTTAAATAGGTTTTTCATGCTTGGCACGTTTATTGTTTAGCTCCGCATTGTATATGATGCCAGCCAGAATTTTCAGAAAAAGTGGACATCGAATATGGCTATTGCGCTGACAGAGTTGGTACATCACCTCAATAAGAGTCTCGAAATCTCCAAATTTCAAGATTATTGCCCCAATGGCTTGCAAGTTGAAGGGCGTGCACAGGTGTCCCGAATCGTTACCGGAGTCACCGCGTGCCAGGGACTTATTGACAGCGCCATAGAGTGGGGTGCAGATGCTATATTGGTACACCATGGGTATTTTTGGAGAGGTGAGGCCGCAGAAATTGTGGGTATGAAGCGCAGAAGGCTGGCGGCCTTACTTGCTAATGACGTTAGTCTGCTTGCGTATCACCTTCCTTTGGATGCGCATCCTCTGCTGGGCAACAACGCTTGCTTAGGCCGCATACTTGGAGTCGAGTCGGTCGCTCCCCTGGAGCCTGGAGTCGCTGATTCATGGGCGTGCGTAGGATCGCTCCCCAAAACCGTCAGCATAGATAGCATAATGCGTAAGTTGGAGGCAGAAACTGGCAGAACCCCTCTTCATATTGGCGCAAACACCAGTGATTCTGTCAGGCGGGTTGCCTGGTGCACCGGTGCTGCACAAGGTTATATAGACGCTGCAGCGCGCTGCGGTGCTGACCTGTATGTGACCGGGGAAATATCCGAGCAGACCGTGCATAGCGCGCGTGAGCAGGGTATTCACTTTATAGCCGCAGGACATCACGCTACGGAAAGATACGGGGTGCAGGCCCTCGGTGCTCATCTGGTCGAACAGTTCTCAATTGAGCACCGGTTTATCGATATCGACAACCCGGTTTAGCTCCTATTGCGCGCGGGGCGGTTCTTCGGCCGCTTCTGCAGCGGCTTTTTCGCGGTCCAACCCGAAGGATTCGTTTAGCATGCCCTTTTCATCAGGAGAGGTTTTGGGTGCGTAATCCAACGGAGCTTGGACATCTGCTGGTTGTGAGGAGATGTTTGCCTCCTCAGGGTTTTCTTCCAGCCGGCCGGCGATCACAGGGCCTTGTCCCTGGCAAAGCTCGGTGGCGCCTTTAGCCAGTTGATTGTGGACGTCCCGGTAGCTCTGGGTGAGCGAGTTCAGGAGCTTAGCTGTGTCAGTGAAATGTTCTACTACTTCGTCTTCGTAGGTTTTCTTGTCTTGTAGTACCTGGTCGAGCTTGCGTTCAACTTCACGATTTTTTTGGCTTTGGGGGGAGCTGCGTCTGCCCAATAACATGCCCAGCCCCAAGCCGATAATGAGCAGAGCGAGCCCTGCAAAAATCTGTACTGTCGCGTTGTCCAATGATTCCACTGATGTTTCCTCGTTCACTGTGTGCTGTCAAAAATGTAGTATACCTGTATTGGCTATGCTGTGGCAGTTGCCGCGATGAAGTTCGTGGGTAGATTTCATCGTTGCCAAGCGACAGGTCACTGGTTAAAGTGTGCCCGATTAGCGATTGCGGATTATCTTAGCCTTGGGAACCAAAATTTATACGCCAATGCAGCGCTACCGCGCAGACCTGCTTAAGGAAGGCTTTAGCTATGATCCTGCGCAAGAAGCGATTGTTGAATTGTTGCAAGATCTATATGACCGCCTATTGGCCCGGGATTCAGCATCATCTGGTGGCTTGCAGAGTTTGTGGGGGCGGCTAAAGGGGATTGCCCCGGAGCCGGAAAAAGGTCTCTATTTATGGGGCGGTGTTGGCCGTGGCAAAACCTATCTGGTAGATATGTTCTACGAGTCCCTGCCTGATACCCGCAAAATGCGTGTGCATTTTCACCGATTCATGCAGCGGGTTCACGCCGAGCTGATCGCGCTGGACGGGGAGAAGAATCCTTTGGAGGCCGTGGCAGAGCGGATGTCTAATGAGGCTCGGTTAATCTGCTTTGACGAGTTTTTTGTCACCGACATTGCCGATGCAATGATTTTGGGTGGTTTGATGGAGGCTTTGTTTAAGCGCGGAGTAACTCTTGTCGCAACCAGCAATATTATTCCGGCAAAACTGTACGAAAATGGCTTACAGCGACAGCGATTCCTGCCTGTTATTGCTCTGGTTGAGAAGCACACTCAGATTGTAAATCTCGATACGGATGTCGACTACAGGTTGCGCACTCTGCAGCAGGCTGAGCTTTACCACTTCCCACTCGATGCGGAGGCGGACATAAACTTGCGTGCGTGTTTTGACCAATTGGCACCAGAACAGGGCAAAAACTGGGAAAGAATCCAGATTAATGATCGATATCTGTCTTCCCGCTGTGTTGCAGAGGACGTTATCTGGTTTGATTTTGCCGAACTCTGTGACGGACCGCGCTCACAGAACGATTACATCGAGGTTGCGCGTATTTACCACGCGGTATTGATCTCCGGAGTGCCGACTCTGGGAGTCAGTACAGATGATCAGGCACGGCGATTTATTAATCTGGTGGATGAGTTCTACGATCGTAGTGTCAAGCTAGTGCTAGCGGCCGAAAGTCCTCTACTTGAGCTCTATTCAGGGGGGCGTCTCGAGTTCGAATTTCAGCGTACATTATCGCGATTACAGGAGATGCAATCCCTCGAGTATTTGGCTAGAGAGCATAAGCCTTGATTCTGGTAAAATTACCGCTTGGGGCCATATTGCTAAGTTGTGGATCTCCTTAAATTTTTACTTGAAATGCCCCGCTCTATTGATTAGTATTCGCGCTCTCGAAATTGGAGCCTTCCAAGAGGCGGATATTGATGAAAACTTTCAGTGCTAGAGCAGAAGATGTGAACCACGATTGGTTCGTGGTTGACGCAAGTGACAAGACATTAGGGCGTTTGGCCAGCGAAATTGCACACCGTTTGCGCGGTAAGCATAAAGCCGAATACACCCCCCACGTTGATACTGGCGATTATATCGTTGTCATCAATGCTGAGAAGGTGCGTGTTAGTGGCGCCAAGACAACCGATAAGATTTACCACCACCACACGGGCTACCCGGGTGGACTTAAGTCAATTTCCTTTGAGAAGTTGATAGACAAGGCGCCGGAGCGTGTATTGCAAGGCGCTGTGCGAGGCATGCTGCCCCGCAACCCATTGGGTCGCGCAATGTTTAAGAAGTTAAAAGTGTATGCTGGCGACGAGCATCCGCATTCTGCCCAGCAGCCCCAAGTACTGAACGTTTAACGGATATTATTTATGTCAGCTACCCAATATTACGGAACAGGTCGTCGTAAGACGTCCACCGCTCGTGTTTTTATCAAGAACGGCGGCGGCAACATCACAGTTAACCAGCGTCCGGTAGACCAGTATTTTGGTCGCGAAGTCGCCAGGATGATTGTACGTCAACCTCTTGAGCTTGTTGAACTGAACGACAAGTTCGACATTAACGTCACTGTTGCAGGTGGCGGAAGCTTTGGTCAGGCTGGTGCAATACGCCACGGCATCACCAGAGCCCTCATGGAGTATGATGAGTCACTGCGAGGAACATTGCGCAAGGCAGGTTACGTTACTCGTGACGCGCGCGAAGTCGAGCGAAAGAAGGTTGGTTTGCGCAAGGCGCGTAAGAAGCCACAATTTTCCAAGCGATAATTCGGTTCTAGAGCCGGGTGACAGAATTCAATATTCGGTACGCCCCGGCTCAATAATTAAAACGTTCGGATTTGCTTGCAGACCGAACGTTTTTTTTGCCTTTGAATTGATACAGCGCTAACAATGGTGGCGTTATCTGTAGTCACGTGGCGTTTACCTTGTGTCAACGCGGTAAACTTATTACCATTCACACCGTTTTATAGCAGCTGAAATTACAAAAGCTGCTCTAGCAGAGCAAAGATCTGTAATTGGGGGAAAAACATGAGTAGCGATGGCGTAAACACCGGCAGGAGACGGTTCCTGGTTGCGGCCACCAGTGCGGTGGGAGCAGCGGGTGCGGTGGGAATTGCAGTACCCTTTGTAGGTTCCTGGAACCCTTCCGCCAGAGCGAAAGCAGCTGGCGCTCCGGTGAAAGCCGATATAGGTAAACTTGAGCCCGGACAGATGGTTGTAGTGGCTTGGCGTGGTAAGCCGGTATATGTGGTCAATCGCACCGAGGAAATGCTCGATAATTTGCCCAAGCTTACGGATGAGTTGAAAGATCCTGATTCCCAAATTTCTCTTCAACCTGATTATATTGAAGGCATTGCCCGTGCAATTCGTCCCAAATTGCTGGTAGTCGTTGGCCTGTGTACACATTTGGGTTGCGCACCGAAATTTCGTCCCGAAGTGGGCGCTGCAGATTTGGGCGGCGATGAGTGGTTGGGTGGTTTCTTTTGTCCCTGCCACGGGTCAAAATTTGATCTGTCCGGGCGGGTATACAGCGGTGTTCCAGCCTCAACAAATTTGGAAGTTCCTCCCTATTCCTTTGAGGGAGAAAATGTCCTGGTAATTGGCATAGACATGGAGACTGCATAATGAGCAATATGCTTGTTGGATTACGTGATTGGGTTGATGCGCGTCTTCCCATTGTTCGTGCCTGGGATACCCACATGGGCAAGTACTATGCCCCCAAAAACTTCAACTTCTGGTACTTTTTTGGTGTGCTGTCGCTGGTAGTGCTGGTCAACCAGTTGCTGACTGGTGTGTGGCTTACTATGAGCTTCAACCCCAGTGCGGAAGGAGCGTTTGCCTCCGTTGAGTACATCATGCGGGACGTGGACTACGGCTGGATCATTCGCTACATGCACTCCACCGGCGCCTCTGCGTTCTTTATCGTGGTGTATCTACATATGTTCCGCGCCCTGTTATACGGTTCTTACAAGAAGCCCCGTGAGCTAATCTGGATATTCGGCATGCTCATCTTCGTAGTCCTTATGGCTGAGGCCTTCGTAGGCTACGTACTACCCTGGGGGCAGATGTCCTATTGGGGTGCTCAAGTAATTATTTCCCTGTTTGGCGCCATTCCTGTGGTGGGAGATGACCTGGTTACATGGATTCGTGGTGATTACCTGATCTCCGGCATTACGCTTAATCGTTTCTTCGCGCTTCACGTAGTGGCGCTGCCTATCGTACTGCTCGCGCTGGTTGTGTTACATCTATTGGCCCTGCACGAAGTAGGTTCCAACAACCCGGACGGCGTAGACATCAAAAAGCACAAAGATGAGAATGGCGTTCCGCTTGATGGGATCGCTTTTCACCCTTATTACACTGTGCATGACCTTCAGGCCATCGGCGTTTTCTTGTTCGTGTTCTGTTTTGTGATTTTCTTTATGCCAGAGATGGGGGGCTATTTTCTTGAGTTTCCAAACTTTGAAGAGGCAAACTCACTGAAAACACCGGCACATATCGCGCCTACCTGGTACTTTACGCCATTCTACTCTGTACTGCGGGCGGTACCGGACAAGTTCTGGGGTTTTGTCGCCTTCGCTGCTTCTGTAGCAATTCCGTTTATGTTGCCGTGGTTAGATCGCAGTCCGGTTAACTCCTGGCGCTACCGGGGTTGGATGACTAAGGTCGCGCTGGTGCTGTTTGTGTCCTCGTTCCTGATTCTTGGTGTTCTGGGTGTCAAATCACCGACTCCTTCCAGAACTTTTCTGGCGCAGATTTGCTCCATTATTTACTTTGGTTTCTTCCTGTTTATGCCAATCTGGACCAGCTTGGATAAAACCAAGCCGGTGCCTGAGCGCGTGACCACTGATGGCGGTATTGGCTTTTGGGGAAGTATGGGCGGTCTGGTTTTAATTGGCATTCTCACCTTTTTGCCTTTGGAGGCAGCGGGTTCCGAATCTGAGTTTAAATGTGGTGCCTTGGAATGCGATGAAATCGTAGTAAATCCGAACGATCTGCCTTCACTGCAAAATGGCGCTAAGCTGTATATGAACTACTGCTACGGCTGCCACTCCCTGAAGTACTCCCGCTATAACCGAATAGCTTCTGATTTAGGGATCCCGGAAGACCTGCTGCAGGCTAACCTGATGTTCGACCCGTCTGAAAAGACCGGCGCGCTGATGCAAAACGCCATGGACGATGACCTGGCTAAAGTTTGGTTTGGTGCTACACCACCTGATTTGACTCTGGTCAGCCGAGCCCGTAAGCCGGAGTGGTTATATACTTACCTACGAAATTTCCACAAAGATGATAGTCGCCCGTACGGCGTCAATAATCGGGTTTTCAAAGACGTGGGAATGCCTCATATGCTGCTCGAATTACAGGGCATGCAGGAGTGCGCTATGGGTCCGGTTAAGGCTCATAACGGTGGTGTGAAGCGAGACCCTCTCACTGGAGAAGATTTGTTGCAGGATCCCTGTGGTAAATTCACCATCGCAGAGGCGGGCCTGATGACGCCAGATGAGTATGATGCGGCGATGTATGATTTGGTCAACTTTCTCGCTTATACGGCCGAACCTATCGTAGCAAAACGGCAACGTATCGGCGTATACGTGCTGCTGTTTGTAGTGTTGTTCTTTATCTTCGCGTGGTTGTTGAACCGCGAGTACTGGAAAGACGTAGAACACTGATCAATAGCTAAAACTAATGACAGTGCGCACTCTGGGCACACTGTATTTGATACTTTGAAGTGGCTGGTTCGTAACCCGTGTGGCGATTTTTCGAAACCGGGTTGATCAGCCAACTTTAGCACTAACCGAGGAATTCTCATGGGTGTTGTGGCAAAGCGGTCTTCAATGACCTTTTACTCTGATAATAACAGTCACTATAGTCACCGCGTGCGTATCGTTCTCGCGGAAAAAGGTGTGACTGTAGAGTTGGTGGAAGCTGATCCAGCGCACCCCTCTGCCGAATTATCCGAAGTGAATCCTTATAATTCACTGCCGACTCTGGTCGATCGCGACCTGGTGTTATACGAGTCAAAAGTGATGATGGAATATCTGGATGAGCGCTTTCCGCATCCGCCACTGCTGCCGGTATACCCGGTTGCACGTGCCGAAAACCGACTCATTATTCACCGTATTGAGAAAGACTGGTGTGGTCTTGTGGACTCTATATTGACTTCACGCAGTGAAAACGTGGTAAAAAAGAGCACCAAGGAGCTACAGGAAAGCATAGTGGGTATTTCGCCAATTTTTGCCGAGCACCCATTCTTTATGAGTGAGGAATTCACTCTGGTCGACTGTTGTATAGCGCCCATTTTGTGGCGCCTGCCATCTCTGGGTATCGATATTAAGCCCAGCAAACAGTCTAAGCCACTCCTGGATTATATGGACAGTTTGTTTGAGCGAGAGTCCTTCCAGGAAAGCTTGTCGGAAGAAGAACGCGAGATGCGCCTGTAACAAAGAGCTATTGCCTGTGACACCAAGTCGTCCCTACATCATGCGCGCTCTCTATGAATGGATCATAGAGAATGACTGCACCCCGTACCTACTGGTTGATGCAGGTATTAGCGATGTTATGGTGCCACAGCAATATGTGAAGGATGGGCAGATAGTTCTGAATATATCTCCCGGCGCCGTAATGAACCTGAATATTTCAAATGATGCGGTCACCTTCAACGGGCGCTTTGGTGGCGTTGCATTCGATATTTTTGTTCCTGTAGGTGCTGTCATGGGCATTTATGCCAGAGAAAACGGCCAGGGAATGGTGTTTGACGCGGAGGAAGTATCAGACGACACGCCACCTGAAGATCCACCTCCATCGCCGCCGAAGGCCGAGAAGCGGCCCGCTCTTAAAATTGTGAGGTAGGCCAGGCGCAAAGCTTTTTGCGGACCTAGTCAATTAGCTCGATCAGGCTGACTACACGCTGTACGCCGGAAATTTCCGAAGCCATTGTTACAATTCTTTTTTCCTCAGCTTGGCTCGCTAGTCCCATTAAGAAAACGGTGCCATTTTCTGTGACCACCTTTACTCGCCCCCCCTCTATTTCAGAAGACCCAAGCATCCAGGATTTTACTTTTGCGGTTATCCAGGTGTCACTGGTGCGGCTCATCGCCGAACTTGGCGCAGAAATATCCAATTCATTGTAGATTCTGCGTACGTCCCTTATCTTGCGAACGACCTCTGTTGCCTTAGCTTTCAGGGCCTGTGTTTGTACTTGCCCGGCGATCAGTACGTAACCATTGTATGAAACCACAATAATATGCGCCTCATCGAAGGCTTCATCTGCGGCGTGTATATTGACTACCGCTTTGGTCTCAATGTTTTCGTCATCTAGCTGCTGCCCATAAGTACGTTCGCCTGGGTCATCATCGATAGTGTCTGACTGCATGCTTGCCAAAAAGCTGCCGCAGCCACTGAGCATCGCGATGAGTACTGTTATTAACAGGGAGGGTAGTAACTTTTTCATTGTTTAGTTTTCTCGTGTGTAGCTGTCGAACAGCGAGCGATCAATTAGTTCGCATAGACTGTTTAGTAGCATGGTTTGTATTTCGACAACGGTTGGCCGCCTCGCAGCCGTAACCCGTACCTCGATGTCCTCGGATGTGATGAGCGTGGTTAGCTCTGTATCGCTATTATTTGACAGCGCAATTACTGTCATGTTCCTCTCGTGGGCAGCCTGTACAGCGCGGATCAAGTTGTTATGACCAGCTCCGCTTGAGATACACAGTAGAATGTCGCCCTCCTGTCCAATAGCGCGTACCTGACGTGAATACAGCTCGTTTAAGCCACTACTTGTGCCGATAGCTGTCAGATTTGCCGCATCGCTGCTCAGTGATAGCGCGGGCAGAGCGGGGCGGTCGTGTTCAAGTCGGCTAATTAAAGTGCTGGTAAACAATTGTGACAGGGCCGCGTCCGGACCGTTTCCACAGCTGATGATCTTGCAGTCATTTAGCAGTCCTGCCGTAATCATATTTGTGCTGCGCTCGATAGGTTCCGCTACCTCGTCCACACACAGCGCTATCCTCTCAATACTCGCCTGGAAATTTTGCGCGATAATTTGGTAGAAATTCATTTTTTTATACCAGTTGTTAAATTGCCAAGACCGATCATGCTGTAAATGCTGATCGAATCCAACGGTGTGTGTCATTGTGCTTTGATTGTCGCGCCTCGAAAGCGATTACGTCAAATCTGCAGGGTAAATGCGCCAGTTGTTTGTTTCTCTGGCGGAAAACTTGAGCGGTCCTGAGGATTTTAAGTTGTTTTCGCCGGTCAACGGAAGCGGCTGCAGTAAGAAAGTAGGGGTTGCTTCTTGCCCGAACCTCAATAAACACCAGACATTCCGCATCCAGTGCGATGATATCGATCTCACCAGTTTTAGAGGAGAAATTTCGTGACAGAATGAGTAAGCCTTCGGCGCATATCATTGCCGCCGCCTCGTTCTCGTATTGATCGCCCACTGTTTTCATAAAAGCACTTCCGTGTGCGATTGAGAATGACAATTGTAGACTATTGAGCGGTGACATTACCTCCATCAAATGTAGCAGCTTGTAGTTGCCGCTTTATGTGTAGTGCAGGGGTTAGGCTGAGCATGCCGGTGTTTCCCCGGATGAGCATATCTTCCCCTGCGCGCAATTGAGTAAATCTTGTCTGTAGCAAAAAAGCGTCCGCTCCCAATGCGTTGAGTCGTGAGTAGGCGGATATCCCTGAGCCGCTATTCGTTGTAGTTTGCTGTGCCCGCAGGCTTTTAGACAGTAGCCAGGGGGTTTCGACCAGGTGGACGCCGTTCAAGTCCTTGTCGCGGGTATCTGGTATACCCCTGTATATATTTGATGTGGCGTATACAGGCAAGTCTGATGCGTAATGATATGCTAACAATGGCTTGAGAGATCTCGCCTCTACGGCATTTTTACTCAACAAAAAGACCACATCAATATCTTGTCGGCGTCTCGACGTAGATTCCAGTTTTGTCGCTAGCATACTGCGAATTTCACTGGCTCGTTGCGCGCTGGCGGGCAAGTTAAGTGCAGAGCTAATACTGCTCGAATAGTTTTCCCGACTACTGTAGGTGGCTGTCGACGACACCACACCACCGAGCTTTTGCCATTGCTTGTTCAGAGCAGCGTTCATTTTGCTGCCCCATTGACCAGCGGGATGAATAACAAGCGCCCGACGTGCACCGTGTCCAAATGCGAGTTTGGCGATTTGCTCCACTTCGTCTTCCGGGGCCAGGGCTAATTGAACCAGGGCAGTTTCTCCACTGGGCAAAGAGTCGTCGATGCGATTTAACGCCAGCACAGGAACTTGCCTGCCTGGTAGCTTGCCTAGCTCCTTCACGGCGTTCTTGCTCAGCGGCCCGATTACAAATTCAGCACCGTTTTCAACAGCACTGTTATAGGCCTGGGTGACGGAATCGAAATCCAGTATGTTGATGACTTCGATGTCTGAGCCGAATCCATCTCGTGCACGCGCTGCGTAATAATTGGCCAGATAACCATCCCGAACGGCTTGGGCTGCGAGTGCGAGACGGCCGCTTAGCGGAAGCAAAAGGGCCACTTTGCTTGGGTTAGGTTCTGCACTCAGCAGGAAATCCATCCCTCCGGGAAGTTCTTTCGCAGCGGGGTGATCGGGGTTGTTACTAAGCCACAGCGCGAGCGCCTGCTGCTGACCTACGCCACTGTCCTGGCGTGTGCCCAACTCGGACAGCTCTAGCCAGCCCTGCCACCGGGGCGTAGTGTTTTCGCTTATGACCCGTTGCGGCGATGCGGTTTGAAGCTGTTGTAAGTCCCTCCAGATGTATCTCTTAAGAGATTTCGCCTTTGGTCCCTCGGGCGTTATTTGCAGCAATTGGTCGCCCACTCTTGCACTGTTGAGGTAGTCTCCCGCAAGGCTGTATGTATAGCGTTGGAAGCTCAGGATTTTATAGCGCATTGCTGGCTGGTTGGTGCTTTTCGACAGAGTTTGCAAAATGTTTTGTGCTCCGGCCTGTTGGCCTTGCACGTAGAGAATGCGAGCCTGAATATACTGAATGTACACTCGATCTGTCAGCGAAATTTCCTCAGCAGGAATGGTCGCGAGAATGGCTTCGGCTGCCATCCAGTTAAACTCGAACAGCGACTGCTCAGCGCGACTAAATTCGCTGTCAAATTCGCTTGGAGGCAAGTTTAGCGCGTAGTCCTGTGGGGTATCGAGCAGCTGGACTTCGTTGCTTGCTGTGTCGGGCTCCTGTTTGTTATCACCTGGGGTGCTACAGGCATTCAGAAACAGGATAGAAGCGAGTATCGCGATTATGTTTATAGTATTGGATCGTTTTGACTCGTTGGGGTGATTCGCTGGAAAGTGTCTCATGCTATTCTTTCGTATTGGCTCATAACTATTAACCACAAGGGGATTCTGTGGAACCCGGACTCTATGTTGTTGCTACACCGATTGGAAATTTTAGTGACATATCCCACCGCGCGTTGGAGATTCTGAACGGTGTAAGTCTTATTGCAGCCGAGGATACCAGACACAGCCAGCGACTTCTGCAGCATTTTTCAATAAACACCCCCGCCGTGGCTTATCATGATCACAGTGATGGTCGTGCTGTGGCCAAAATTACCCAATGCCTGAAAGAGGGAGGAGCCGTCGCGTTGGTCTCAGACGCGGGTACCCCACTGATTTCCGATCCCGGGTATCGCCTGGTCCGAGCTGTGCAGGAGCAAGGCTATACAGTGCGTCCTGTCCCGGGTGCCTGCGCCGCTATCGCAGCGTTGAGTGTGTCAGGTTTAGCTACAGACCGGTTTTTGTTCGAGGGATTTCTACCGGCAAAAGCAGGTACAAGGGAGAATCGGTTAAAGGCACTCGTTAACGAGCCCGCCACCATAATATTCTACGAAGCACCGCATCGAATTGAGGCCTGTCTTGAGGCTCTGCACAGGGTGTTTGGCGCGGAGCGTGAGTTGGTGCTCGCCAGAGAGATTACCAAAACGTTTGAA
Organism: Halieaceae bacterium; assembly: GCA_016744355.1. Taxonomy (GTDB): domain Bacteria; phylum Pseudomonadota; class Gammaproteobacteria; order Pseudomonadales; family Halieaceae; genus JBALVT01. The sequence goes on from JADGEN010000001.1 coordinate 101,287, forward strand.
ACTATCCGCCGAGGTAGCGTCACGCAGATTCTGGAATTTGTGACGTCCGATCTCAATCAGCAAAAAGGAGAAATAGTGCTTTTGGTCGAGGGGAGTCGAGGGCAGGAGAGTGAGCTGGACGATGCGACTCGTGTTCTGCTGCAGCGTCTGTCGGAAGAACTTCCGGCCAAACGGGCCGCCGCAGTGGTTGCGGACCTGACGGGGCTTAGGAAAAAGCTTTTGTATCAGTATTTACTGGATATAAAGGAAGACTGAGGTTAGGCTGTGCTCGGAGTTGGTCAGGCGATCGCTGTGTGGTGTAAACCATGCGGAGGAAAGTCCGGGCTCCAAAGGGCAGAGTGCCAGGTAACGCCTGGGAGGTGAGAGCCTACGGAAAGTGCAACAGAAAGTGAACCGCCAGAGCGCTTCGGCGAATTGGTAAGGGTGAAAAGGTGCGGTAAGAGCGCACCGCGCGGCTGGTAACAGGCGTGGCGATGGTAAACCCCACTCGGAGCAAGACCAAATAGGAATCCTGAGCTGCGGCCCGCAGTGGATTCGGGTAGGTCGCTACAGGCTGGCGGCGACGCCGGTCGCAGATGAATGATCGTCCACGACAGAACCCGGCTTATCGACCAACTCCATTTTTTTATACCTTTTTCTGCTAAAAATGCCTGCTTCAAATGTGAAAATAGACTGACACTTAATGTATTACTTTAAGTTGCACGGTTACTCACTTGTTTTGTGTAATTATTTACAATATTGAGGTGTAGTAAAGCTGCGCGACAGACTCAATTTCCGTCCTAATTAATTGAAACTAAAACGTTTTTTCCAAACGCTGCCTTGACAGGTTCTCGGTCTCGCACCTATAGTGGCGAGAAGTGGGAATAAGTGGATATTTTTGGCTATTTTTGGATTTGATAGTCACTGAGTGGGGGAAATTGGCATGTTTCGGGGCGTACAGCACATCAATATGGATGCGAAGGGACGGTTGGCTATGCCAGCACGTCAGCGCGAGCCATTATTGAGCCAGTGCAGCGGCCAAATCGTGGTGACTATCGACACCCAGTCCGCATGCCTCGTCATCTACCCTCTGCCTGAATGGGAGCGAATAGAAAAAGAAGTGCAGTCGCTGCCGTCTCTCAAGCCTGCAATAAAGCGCTTTCAGCGGCTTCTTCTGGGCTATGCCACAGAGCTGGAGTTGGATGGTAGTGGTCGAATGCTGCTTCCTGCCCCCTTGCGAGAACATGCGCAGCTGAGCAAGAAGCTGGTGCTGGTCGGGCAGGGCAATAAGTTGGAGTTGTGGTCGGAAGCCCTTTGGCTGGCCGAGCGAGAGCACGCTCTTCTGGAATCTGGCCCCGAGGCCGATTTACCAGAAGAATTGACGTCACTAACCCTGTAGGTGGTCGGGATGCACCAGGCGGTTTTGTTACAAGAGGCGGTAGAGGCTCTGGTGACCACAGCGAGCGGTTTCTATGTCGATGGAACGTTTGGTCGAGGTGGACACAGTCAGGCCGTCCTCAATCTCCTCGATAGCAATGGTCACTTGTTGGCCGTAGATAAGGATCCTGCCGCGTGCGCCGTAGCGCAACAATTGAGCTTGAGTGAGCCCCGTTTCGAGTTTTATCACGGGTCTTTCACTGCACTCCCCCATCAACTGCGTGGGATGGGGATCGACGCAGTTGATGGCATTTTATTGGACCTTGGTGTTTCTAGCCCGCAATTGGACGACAGTGAGCGAGGCTTTAGTTTTATGAATGACGGGCCGCTGGATATGCGCATGGATACAACCACTGGTCAAACTGCAGCCCAGTGGTTGTCCACTGTGGCGGAGGCAGACCTTGCCCGGGTGCTTAAAGAATATGGAGAAGAGCGCTTCTCGCGTCGTATCGCTGCTGCAATCGTCAGCGCAAGGCAAGAGGAAGCCATTACCACTACCGCAATGCTGTCGAAAATTGTCACTGAGGCAAACCCGAAATGGGAGAAACATAAGCATCCCGCCACTCGCTCTTTTCAGGGTATTCGTATCCATATCAACCGTGAGCTGGAGGATTTAAAAGACCTGCTGGCGGCGGCGATAGATTTGCTCAGTGTTGGTGGTCGCTTGGTTGTTATTAGTTTCCACTCTCTTGAAGACAGGCTGGTAAAGCGCTTTATGCGCGATATGTCCCGCGGAACGCCGGTTCCAATGGGCGTTCCAATAAGAGACTCGGAGCTTAATCGGCGCATGAGAATCGTTGGTAAGGCTGTTAAAGCGAGCGTAGAAGAGGTCGAGGGAAATGTTCGGTCCAGAAGCGCCGTGCTGCGTGTAGCTGAAAAAATATGTTGATCAATGTTCGGGTGATGCAAGGTGGGTAAAGCGAAAGTGAAGTCTGCTCCAGCAAGCATAGAGTCGCGTAACAAAACGCGACTGATGTGGACGAATGCCGGAGTCATGTGCCTGATTGTGGTTTGTGCATTTGGCGTTATCCAGACATCTCATGCCTGCCGTCAGTTGTACGCGCAGCTGCAGATTCTCGAAGCTTCCCGGTGGTATATGGAGGAAGACTATGGTCGCCTCTTGTTGGAGCAAAGTACCTGGGCTTCTTACCGTCGTGTTGAGCAGGTCGCGGAACGCGATTTGGGAATGCAGCCACCGGCAGTCAGTGACTTGAAGGTTTTCGTCGAGTGAAAAAGAAGGTTAACCAGCCTGTTGCGCTCTGGCGATTCTATGTCGTTATATTTGTGCTCTGCTCGATGCTCACCTTGTTGGTAGGCAGGATACTTTCTCTGCAAGTACTGGACGTTGATCGTGGCTATGAGTTTTTGCAGGGGCAAGGTGAGATGCGCTCTGTGCGCACAGTTGAAATTCCAGCCTATAGGGGCATGATTTCTGACCGTCGTGGTGAGCCGTTGGCGGTCAGTACGCCGGTTGTGTCTATCTGGGCGAATCCTAAAGTGCTGCACACGTCTGAAAGGCTTCCAGAGTTGGCTCAAGCTCTTGGGATGCCCTTGAAAACGCTGGCCGATAAGCTGTCTCGATATAAGAACAAGCAGTTTATGTACTTGTCACGTCATCAAGTGCCAGCAGATGCCCGGGTAGTGCTGCAAAAACGTATTAAGGGTGTTTATGGTGAGAGAGAGTATCGCCGGTTCTATCCTGCCGGGGAAGTCGCTGCACAACTGGTGGGATTTACCAATCTGGACGATGAGGGGATTGGCGGTCTGGAGCTTTCTTATAACGATTGGTTGATGGGTAAGCCGGGTAAAAAGAAAATCATCAAGGATTTACACGGTGATGTGGTACGAGATATTGGTGTTCTCGAGGAGGCCAGGCCTGGTAAAGACATCACGCTGAGTATCGATTTGCGTCTGCAATATTTACAGCAACGGGAGTTACAGAAAGCCATCGCACTGAATGGTGCTAGCTCAGGCTCCATTGTTACTCTGGATGCAAAAACTGGCGAAGTTCTGGCCATGGTGAACTACCCTGTCTACAACCCTAACAACCGAAAGAATATGCGCCCTGCGGATATGCGCAACCGCGCAATGACTGATGTCTATGAGCCGGGCTCCACGATGAAGGCGCTCACCCTGGTTGCTGCGCTGGAAAGTGGAAAATATACAACGAGTACGATGATTGATACGACGCCGGGAACAATTTGGGTGGGTAGAAAGCAGTTTCGCGACTATCGCAATTACGGTGAAATTAGCGTCTCTCGAATAGTAGAAAAATCCAGTCAAGTGGGTATTACCAAGATTGCACAGGATATCGGTCATGAACCGATCTGGAATGTGTTTAGTCGCTTTGGTATTGGCCAGTCTCCCAGTACCGGGTTTCCGGGGGAGAGCTCAGGGAGGTTGCCGACGCGACCTAAATGGCATGCGATAGAAAAAGTTACGCTGGCGTTTGGTTATGGGTTAACGGCAACACCCCTACAGTTGGCGCATGCATTTAGTGTGTTTGCGAATAATGGAATGCAGCAACCTGTTTCCCTGCTGGCCCTTGACGGAGAGCAGCCTCCGGGAAGTCCCATAATTACACCTCAGCTGGCCCAGGCTGTATTGGAGGTTCTACACTCCGTGACAGGGAAAGATGGCACGGCTCAAAAAGCGCGTGTTGCCGGTTACGCGGTTGGTGGGAAAACGGGCACCGTGCATAAGGCAGTTGCCGGTGGATACGCTGAAGACAAATACGTTGCTCTGTTTGCTGGCGTTGCTCCTATCGAAAACCCCCGTATCGTCACAGTCGTTGTTATCAATGAGCCTAAAGGCGAGAACCATGGCGGTGGCTCAGTTGCAGCACCCATATTTTCGAGCGTGGTAGAGGGCGCCCTACGATTGCTTAACGTGGCTCCTACCGAAACCGAGGCTGTAGTCACTGTTGGTGCATCCGAAGTGAAAGTGGGGGCAGCCTAGTGATTACTAGCTCACAGGTGGCCAGGCCTAATATGTCTCTTGCGGACCTGTTGTGCGCATCTGGAGCGCGAGCCGCTGAAGTGTTGGGGGCGGACGAACTTCAGGTGAGCGGTATTGCGCTGGATAGTCGGCTTGTTCGTCCCGGAGACTTGTTTGTTGCGGTTCCCGGTGAGCAGCACGACGGTCGGCATTTTATCGAACAGGCTGTCGCAAATGGAGCGGTTGCAGTGGTTGCTGAACCCCCCGTAGATGCCTATATAGATGATGTTTCTGTGCCGGTGCTGGAGCAGGTAGAGCTGTCTCAGGATGTCGGAGTGTTGGCCGCCAAGTTTTATGGTGAACCCAGTCGCTCTTTGCATATGGTCGGAATTACTGGCACCAACGGAAAAACTACAACCAGCTGGTTGGCCGCTCAGCTGGCAAGAGCGGCGGGTTCTCGCTGCGGCGTGATTGGTACCTTGGGCGCTACAATAGACAACGAAATAGCTGAAGCAAATAACACAACGCCCGATGCCATTTCACTGCAGAAACAGCTGGCTAACTGGAAAGAAGAGGGTGTAACCGCTGTCTGCATGGAAGTCTCCTCGCATGCTTTGGTGCAAGGGCGGGTCAACGGCGTTGCCTTTGAAACCGCGGTGTTTACCAACCTCTCTCATGACCACCTGGATTATCACGGCAACATGGCCGCGTACGGACGAGCCAAGTTACAGTTATTTATGACCGAGGGGCTGACGCACGCGATTGTAAATCTGGATGACGATTACAGTGTGCAGTTGCTCAAGGTTGTAAAAAGCGATGTAGCCATTACTACTTATTCTGCCACCGGCAACCCTGCCGCGGATGTGGTTATTTCCGGTGCTCTCTATCATTCGGCTGGAGTATCGGCACATATTGATAGTCCCTGGGGAAACGGTGAAATTCAAAGCCCGCTGATGGGTGACTTCAATCTCGCCAATTTGGCTGCCGCCCTTTGCGCTGTTGCAATAATGGGTGGTGATTTTAAAGCTTTGCTAACTGCAGTAGTGGACCTGGAAGCGGTTCCAGGGCGAATGCAGCTCATTCCAAATACATTGGATGTGCAGGTGATTGTGGATTATGCCCATACACCGGATGCCTTGAAGCAGGTTCTGCTGGCTCTCAAAACCCATGTGTCGGGCCGGCTCATAACTGTTTTTGGTTGTGGTGGCGATCGCGATAACACCAAGCGGGCCATCATGGGGAGAGTAGGCTGCGAATTTTCCGACAGCTGCATAGTTACCAGTGACAATCCGCGCAGTGAAGATCCTATGGCGATTCTTCGTGACATCGAATCGGGGTGCTTCGGTAACTATCAGTTCCAAGTGGATCGTGCAGAAGCTATCGCCAGTGCAATTGCCGAAGCTATGCCCGGGGATTGTGTGTTGATAGCGGGCAAGGGGCATGAAGACTACCAGATAATTGGTACTGAGCGTCTTCACTTCAGTGACGAAGAGCAGGCTGTTGCCGCTTTGGCCCTGAGAGGTTCCTCATGATGCGTGCATGGACTTTGTCCGAGTTGGAGGCGCCATTGGACGCTCAACTTTTAGGCGTTGATACCACGGTCGTTGGCGTGTCGACTGATAGTCGCTCTATTGCGGCTGGCGAATTGTTTGTTGCCCTGCAAGGGGAAAACTTTGACGGTCATGAATATCTCGAACAGGTAGAGCAGGCTGCAGCTGCCGGAGCGGTAGTGAGTGTTAATTCCACATCCGCCCTGCCACAGTTGAGAGTCGAAGATACACAGCGGGCGTTGGGTTTGCTCGGTGCTTATAATCGCAAAGATTTTTCTGGCAAGGTAGTGGCCATTACCGGTAGTGGCGGAAAAACGACGGCTAAGAATCTGGTTGCTGCAATATTGGCGAAGAAAGGTTGCACGCTTGCCACGGAAGGTAATTTCAATAATGAAATTGGCGTTCCATTCACGCTTTTGAAACTGGCTCCTGAGCATCAATTTGCAGTCGTGGAAATGGGCGCGGCTCGTGCAGGCGATATTGAATGGTTGGTGGCTTTGGGGCGACCATCGGTAGCCGTTTTGTTGAATGCCATGCCGGCACACTTGGAAAGTTTCGGCAGTGTGGAAGATGTCGCGCAGGCCAAGGCGGAAATCTTTGATCAATTGCAGGCGGGTGATACTGCTGTTTTCAATGCTGATCAAAAATTTGCCTCGCAGTGGCGAGAACGCGCTGGAGATGCTGTGATCCTGGACTTTGGTATTTCGCAATCATCAGCTGCTGTTCGAGCAATAAACATTCAGGCTCGAGGTTTTTCTGGCGTTAGCTTTACTGCTGTGACGCCGAAAGGTGAGATTGCAGTGAACCTGCAATTATCCGGCACTCACAACGTGTCTAATGCACTCGCGGCCATCGCTGTTGGCTTGGCCTGTGAAGTACCGCTCAATGACATCAAAACTGGACTGGCTAGTGTGTCGGCGGTTTCGGGCCGCTTGGCTCTTGTTGAAACCAGCAGCGGGGCAACGTTGGTGGACGACTGTTACAACGCGCAACCAGGTTCAGTGAAGGCTGCGATTGATCTACTTGCTAAGTCCAAAGGGCGGCGCACCCTGGTGTTGGGCGCGATGAAAGAGCTGGGCCCGGATAGTGAGTCTTTACATATTGAAGTGGCGGAGTACGCACGGGACTCCGGCATCGAGCAAATGTGGGGCGTCGGTACGCAGTTGCGTTCAGCGATACAAACTTTTGGGGACGGCGGAAAGTACTTTTCCAGCCGTGAGACGGCAATTGAGAATGTGTCCGAAGTTTTTAGTAAGGGAGACACGGTTTTGGTGAAAGGCTCTCGCAGTGCGGGCATGGAGTTGGTTTTAAAGGCAATTTCCGTCGCGAAACCGGTGGGGGGACACTGACGCATGTTGTTATTTCTAGCGGAATATCTCACTCAGTTCGAAGCTGGCTTTCGAGTATTTCAGTATCTTACTTTTCGCGGCATTCTCGGCGCCGGCACGGCTCTCGCTATTTCTATGTTGGTGGGGCCAACTATGATTCGCCGCTTGAACTATCACCAGGTTGGACAGGCAGTGCGCTCCGACGGACCGGAGAGTCATCTGGTTAAAGCGGGAACTCCCACCATGGGTGGTGCTCTCATTCTTGTCGCCATAGCGGTTAGTACAGTTTTGTGGGCAGACCTGCGCAACCCATATATTTGGATCGTATTGCTTGTCACCGGTGTCTTCGGTGCCGTGGGTTGGGTCGACGATTATCGAAAAGTGATCGAGAAAGATTCCCGCGGTCTACCTGCACGTTGGAAGTATTTATGGCAGTCGGTGGCGGGTTTGGCGGCAGCGCTGTATTTGTACTTTGCATTTGATACGGCGGTAACTACCGAGTTGTATCTCCCTTTCTTCAAAGACTTCGCCTGGCAAATGGGTCCCTTGTTTGTAGTGCTAACTTACTTTGTCATCGTAGGCTCCAGCAATGCGGTAAACCTGACAGACGGTCTGGATGGCCTGGCCATCTTACCCACTGTATTGGTTGGCACTGCACTGGGTGTGATCGCTTACCTGACAGGGCACGTGGAGTTTTCCAGTTACCTCAATATTCCTTATGTGGCTGGCAGCGGTGAGCTCGTTGTTTTTTGTGGTGCGATGGCCGGAGCGGGTCTTGGATTTTTGTGGTTTAACACTTATCCAGCGCAAGTTTTTATGGGTGATGTGGGCGCTTTAGCGCTGGGCGCGGCTCTGGGAACAGTGGCGGTAATAACCCGTCACGAAATAGTGTTTTTTATTATGGGTGGGATATTCGTACTTGAGACTGTGTCAGTCATTCTTCAGGTTGCGTCTTTTAAACTGACAGGCAAGCGCCTGTTTCGCATGGCACCCATACATCATCATTTTGAGCTTAAAGGATGGCCAGAGCCGCGCGTCATCGTGCGTTTTTGGATTATTACAGTCATGTTGGTCCTGTTTGGACTGGCTACATTGAAGTTGCGGTAGAGACGGAGTGAGTTCGCCGGTGAGTCAAAATGTTATTGCAAGCAACGCCAATACAGTGGTGCTGGGGCTGGGAGTTACCGGACTCTCCTGCGCACGCTATCTGGCGCGGTGCGGGCAGACGTTCACAGTGGTTGATACCCGATCTGAACCACCCGGGCTGGATGAGTTGCTCAGTGAGTTTCCTCACGTGCCGATTTTCCTGGGCGACGTTCCAGCCGCAGTGGTTGAAAACGCCGGCGAACTTGTTGTCAGTCCCGGCCTTTCACTGGATGAGCCACTGGTACTAAAAGCTATAGCAGCAGGAGTCGATGTTGTTGGCGACATCGACTTGTTTATGCGCGAAGCCAGTGCTCCTGTTGTCGGCATAACCGGGTCTAACGCGAAATCTACAGTGACCGAGTTACTGGGGCAGATGGCGCGCGAGAGCAGTTTGAATGTAGCGGTGGGAGGAAATCTCGGAACGCCAGCTTTGGATCTGCTGAGCGAAGACTGTGAGCTGTATGTGTTGGAGTTGTCCAGCTTTCAGTTGGAGCGGGCAGGTCAATTAAATCTGGCGGTAGCCACCGTATTGAATGTTAGTGAAGATCATTTGGATCGGCACGGTAGCCTGCAAAATTATCATCGGGCCAAGCACAGAGTATTTACCGGCGCCAAGGCGGTGGTCGTGAATAAGAATGATTCACTAACAACGCCACTTGTTGCGCCCAGTGTTGATGTTATTGCGTGGGGTATGGGTAAGCCAGACCTTGGCGGGTTCGGAATACGCCGCGATGAAGGTGAGGAATATCTGTGCTACCAGTTTGAAACACTCATGCCTGTTTTCGATCTCGGCCTACTGGGGCGTCACAATATTGCCAATGCGCTGGCAGCACTCGCGCTTGGTAAAGCTGTAGGTTTGCAGATGCCCGCTATGCTAAAGGTGTTGCGAGAATTTCAGGGGCTGGAGCATCGTTGCCAGCCGGTGGCAGAAATTGGTGGCGTCTCCTACGTCAATGATTCCAAGGGCACCAACCCGGGCGCGACCGAAGCGGCTATCAGAGGCTTGGGTGCTGGCAGAAATATCGTATTGATAGCCGGTGGCGTGGGTAAAGGCGCGGACTTTAGTCAGCTGCGAGAGTCTGTCGCGGCACACTGCAAGCTACTCGTCCTATTTGGAGAAGCTGCAGAGGAAATGCGAGAGAGCCTTCGGCAGGGCACCGAAGTCGTTATTGTCGACTCTTTGCAGAGTGCTGTATCCATCGCTGCACAAAACAGCGTTGACGGTGATTGCGTGTTGCTGTCTCCTGCCTGTGCCAGCTTTGATATGTTCGACGGGTATATGGAGCGCGGTGAAGCTTTTGTTCGAGCGGTCTCTGAGTTGCGGGGCGAAGTTCAATGAGCAGTTCTCGCGCCATTGCAGTGCCCGCATCATTGTCGGTTGATCCGGTTCTGATGTTGATGGGCTTGGCATTACTGATGGTTGGTCTGGTGGCGATTACCTCTGCATCGATAGAGTATGCAGACTTTCACTATCGCACGCCCTGGTATCACAGCATTCGACAAATTGTTTATATCACCATCGGGGTTGTAACTGCCTATGCCGTTTACCGGGTGCCGCTGGATTTTTGGCTGAAAACAGGTTGGATCTGGTTATTTCTCGCTCTGGCACTTTTACTTATTGTGCTGATTCCCGGTATCGGTCGTGAAGTGAATGGAAGCCAGCGCTGGTTGCCTATAGGTTCATTTACATTGCAACCTTCAGAGTGTGCAAAGCTGGCGCTGGTAGTTTACCTGGCAGGCTATCTTGTACGAAAAGAACACGAAGTCAGACATGAGTGGATGGGTTTTCTCAAGCCTATGGCTGTGCTTTTTGCACTCACTTTGTTGCTAATGGTAGAGCCAGATTTTGGCGCTACTGTCATCGTTGCCGGTACTGCATTTGGAATGATCTTTCTGGCGGGCGTAAAGTTGCGGCATTTCATGCTGGTGTTATTCGGTGCCATTGGTGCGTTACTGGTGCTGGTGTTGAGTGCTCCTTACAGAGTAAAACGCTTGACCGCTTATACTGATCCATGGGCTGATCCATTCGACACAGGTTTTCAGCTTACCCAGTCACTAATCGCCTTTGGTCGTGGCGAATGGTTTGGCGTGGGCCTGGGTAACAGTATCCAAAAGCTGTTCTATCTCCCCGAAGCCCACACAGACTTCGTTTTTTCAATCTGGGCTGAAGAGACTGGTTTCGTCGGTGCCATGTTTGTTATTGCTCTCTATGTAGTCTTGATTTCAAGAATTATGTGGGTGGGGAAGAAAGCAGCAGAAGCGCGTAAGTTATTCGGTGCTTATATTTGCTACGGCGTCACTTTAATCTTTACCGGGCAGGCTTTTGTCAATATGGGGGTCAGCTCGGGACTGCTACCTACCAAGGGCTTAACGCTGCCATTTGTTAGTTACGGTGGAACGAGTCTCATCGTTTGCTGTTGCATGCTGGCATTTGTTATGCGGGTAGAACTTGAGACAAGAACAGGTAACAAACGGCTGGTTAAAAAGAAGAGGAGAGTTAAATGAGCAGTGCAGCTCCTCTTGTTCTCATGATGGCCGGTGGCACCGGGGGGCATGTATACCCCGCGCTAGCTGTTGCCTGTGAACTTCGCAATCGCGGTTGTCGGGTCGAATGGATTGGCACTGCCAGAGGCTTGGAAGCCAGGGTAGTTCCGGCAGCGGGAATTAAACTGCATACACTGGTGGTGCGCGGCGTAAGAGGCAAGAATCCACTGTGGAAACTATTGGCGCTGGTCTCGTTGTTTTTCGCAGCACTGCAGGCCCTTTGGTTAGTATTCCGCTTGTCACCTAAATGTGTAGTGGGTCTCGGTGGCTATGCGGCAGGTCCTGCAGGTATTGCAGCGTGGCTACTGCGTAAGCCGCTACTCATCCATGAGCAAAATGCAGTGGCCGGAACTACCAATCGAATGTTAGCGCCATTTGCCTCTAAGGTTCTTGCAGGGTTTTCCAGTGCGTTTCCAGAAGACTCGAGTAGCGAGAGAGTGGGTAACCCGGTACGCAGTGAGTTAGTGCAAAAAGGCGAACAGGCTTCCTACACCTATGCAGGACAGCGGCCCATGCGCTTACTGGTGCTTGGGGGCAGCCTTGGGGCAAAGCCTATCAACGATATTCTGCCCGACGTCTTTCGCCAATTGTCCAAGGAAAACGGAGGGGCCGCTATAGAAGTTCGCCACCAATGTGGTGAAGCACATGAGGCGGAAGTAAAACAAGCCTACGCAGGTCTTTGCGGGGAGCGGGTTCAAGTTTCGGCATTTATAGAAGATATGGCCGAGGCTTATGCGTGGTCAGATTTAGTGTTGTGCAGGGCGGGTGCTTTGACTATTTCAGAGCTTGCTATCATGGGACGCCCATCTATTTTAATTCCGTTACCCCATGCAATAGACGATCACCAGACCTTCAATGCTCGCTTCTTGAGTGAGTGTGGCGCAGCGATATTGATGCACCAAGCGAAAATGACGCGCACCGGTCTAGTGGACGTGCTTCTTGGTTATGTCGCATCCCCTGGACAATTGGCTGTCATGGCAGAGGCCGCATCTGCAGCGGCTATGCCGGAAGCCACCAATCTGGTGTGTGATTCTTGTGAGGGACTGATAAATGCTCGCTGAAAAAAACAGCTTCAGTATCCCGGAAATGCGCCGTATTCGATGTATTCACATGATTGGTGTCGGTGGAACCGGTATGAGCGGGATTGCCGAGGTGTTGGTGAACCTTGGGTATGATGTTTCTGGCTCCGACATTCGGGCAAGCGTTGTTACCCAAAGGCTACAAGAAAAAGGTATTCGAGTTTTTATTGGCCACGATGCTGCTCATTTGGGCAATGCGGATGTCGTTGTGATTTCTACGGCGGTTGACCATGAAAACCCTGAGTTGGTTGCCGCCAGAGAGGCGCGCATCCCTGTTGTTCCAAGAGCAGAAATGCTTGCCGAACTAATGCGCTATCGCCACGGTATTGCCGTTGCCGGAACGCACGGAAAAACCACAACCACCAGCCTTCTCGCATCGGTATTTGGTGAAGCGGGTCTTGATCCCACTTTTGTTATTGGTGGTTTGCTCAATAGTGCAGGTAGTAATGCCCAGTTGGGGGCGAGTAGGTTTCTTATTGCAGAGGCCGACGAGAGCGATGCGTCATTTTTACATCTGTTGCCCATGGTTACGGTCGTTACCAATATTGAAGCAGATCACATGGAAACATACGGCGGTGACCTTGCACTGTTAAAGCATACTTTTATTGAGTTTTTACACAATCTGCCTTTCTACGGATTGGCGGTTCTGTGTCTTGATGATCCCGTGATTGCAGAGCTGTTGCCCGAGGTGTCCCGGCCGATGTTGACCTACGGGTTTGCAGAAGAAGCAGATTACCGTATCAGTGACATTGTAAAGTCAGACTTCTCAACAGAATTTACTGTTCATCGCCCGGGTGATAGTTCACCCCTTCCCGTGAAGGTTAATATGCCAGGAACTCACAACGTTTTGAACGCTGCGGCTGCAGTGGCCGTGGCATGTGATGAAGGAATTGAAGATCAGGCCATACAGCGTGGATTGGCCAGCTTTGAAGGGGTAGGGCGGCGCTTCGAACTGCTAGGAGAACTACACTTTGAGAGTGGTAAAGGCCAGTTGGTCGATGACTATGGCCACCACCCCACAGAAATAGCAGCAACGCTCGATTCGGCCAGACAAGCCTGGCCTGACAATCGTCTGGTTATGATTTACCAGCCACACCGCTTTACTCGAACGCGAGATTTATACGAGGACTTTGTAGAAATTCTTTCTCAATGTGATCTTTTGATTTTGCTCGATGTGTACGCTGCCGGTGAAGACCCTATTCCCGGTGCTGACAGTAGAACCCTGATTCGCAGTATCCGTCAGCGCGGAATTGTGGAGCCTATATTTGTCGAGGAAAACAGCAATATTGCCAAAGTGCTTAACGATGTATTTCGCGATGGCGACATTGTGATCACGCAGGGTGCCGGAAATGTGGGGCGAATCGCACAGGACCTGGCGGCAATGGATTTCCTGGGGGACTTACCCGAGTGAGTTTAGAGCAGCTCAGAAAAGGTGTTATCGCTGTATTGCTGGGAGGCAATTCAGCAGAACGCGAAGTGTCTCTATTAAGTGGCGCTACAGTAGCATCTGCATTTGAGTCCTCCGGTTTTACGGTTCGCAGAGTTGATCCCGCAGATGAGAATTGGTTGCTACAACTTGAAGGCGTTTCCTTCGCTTTTAATGCCCTGCACGGTCCCGGGGGCGAGGACGGAGTGATTCAGGGTGTTTTAGCCGCTCTTGATATTCAGTACACAGGTTCGGGCATTTTGGGCTCGGCGCTGTCTATGGACAAGATTCGTACTAAGCAGCTATGGCAGGGTATTGGTTTGCCAACCGCCGGTTTTGTCAAGTTGCAAGCGGATACCGATTGGCAGGGCGTGATTGATCGTTTTACCAAAGTGTTTGTGAAGCCCGCTTGTGAGGGGTCGAGCATCGGCATGATGTCCGCGGATAATGCAGCTGATTTGCAACACGCCTTTGCTCTAGCCAAGGATTTTCAGGGAGAGGTTCTGGCGGAGCAGTTTATCGACGGCCCTGAGTACACGGTTGCGGTACTTGGTGGAAATGCTCTGCCATCCATACGAATGGAAACTGATAACGATTTCTACGATTACGAAGCAAAGTATTTGTCCGATGACACGCGTTATCACTGTCCTAGTGACCTTAGCGATGAGGAAGAGCTGGAAGTATCCGAGTTGGCACTCAGGGCTTTTGAATCACTGGATTGTTCGGTGTGGGGCCGAGTGGACATGATGCGCGACTCGGATGGAACTTTTTACGTGTTGGAAGTGAACACCATTCCGGGCATGACCTCTCACAGCCTTGTACCGATGGCTGCAGAAGCTGCGGGTATGAGTATCTCTGAACTGGTGCAGAAAATTCTTGAGCTAAGTGTAGAGGTGCGAAGCTGAGATGGCCGTATCTCGTTCAAAAGATAAGCATCGTCGTTCTACTGCTGGAGCAACTCGTAAGAGTGCGGTGGTTGTGCGAAAACCTGTAACTTTTGTGTGGCTAAACCGTCTGCTTATTCTGCTGGGTGTTTCTACAGTTCTGGGTGTTTCGGTAAAAGGCTATCTGTATCTCCATCAAATTCCAGTTGAGCGCATCATTGTGTCGGGAAAGTTAGAACACACGCAATCTGCAGCTCTGGAAAATATGGTGCAGCCTGCGCTTGTCGGTGGATTCCTTAACGCGGACCTTGAGCGAATTCAGGCTCAGCTGCAGAGTTTACCCTGGGTATATGAAGCATCTGTTCGTAGGCGTTGGCCCAATGCTCTGGAACTGCATGTGGTTGAACAGCTACCTATCGCCCGCTGGGGAAGGGATGGTTTTTTAAATCACGAGGGTGTGGTTTTTCAATCGGCCGGCGAACAAAAAGAATGGCAGGAGTTGCCTCTACTGAGAGGGCCGCAAGGTTCCGCAGTAGAGCTGACCGCTGTATACCAGAAAATTAGTGAAATTCTTACTCCAAATAAATTGTTGGTAAAAGAACTTGCGATGGATGACCGGGGCGAGTTGGAAGTTAGTTTGCAAGGCGACATCAGTCTGGTGCTGGGTAGAGAAGAGATCGTTAATCGTCTGCGCCGTTTTGTAGTTGTTTATGCCGCAGAACTAGTTAGCAAGCGAGAACAAATAGTGCGTGTGGATTTACGCTACCAGAATGGCTTGGCTGTTGAGTACAAGGAAGATAGCCGTGTTGCAGGCATATAACAGATAGAGCATATCTCGAGGGAGACACTGCCATGGGCAGCGCACAGGAACAAAAAATGATAGTCGGCCTGGATATTGGCACATCAAAAGTAGTCGCTATTGTTGGCGAGCTCAGCGGTGACGGACAGATCGAGATTGTGGGGATAGGCTCGAACCCTTCCCGGGGAATGAAGAAAGGCGTTGTGGTTAACATCGAATCAACCGTGCAATCAATACAGCGTGCTGTTGAAGAAGCTGAGCTGATGGCTGGCTGCCAGATTCACTCAGTGTATGTGGGTATTGCGGGAAGCCATATTCGAAGCCTGAACTCACATGGGATAGTCGCTATCCGTGATCGTGAGGTGTTTGGCCTTGATTTGGAGCGTGTTATTGATGCTGCTCAAGCGGTAGCGATTCCCGCGGATCAGAAAATACTGCATATCCTGCCGCAGGAATATGTCATTGATAACCAGGAAGGTATTAAAGAGCCGCTGGGAATGTCCGGTGTGCGCTTGGAAGCGAAAGTACACCTGGTGACTTGTGCTGGGAATGCCGCGCAGAACATAGAAAAATGCATACGACGCTGCGGCTTGGAAGTTGAGGACATCATTCTGGAACAGCTGGCTTCCAGCTGCTCGGTGTTAACTGAAGACGAAAAGGAGTTGGGAGTTTGCCTGGTTGATATAGGTGGAGGCACAACAGACATTGCTATTTTCACCGAGGGCTCCATACGACACACAGGCGTGATTCCTATCGCAGGTGACCAGGTAACCAACGACATCGCAATGGCACTGCGCACACCGACACAGTACGCCGAAGAAATCAAAATAAAGTATGCCTGTGCACTTACCCAATTGGCTGGAGCCAATGAAACTATAAAAGTTCCAAGCGTTGGTGACCGTCCGCCGCGGGATCTGTCCCGACAATCACTCGCAGAAGTTGTCGAGCCTCGTTATGACGAACTGTTCACGCTGATACAGGCTGAGGTGCGCCGCAGTGGCTTCGAAGACATGATTCCAGCGGGCATTGTTCTGACCGGTGGCACTTCCAAGATGGAAGGTGTTGTGGAGTTGGCCGAAGAGATATTTCACATGCCCGTACGCGTTGGGGTTCCTCAAGGTGTGCAGGGTCTTACGGATATTGTGCGCAATCCTATTTATGCAACAGGCGTCGGCTTGTTGCAGTACGGCTTGCTGCATCAAGAGGATGGCAGCACGCCTTCTGGAGGGGCTGGCAAATCAAGTGAAGGCGTATTTGCACGATTGAAAAACTGGATTAGTAATAATTTTTAGTAATTTATTTAGCTATAGAACCTCGTGTGAGAGCGCGAAAACAATGATAAAGGGGAATGACCATGTTTGAACTTATCGATAACGTACCTCAAAACGCAGTAATAAAGGTTGTTGGTGTGGGCGGTGGCGGCGGTAATGCTGTCAAGCACATGATTGACAATGATGTGGATGGCGTCGATTTTATTTGCGCCAACACTGATGCGCAGGCTTTGTCTGATGTTGCATCGAAAACGGTGCTGCAGCTGGGAAGTGAAATTACCAAGGGCCTCGGTGCTGGTGCCAATCCGGATATTGGACGCGCTGCCGCTATGGAAGATCGCGAGCGAATAGCGGAATCTCTGCACGGTGCTGATATGATTTTTATTACCGCCGGAATGGGTGGTGGTACCGGCACTGGTGGAGCACCAGTGGTTGCCGAAGTTGCCAGAGAGCTGGGCATATTGACCGTAGCAGTAGTGACCCGTCCATTCCCGTTTGAAGGCAAGAAGCGCCTGAAAATTGCCCATCAGGGCGTAGCTGAGTTGGAGCAGCAGGTTGACTCCCTAATCACCATTCCCAACGAGAAGTTGTTGGAAGTGCTCGGCAAGAACACGAGCTTGCTGGATGCCTTTAAAGAGGCCAATGATGTGTTGCTGGGAGCAGTGCAGGGCATAGCCGATCTCATCATTCGTCCGGGAATGATCAATGTAGACTTCGCCGATGTTAGAACCGTGATGTCCGAGATGGGCATGGCAATGATGGGAACCGGCAGTGCAACTGGTGAGAATCGCGCCAGAGAAGCTGCGGAAAGAGCGATTAATAGCCCCTTGCTGGATGATGTGGATTTGGCAGGTGCTCGTGGAATTCTGGTGAACATTACTGCGGGACTGGATTTGTCGCTGGGCGAATTCTCTGAAGTGGGCGATGCAATTGAAGAATTTGCTTCGGACGACGCTACTGTTGTGGTAGGAACCGTGATCGACCCTGACATGACAGATGAGTTAAAAGTGACAGTGGTGGCAACTGGATTGGGCAGCGAAATATCCAGGGCTCCGCTAAAAGTGGTCGAAACTCCTCAGCCTGTAGAACTCGATGCCGAGCCCGATTATAAAGCTCTGGAAAAGCCCGCCATCCGCCGTAAACGCGACGATGCCGGTACCGGTCGTTCATCGATGACACCTCCGGCTGATGCCAATGAGGACTATTTTGATATTCCTGCATTTTTACGACGTCAGGCAGATTAAGTAACATTGGGCTGGGCCGCGGGCACCAGAGGTGCCCGCAGAAGATGAGAGATAGACGGGGTGGGCTGCCTTTTCCTGGCATGGGCTTGCGCGGTGCGTTCGGCTGCTTTGATGGAAAGTTGGGTCTTTCTGTGGCATAGTTCGTGGTCTGTCTGTAATTTGTAGAACCGAATGAAAGTCATTCTCATTAATCGCAAGCACGGGGGCTCCCGCTCTATTGAATTGGGTCGCTGGTCCCGTGCTCTTGTTTCCTTATGTTGCCTCGGATTGCCCGTGGGCATGGCGGCTGTCGGCTATATTGCCGGGGAAGAGAGTGAGCCGCGATCTGTTCGGGGCGCAGCTCTGGATGACATGCAGCGTGAGTTCGATCGACAAAGCGCTGAACTGGTTACCCTGCGCGAACAGGCGGAAAGAAAACTACAGGTTTTAACACTCAATCTCGCTGGGCTGCAAGCTCGAATGACTCGGCTTGACGCGTTGGGTGAGCACCTAACGGTGATGGCTGATCTGGAAGAAGGTGAGTTCGATTTCTCACAGGCACCTGCCCTTGGAGGCCCAATGGCCTCCGAGTTCAGCGTTAGCTACAACTCTCTCGATATAGATGGCCAACTAAGTACCTTTCAGGAGCAATTGATTGATCGGGAGCAGCAGCTTGACGTTCTCGAGTCCCTGCTCACTCACCGTAAATTGGATGAGCAGAGCTGGCTGTCAGGTCGTCCGGCGGAAAAAGGTTGGGTGTCATCCCATTTCGGTCAGCGCGCAGACCCGTTTACCGGTAAATTGGCGATGCACGATGGCATTGATTTTGCGGGACGCGAAGGCTCCAATATTA
>JADGEN010000200.1:0-3497 GCA_016744355.1 Halieaceae bacterium
GACTACATCCAGGCCCAATGAACGATGTGTTTATCAGATCGTTGCGTTCACTGCTTCTACACGTGCTACGCAACTCAACACTTCGGCCTGATAAGTCTTTCCTCTTTCATTGAGGAAATCCAGTACATGCAGTGAAGTGGGTACAAATCCGAAGCCAATATCCAACCGGGGGTGCCATTGAAAAATAGATCCGCCCAGTCCCATCCAACCGTAAAAGCCTTCTCTGCCTTCATTGAAGTCACGGTCCATTTTGGTGTTGCTCGCAGTACATTCCACGAACTGGTTTACACCGCCCTGAGTAAATCGAGTGTTAAATATTCCGCCCATATTTTCTTGCACAGGATTGTCATGTAACGCTGCCCAGGCTGGCTCACTCAAATACTCTTTGCCGCCAAATTTTCCACCGGCAGACATCATTGCCGCAATTTTTGCTAAGCCTCTAGCCGAGCAGTTTGCGTTTGCAGAGGGGGTTTCACCCATGGCGAGCTCAGGTTTGTTAAAAAATCCGATGCTCTTCATTCCTTCAAATGGAGCCGCGGCAGTGGCTGTGCCCCTGCGGCGAATGGCCGGAATTATGCGAAATAGTCTTCCAAGGATTTGGAAAATGTTATGCACGATTTTCCTGCCTAGAAACTTTGGTTTCAAGCTCTCAAGAAACTGGTAACCGAACCCGAGGGGCGACACTTTGGAGACGCGAGGCAACTCTTCTCTCTTAACACCGATGATGGCGTCTGCGCCCAGTGGCCCGCTGATATCTTCACGCAGAAATTCACCGATGGTGCGCCCTGCAGGATCTACCCGGCGAAATACTTCGTTGACAATCCAGCCTCGGGTAACCGCATGGTACTCGCGCCTATTTGCGCTGCCAGCGCTGTAACTTTGCGCGTGGCCCTCAATAATTCGACCCACGGAATTTTGCTTAATGTTCGCTGTGAGTAGGTCGTCCAGGGCCATGGATGTCTCAAAGTTTGCCAGCCCTGCCTCGTGCCGCATAAGGTCGGCAACGGTCAGTTCTCCTTTACCATTTTCTCCAAATTCTGGCCAGTAGTCGGTAATTTTCGCATTGTAATTTAACAGCCCCTTGCTAACGAGGGAGGCCATTGCGATAGACTCCAGGCTTTTACCACTGCTGAAGGCATTGATGATCGAGTCGGCAGTAAAACTGTTGTCGTTTGTCGCCGAAGCCCACAGGTCTACGACTTTCTCACCCTGGTAGTAAACGCAGAGTTGTGTGTTTTCCTCTGCCATTGTGTTCATGTTGTGTACGTATAGCTGCCGAACTGACTCAAATCCAGGTGCTACAGTGCCATGGATGTCGAACTTCCTGCTGTCGTTGAGGCTCATTGTTTCTCGCTGTGCTTGGTTTGATAGGGAGTATACCTGATGATTGGTGCGTAGCACTTGCATACATTAGTACAGGATCCCGAAAGTTAGTGTCCCTTGTTAACTAATTGACTAACACCAAATGTCTCGTTAAAACGAGCTGGGCAGTAAGCCACAGTCGCGCATAATGATAATTTTATTTGGAGTCTGCGACAGGAATTGGTATACCGAAGGCGAATTAATGGGGATAGTCTGGAGTGTGGCTATAGCGCGACAATTTACGGGTGTAGATGCTTCTTTACGGGGAGGTTGTGCGCTCTCTCCCCAGGTCTTCTTCGATATAGCGCAAAATTGTTTCGAGCAACGCCTCTCGTGGATATGAATTTTTGGTGGTAATCATTTTTCCAACAAATGAATGCGTACGTGCTATCGGTACGGCCAACGCCCAATGATCTGCGTTAACATAGGCCACCAAGGTGCTGGTAGGGATCAGCTGGTTATAAAAAAGCAGTTGGCCGTCGTTCCTTGCATCAATTTCCCCTAAACTTTTGTAACTGGGCTTGAGTGCGGACGATATGTTATCAGGGTCAGGAAAGGTCGCCACCGAGTAGTAGCTGATATGTTTAGGGAGCGTATTTTCTGCCAACCACTTCTTGCGGGTAGCCGGGCGCATGGCAGCCACCGCGCCACCATCGCCTTCACTGCAGTCGGACTTGGGAATCATTGTGAGGATATTAGCCTGTGATTGCTTGGCACCGTTAGCCAGAGCTGAACCACCCACGGCACCAGCGGCAGCGACCACGGCCACCACCTTTTCAGCCAGCTCCGGGTAATCCACAATCGCCTGGAGGATGTCGACAGCACCTTTTGAATAGCCGAGCAGGATCAGTGGTTTGGCAGCTTGCTCCGGTGACAGCTTGGCAATCTGATCGCTGATCTGGCGGGCGTTATTTTCCGTTCCGGAGAGGCCATCCACATTCAGCTGTATGACCTCATAGCCAAACTGCGCAACATGATGGGGAGCAGAATGGTCAATTTCAAGCCAGCCTTCAAAGCACTCCCATCCAAAACCTGGTACCACTGCTAGCAGAAAATTCTGCCGGGAGACGCCCAGGGGGACATCGTGGCCGGTTGGCTCAGGTTCCTTACCGACCCGTGTCAATGCCGTGTCGCAGGACCTGTAGTCAGGCAAGTCCTGGCCGTGATTAGCGAGAACTGCGCAATAAATCTCACGGAACCGGCCGCGGTCATCTCGTATTTCAGCCTGCTCGATGGGTAGAAGAATCATCGGTGTTGTATCTGTGGTATATGGCGATAGCGGTTTACCGGCGCAACTAACCAGAGTTGCTGTACAGGTGCAGATGAATACCAATAGTCTGAGGTAGAAATAGGGCAGGCTTCGTTTCATTACTCTTGTTTTCTCTATATTTAGAGGGTTTTACATCAGGGTGTGGATCGCCGGTCTGGAGGAGTTCTCCAGTACTCAACTTCGAGGTCGGCAATATCAACCGGTCGTGAAGTCACCCATAACACGATGCGGTAACCATCGGTGAAATACGGGTCTCCTGTCAAATTACCTCGTGGCTGGTCTATTGGCGCATCGCCGACACCACCCACGTAAGCAAACTTTTGTAAAGCCTGCGAGTAGACCAGGTTTTCAAGCAGGAACTCGCGGGTTTCATCCACATCAGGGTCTATCTTGTGAGTGGTAATAGTTTTTGTCGTGAAGCGCACCCCAATATCGCGGCTGATTTGCCCAAACCACACAGGTTTGCCTTCATAACGCATTGATGACATCCACAAGCGCAGGTGATTACGTTCGTTGATGTTACTGCGAGCTCTCTGGAACGCCACATCTTGTTGGCGACCAAATACATAGAGTGCGCTGACCGGAGAGTAACGATATTCAACGCCCCCCAGGGCTGAGAGCATGGTCTTCCAGAGTGAGGCCTTGTTTATTGTTTCGGTTTCATCCCAACCGGCGCGAATAAAGGCGTAATACAAGTCCTGTGGATCACCGATCACTACCAGGTTTAGCGGATCTCCCAAGTCTTCACTTTTTTTATCCATCACACAACAGATGGTTGATTCAATACTGTCAATCAACTCGTCTCGGGAAAGCTCTTTAACCTCTCCAGCTGAGTACAGGTTTTGCCAGTCCACCGTGAGGTGGT
>JADGEN010000200.1:3507-3801 GCA_016744355.1 Halieaceae bacterium
AGTAGAGCGGCTGACTACATCCACGTTAAAGGCTTTGGTTCCTTCATCGAGTTGACTGAAAATAAAGCCACTGCGCTCCTCACCGGGCGGCACATTGATTCCCAAGCCAGCCTTGAAAAACTGTTGGTTCTGAAATGAACCGGACTTTGCAGCTTGTTTATCGTTAATATCCAGGTTGGCAGTTTCAATCGGGGTAAAGTAGGTCGGGTCAAGACCGACTGGCAAAAAGGAGATGAATTCGTCCCGGTTGTTTTCGATCTTCAGCCACACGGGTTGTACGCCGCGGCTATAAAG
>JADGEN010000201.1 GCA_016744355.1 Halieaceae bacterium
ATCTGTGATTGGTCCATCCCCTCGGATACAATCGCCAAAGGATGTTAATATCCATCACATTAGAGGGCTCTTAGAATTTCATTTTAGGATAAAAATGAAATTAAAAAATGGGGAGCGCGTTGCCATATAAGGGAACAGCGTGGTCTTTCGAACTGCAGCAATATTATTGAATCAGAATAGTTGGAAAGACTCGATACCAAATGCGGCGCGCCCTGCCAGTCGGCAAAAAGCGACAAAAAAGTAACAGGAAAAGCCACAAAGATGGTTAATTTAGGTGCCAAATGCGTGAAGGACAGCTAATCTCGTTCTACAGAGTCATCAGTACACCAATAATTCTTTTCCGGAGTGGTTTATGTCACTTTCCTTGTCTCGATCTGCGCGTTTTTTCGCCGCGGTTACGCTCGCCTTCAGTTCACTTGCGTCTGGCTCACCGGACCAACTTGATGGCTGGAGTGACTGGGTCTCTGATCGTCATAACGACTTAAACTGCCCCTGGCAAATGGCACAGCCTGCGGCGAAGGTTTGTATCTGGCCTGGCAGTCTTGACATGGAGCTGCGCGAGAAAGGGCTAAGCTTCACCTACTCTGTAGAGGTCTTTAGAGACAACGCTATGGTTGCGCTACCGGGTAGTGGCAAGCATTGGCCTATGTCTGTCACTACTGGCGGCAAGAAGGCTAGCGTCATAGATAAAAGCAGCAGGCCTCACATTAAGCTGGAATCAGGCGTGCATGAAATAGCGGGTGAGTTTCGCTGGAATCGACGCCCCGGATCTATTAGCGTTCCTGCCTCGATCGCTCTCGTATCCATAAGTGACTCCGGCAAAAAAGCCACCCCTGACCGCCGAAATGGTCAAGTTGTTCTCTCCCAAAACAAAGAGCCGGCCAAAGTCGAAAAGAGGGACTCGATTTCGGTAGAGGTATTCAGAAAACTGACCGATGGCGTCCCTATGACTATGGACACACAGCTAGTTCTGTCAGTAAGTGGCTCTCCCCGAGAGGTCAGGCTCGGTCAGTTGGCATGGGATGGTACCGACGTTGCAAGCTTTAACTCACCGCTGCCAGCGAGAATTGAAGACAACGGTGATATCCGGATTCAGCTTACAC
The DNA here is from genome assembly GCA_016744355.1 of Halieaceae bacterium. Taxonomy (GTDB): domain Bacteria; phylum Pseudomonadota; class Gammaproteobacteria; order Pseudomonadales; family Halieaceae; genus JBALVT01. Next base: position 1,104 of record JADGEN010000201.1, read on the forward strand.
CAGGCAAGCATACAGTCTCTATACGATCACTTGTAAAAGACTCAGCAGATCTACTTATCAGCCCTAACAAAACCACCAAGAACTGGCCTGAATTCGAATATATCAGTTTTCAGGCTGACAGTAATGTTCGCCAGGCCAAGATAAGCGGAGCGCCCAGTGTCGACACATCGCAGACACCAATCCCAAATGACTGGCGTGACCTCCCTACCTACAGGCTGGATTCTGATGCTGTACTGGAAATTGTTACTGAGTATCGGGGAGATCATTCACCTGCAGCAAATCAGTTAACCGTTCAGCGAAATCTATGGCTGGACTTTGAGGGTGGTGCACTGACGGGACTGGAGTCGGTAACAGGGTCAATGCATCGGGATTGGAGGTTAAATGCCAGTCCCGACACGGCCATAGGTCGAGCGAAGGTCTCTGACCGGCCTGTCCTGGTTACAGAGCACAAGGGCACCCAGGGTGTAGAGATTCGCAGCCCATCCATTGACCTGTCTGCAGTCACAAGGATTGATTCACCCAGCTCTTTTTCAGCGACAGGATGGAATGAGAAAGTGGACTCCTTTAGTGCTGTCCTGCATACACCGCCAGGGTGGCGCGTCCTTCATGCTTCTGGTGTTGATGGCGTGTCTGGTACGTGGGTCAGTCGCTGGGACCTGTGGGACATTTTCCTTCTTCTTATCGTCGCAGCTGCCACCAGGAAGCTTTTAGGTGTAAAGGTGGCGGCGTTATCCGTGGTTACAATGATTATCTGCTTCCACGAGCAAGGCATGCCTATAGGCGGTTATCCGGTGCTTCTCTTGCTGCTTGGTCTACTCTCTGTGGCATCGGGACGCATTAAGTCGATCACCACCACTGCCAGCCTGTTGGCTTGCGGCATTCTGGTTTTAGGTCTGGTGGATTATTCCGTTTCCACTTTTAGGCTGGCGATCTATCCTTCTTTGGAGCGCTCGTCTGTCGGCAAGTATGAGCAGATCAGAAAGCAAAGGCGCCCTACTTCCCCTGAGGCTGCTTATTCGCAGGAGATGGTCCAAAGTGATGCGATGCAAGGCACGGTGCTTAATTCTGCAGTGAAGATGACGTCTCCAGTGGCGGCTGCCAAGATATCAAGAGCAATGAAGCCAAAAGCAAAGTATGACGCTTACAACTTAGGCGAGCACGATAAAGTGCAGACAGGCCCGGGCGCTCCTGCCTGGACGTGGAAATCTATTAGATTGCGATCAGCATCCCCTGTGCCGGCCGATACAGAGATAAGCGTTCGTTACAGCTCGCCATTCACAACCAGTCTATGGCGTATTCTCAGTGTATTTCTCGCCGCGGTGTACGCAGGTCTATTGATGGCCGCGATATTTTCCCGGATAAAGAAGTCACCGGATACCGCCGTCGTTCAACCAACTGACGCTCCAGCCCACGCCGGTATAGCACCAGTGCTCGCTATAGCGTTCGCAATTCTTATTGGCGTCCCTATGGATGGGGTGGCCGGAGAATACCCACCAAAGTACTTACTTGATGAGCTTGATAGTCGTCTCGTTGAGGCTCCCGAGTGCATGCCACATTGCGCCTCTTTGGATAATGGCGTTATAGCGCTTACAAAGGCGGAGCTGTCAGTCTCCTTCGACGCCTATTCCGCTGCTGATGTTGTCTTGTTGCTCCCCTCTTCCAGAGAAGGCTGGCAGGTATCAGAGATACGAGTAGACGGCACTCCAGAGGTGACTTCCCGCCGCCAGCAAGATCACCTTGCAATACTACTCACCGAAGGGCATCACAAGATAATCGTCAAAGGATCCATTAAAGGCGACAGCGCCAGTGTAAGTATTCCTGTCCCAATCCATAACATCACATCTGTTGGCGATGATTGGCTGGTCAGCGGGATTGTCGATGGTCGTGTTCCTTCGCGTACTATTTCATTGAGAGCCAAAGATCGTGTACAGCAGGAAAAGACCGACACACTTACGCCCTCCCCTGTTACGCCTTTCTTTATCGTGCATAGGGAGTTTCATCTGGGCACACAATGGCAGATGACTACTACCGTTAATCGCTTGGCGCCACAATCGGGGCCGGTTTCACTTGAGGTCCCCCTTCTGAGTTTTGAAAGACCGTTGTCCGCAGCGATAGACTTCAAGGATGGCAAAGCAAACCTGCAGTTTAGTGGCAGACAGGCCGGTATATCATGGGAGTCCGCATTGAACCCCATGGATGCTCTGCAGCTAACCGCGGCTAAAAACGAGTTCTATCTGGAGACATGGCGCTTGTACCCTTCAGCTTTGTGGCACGCCGAGTACACTGGAATCCCTGCAGTCAAAGAAAGTTCTGGAGCGAGCAGTTTGCAGCCACACTGGCGTCCATGGCCTGGCGAGCAACTGGATATCGCCTTTTATAGGCCGGAAGGCGTTGAGGGGCCTACTCATACGGTAGAAGCGGCAAAGCTTGTTTATCAGGCGGGAAGCTCCATACAGCAAAGCACTCTCACTCTGCAAATACTTGCAAGCCTTGGTCAAGACTACGTCATTGAGCTTCCTGAGGCCGCCAAAATCAGAACTGTCCAGAGGAACGGGCAAGAGCTCAACATTCCTGATGGTAACAAAGTAAAAGTAGTGCTCCAGCCTGGCAAGCAGCAGATAGTGGTCGGATTTGAGCAGACTGGAATGGATGGCTGGATCAGCACAACACCTCAAGTGACTCTTCCAGGC
>JADGEN010000202.1 GCA_016744355.1 Halieaceae bacterium
GGCTGACATTGGGGATAATCTGCGCAGCCTGGGAGTGGTCCGCTGTGACCAAAACCAGTGTATTGGGGTGTTGGTCTGCAAACGCCAGCGCGCTGGCGAGCGCCTCGTTGAGTTGCTGTAGTTCGCCTATTGAGCCGCAGGGTTTGCGCTCGTGAGATTGTTTGTCGATGGAGGCAGATTCCACCATCAGGAAAAAGCCCTTAGTGTTATCGTGTGAAAGTTGGGCGATGGCGGTGTCGGTCATTGCTTTTAGCGAGGGTATCCCTTCGAATGCAGGGTTGGGTTCACAGTGCATGGGCGCGGGGAGGGTAACCTCACCGAGGTAGCGGTGCAGATAATGCAACAGGCTGGGTTCTGGTTCTTCTGCAGTGCGTCCATTTTCGCCCTGTAATCGCACCGGCATAGTGCTGGGTGAAAACAAGCCCAACAGTCGTTTCTGCGGCATTGTCGAGGTCAGTTCGGCGGGCGTTGTCACTAATTGAAAGCCTTTCTGCTTCGCGATCTCGGCTACCGACTCAGTGCTGCCTTCGGCGGTCATGGCAAAATGTGTCGCGCCACCTCCCAAAATAACATCCAGGTTTGAATCGACTAATTGTTCCGCGATGGATCCCAGTCCACCATTGGCCTTGAGTTCACTCTTGCACTCGCCCAGATGTATGTCCTTGTAGGTAATATCCAGCATCGTCTGGGGGTTTTCACACAGGCGTAAGCTCATGTGCGTAGCAAAAGCTGCAGGCGTGGCGTCAGTGACACTTGCGGTAGAGACCAGGCCGGTTTTATAGCCCGCCGCTTCAGCCATTTCCACAATGGTAGGGATAGCTTGATTGCTGCCCGCTCTGGTAGAAATACGGCCGCGGCTGGTGAGTTCGCCGCTTGCCATAGATGTGGCCGTGTTGGCGGAATCACCTACATAAACGGGCTTGACGTCCAAGGTGTCTTCAATGGTCATAACTTGAGAGCTTGCCCGCAGCGGCATTTCATCTAGCAGAAGATGTCCGGCGGCGCCGCTGAGGTAGTTTCGTGCAATCGTTATTTGTTGGTCGTCCATGCCATCGCCGATTATCAGGATGACATGGCGAGGCCCATCGGCTTCAGCGGGGTCAGTTTCAGCGTAAGAGATTGAAGCGGCTGTAGCCAATAGAATGTAGCTGGCCGCTGCTGGCAGTGCATGGACTATTTTCCTTGCGGTGTTGCGAAACAGCATATTTGGGGCTCCGACGGGATGATTTTGTGAATCGAGTGAAGTGTGTTGAGGCGGCTAGCTGGGTATGTGAGTCGTAGCCGAATCAAGGACGAGTCTTCCTGTAGTAGTCAGTGGCGCAGTAAAGCACAGCTGTGAAAGTGAAGCAAAATATCGATAGTTATTACCTTTTTTGGCCGAATCTGCGATGCTAACGGGTTCGGTTCATTTAGTATGTCCGATGGTTTTAGAATTAATGATTTGGGTCAGTATCTCGTCCTGAATTGCAGGCATAATGGTAGTGGTGGGTTGGGATTTGAATAAAACAGGAGGAAAGACAGTGGAAGACGGTGTAGTGCAAAAGACAGAGGCAAAAGCAAAGACAGAGGCAAAAGCAAAGGCTGAGATAGTAATAGCGGCAGGGACAGACATGGAGGCAAATGATTCTCCACTTGAGGAAGTCGTTAGCCACCCTGATCTTGAGGACAATTATCTGGGCGGGGATTATTCCTCCGATACCATCAAAAAAATCCGCGCTTGCCCCGAGTCTATCAGCAAGCTTTTCAAGGAAGGTAAGTACCCCTATACCGACAAGATAGAGAAGAAAACCTATGAGCAGGAAAAAGAAAAGCTGCAAATAGAACTGCTCAAAGTGCAAAACTGGGTCAAAATGACCGGACAGAAAATTGTCATTATTTTTGAAGGCCGCGATGCGGCGGGTAAGGGCGGTGCGATAAAACGTTTTACGGAGCACCTGAACCCTCGGGCGGCAAAGGTCGTCGCGCTGGAGAAGCCCACTAAACATGAGAAAGGGCAGTGGTATTTTCAACGGTATATTCAACATATGCCTACTCAGGGCGAGATATTGTTCCTTGATCGTTCCTGGTATAACCGTGCAGGTGTCGAGCGTGTAATGGGCTTTTGCAATCAAATTGAGTACCTTGAGTTTATGCGTCAGTGCCCCGATGTGGAGCGTATGCTGGTCAACTCGGGCATTCGCTTGTTTAAATATTACTTTTCGGTGACCAAAAAAGAGCAACGTGAGCGCTTCTCTTCGCGCGAGACTGACCCACTGAAGCAGTGGAAAATGAGCCCGGTTGATAGAGCAGCTGTTGGCTTGTGGAGCGATTATACCCGTGCCAAAGAGGCCATGTTTTTCTATACTGATACCGCGGCGTCACCCTGGACGATTATTAAGTCTGATGACAAAAAGCGAGCTCGCCTCAATTGCATGCAAGACTTTCTTAATAGACTGGATTATCCAGATAAAGACGCGGCGGTAGTGAGTGCACCCGACCCGCTAATTGTGGGCTCCCCTTCACAAGTCATTCGCGCCAACGTCCACCTGGATGACTGGCCGGACTCAAATGACGATTAACCTTGGTTTAGCTGAGTTTTAAAAGCCTGCTACCCCTACCAGGGGTAGTTTTGCCAGTTCGACATGGACGGCGCTCCCAGTTCTTAGGTATTATGCCGAGAATAAGAGTGTCGGTGTTCAACCGCCAAATCGTCTGACTATCAAGGTGAAATAATGAAGCTAGCAACCCGATTAGCCACGCTGCTAATGTTTACGCTTGTTGCCTCCGGGGCAGCTGCGGGGGAATTGGACGGGGCCAATACGGCCTGGATTCTAACCTCTACAGCACTGGTCCTGTTTATGACCATACCCGGCTTGTCTCTATTCTACGGCGGTCTGGTACGCAGCAAAAACGTCCTCTCTATTCTAATGCAGTGTTTTGCGCTGACCTGCCTGATGTCGCTGGTGTGGTTCGCCGTGGGTTACACCATGGCCTTTGGCTCCGATGGGGTAGAGCAGGGCAAGTGGTTGGGTGATTTCGGCAATGTTTTATTTGCCGCCATGGACAAGGACAGCATGAACGGCAGCATTCCAGCGCCATTGTTTGCCATGTTTCAAATGACCTTCGCCATTATCACGCCTGCACTGATTGTGGGCGGCTTCGCTGAGCGTATGCGCTTTTCGTCCATGTTGATTTTCAGCACCATCTGGCTATTGGTTGTCTATGCGCCGGTTTGTCATTGGGTGTGGGGCGGCGGCTGGCTGTTTGACATTGGCCTGCAGGATTTTGCCGGTGGTACTGTGGTACACATTACAGCGGCTTCGGCAGCGTTGGTCACGGCTATTGTGATGGGGCCGCGCAAGGGCTTTGGCCGTGTGGCGATGCCTCCACATAACCTCACCATGACAGTGACGGGTGCCGGAATGTTGTGGGTAGGATGGTTTGGATTTAACGCAGGATCCGCATTAGCAGCCGACGGTAGTGCCGCCATGGCAATGCTGGTAACGCATTTGTCCGCTGCTGCGGGTTCTCTGGCGTGGATGACCATGGAATGGGTGCGCCACGGTAAACCGTCTGTGCTGGGCATTGTGACTGGTATGGTTGCCGGTCTGGGCGCCATTACTCCCGCTTCGGGTTCAGTGGGGCCAGCAGCGGCCGTATTAATTGGTTTAAGCTCTGGTGTTATCTGCTATTTTGCCACCAATTATCTCAAACAAGTTCTCAAGGTAGATGACAGTCTGGATGTG
>JADGEN010000203.1 GCA_016744355.1 Halieaceae bacterium
CTTCAGTGGAGCCCCCAAAGTTCACCCCCAGCGCCAATTTGGCATGCGCTTCCAGCACCCGTGACCCCATGGCCTGGCAAGCTTCTGCGCGACAGATCTGCACAGTATAGGTTCCGCATGGCTCGGTGCGAAAATCGTGATAGAAACTGATTACACCGTGAATTTCCGCACGCGAGAGATTGAGCCTGCGGGAGAGTATCGGTACCGAACTGGGAGGGATATAACCAAGCTTATCTTGTATAGCGTGCAGGATAGGTAGCAGTGCGCCTTCCAACAGATACAAGCCGTCGACTATCTCGTTTATTGTTTGTTCAAGGTTGTCACTCATAAACACCACTGTATTTTCTGTTAGACCCCTGACATCTGAGGCTACTTCTATTCTGACACCCTATTAAGCTCTCATCACTCGTATCTTTGATTGTAGGTGATTATTTTCTCTAAACTCTCCAAATGGGAGAATTAATATCTGTTTCTTCGGCCTCACGTTGATCCAGATAATTATTAAAAAATGCGTAAGATTCTGGCGTTTCCCACTCCAACATGCCTTTTTTAACAGACTCTCTTTCTTCAAGAGTTTTATACCATCGCACAAGGTTCGGATAATTATCAATATCCTTTAATCTTATTGTCTTCAACCGATGTATTTGTACCGCCCAGGCAATATCAGCCAGTGAAAATCTATCGCCAACCAGCCAATCGCCAGAACTCAACAGTGAGTCCAGCTCTTTGAAAGCCTTGTTGGCCAAAACAATGGCTTCTGTAACCTTTTCTGTCACGACACCACCATTGTCCCGATCAAAGATAGCCTCCATTTCCGGCTCAACTTCTGTCTTTAGAGCCGCCCGTTTTTGGAAGAACTCGGGGCTATAGGGTGCCGCCTTGAATAGAAACTCAAAAGACAGGGCCGCCACACAGGGATGATAGTTTTGCGCAGACTCCATCAGTAAACCGACTGAAATCCTGTCGGACTTTAATTCCGGGCACAAAGGTGGTTCGGGGTACTGTCGATCAAGGTATTCGATAATATTATTTGACTCGGTATAAACCTTACCTTTATCTACCAATACTGGAACGACGCCTTTCGGATTGATGGAAAAGAATTCTTTAGTGAGATGGTCTCCCTTTGGCAAAACAAAGAAGTGGTCCTCCCATTTCAGGTTTTTTTCAGCCAGAGCAATACGCACCTTGTCACAACAGTTTGAAATATCTGTGTGAAATAAATGTAGGCCGTTCATCTCCTGAACTGGTCCAAAAGAAATCTCTTCCATTGACTGACTACTCCGAAAAGTTAAATTTTTCTCGGCATAACTTACTAGCATGTCGATACCGATAAAGCTGTATGTATCAGCCAGCGCGGTAAGCGCTCGGCAAATCCCATCTTGTAAATTATTCCGCCAGGATAACAACACCACTCGCACCTACGCAGAGCTACCTCGCTCCCTTGCCATGTCCAGCGCCAGATCCTCGATCATATCTTCCTGGCCACCAACGGTGCGACGACGACCCAGTTCCACCAGGATGTCGCGGGTGGACAAGTTGTACTTCTCGGCGCTGCGCTTGGCGAACAGCAAAAATGAGGAATACACGCCCGCATAACCCAGAGTCAATGCATCACGGTCAACCCGCACCATATGATCCATCATCGGCACAATCAGATCCTCTGCGATGTCCATCGCCTTGAAAGTGTCCACACCGGTCTCGATACCCATGCGATCGCACACGGCAATAAACACCTCAAGCGGCGTGTTACCGGCTCCAGCGCCCAGACCGGCCATAGAGCCATCTATGCGATTGGCGCCTGCAGCGACAGCGGCAATCGAGTTAGCCACGCCCATGGCCATGTTGTGGTGACCGTGAAAACCCAGCTCCGTTTCAGGTTTCAGTTCCGCACGGGCCAGCGCAATACGCGAGGTCACGTCTTCCGGCAACATATAACCAGCGGAGTCTGTGATGTAGACACAGTTGGCGCCGAAGTCTTCCATCAACTTTAGCTGTACCAGCAACTCTTCTGGCTCAATCATGTGCGCCATCATCAAAAAGCCCACGGTATCCAGGCCCTTTATGCTGGTTGCCATGGTGAGATGCTGTTCTGACACATCGGCCTCGGTGCAGTGGGTCGCTACCCGGATAGTAGAAATACCGCAATCCACCGCCATCTTCAGGTGATCTACCGTGCCAATACCTGGCAGCAGCAGAGCCGAAACCCGGGTGCTCTTCATCTCTTTACACACGGCACTGAGATATTCCTCGTCGCTCGCCGCTGGAAAGCCGTAGTTCACACTGGCGCCCCCCAGGCCATCGCCGTGGGTTACTTCAATCAATGGCACACCCGCATCATCCATTGCCTTGGCCACAGTCACCATTTGCTCCACGCTAATCTGGTGACGCTTGGGATGCATACCGTCGCGTAGGCACATATCGTGGACGGTGATTTTTCTACCTTTCAGTTCCATCACGTTACTCTCTCATCTGTTGCCGGGCACAAAATTGCCGGCCAGTATTTCCTCAGCGTACATCTCCGCCGTACGCAAGCCCGCCGCTGTCATAATATCCAGATTGCCCGCATATTTGGGCAGGAAGTCCCCAAGCCCCTCCACTTCCATGTAGATGGACACGCGCTTGCCGTCAAATACCGGACCGTTTTTTAAGGTGTAGCCGGGCACATATTTTTGTACCTGGGCAATCATGTCGTGTATGGAACGAGTGATCGCATCCTGGTCAGGCTCATCTACAGTCAGGCAATGGATGGTGTCACGCATAAGCAAAGGTGGCTCCGCCGGATTGATAACAATAATCGCTTTACCGCTGTCAGCTCCCCCCACTATTTCGATACCACGGGCGGTAGTGCGGGTGAATTCGTCAATGTTTTTTCGGGTGCCGGGTCCGGCGGAACGTGAGCTCACCGTCGCCACGATTTCGCCGTAGGACACCTTTTGCACACGACTCACCGCCGCCACCAATGGAATAGTGGCCTGGCCACCGCAAGTGACCATATTCACATTCATGGCTTTTTTGGCGACAGCCGAACTTAGATTAACTGACGGTACACAGAAAGGACCTATCGCCGCCGGTGTCAGGTCAATCATTACGGCCCCCTGCTCATTCACCTTGCGGCTATTGTGCGCATGTACATAGGCGGAAGTGGCGTCGAAGCAAATCTGTACACCATCTTCCTTCATAGTCGGCAGCATCCCATCCACTCCGTGGAAAGTAGTTTTCAATCCCATCTCCCGGGCTCTGGGAAGGCCTGGGGAATCCTCATCAACGCCTACCATCCATACGGGCTGCACAGTATCGCTGCGCATTGCTTTCATCAGCAGGTCGGTGCCAATATTGCCTGGACCGATAATTGCCGCTTTAATTTTTTCGCTCATGATGCCTCACTTACCGCTATTCCTTCAGACAAAACGGCAGCTACAGCCGCCTATGCCTCCAATTTCCAGATTTATTTCATCACAGATGGCACTGCTATATCGCTTTCGTGGCCCGTCAGGCCTTGCGAAGTCGCAGGTCGTTCAAATGTTCCAGTACGTATTCGATTCGGTCTGACCCCCAAAACAATTCCTCTCCAAGCTGAAAACTGGGCACTCCAATTAGTCCCAATTGCTGGGCTTCAATCCAGTTTGACTCAAGTTGAGCAATGTTTTCAGGGTCGATAAAAGCTGCCTGTAGCTCTTCCCGTTCAAGGCCGATGCTCTCGCCAACTTGAAGTAATA
>JADGEN010000204.1 GCA_016744355.1 Halieaceae bacterium
GTCTGTAGGTGCAGCGCATCCGAGTCTGCAGACTTGACGCCATATCGGAGCACAAATTTGTCAACACCTTTGGCGAGTCCCAGCACATTGCGAATGAAAGAGATGTCAGCTTGAGCCTCACTAGTGACGATGCTTCTTTGAAAGTTGATCTGAATTTGTGCTTCGCTTCTATCGCGTAACACGCTGATATCCATCGCATCGGATTTTTGCAGACGACCCAGTGCCTTTACCAGGAGTTCGAATTTCGAAGTGCTGGTAAAATCATTGCGGACACCATTTATTGAACGCACAACCAGCGGAAATACCATCTCTGCAGGCCAGCCGCCCTCTATCATTGAAAACACGGCAATCGGATCTATTGGTGTCAGCAGGCTTTTTGTGAATCGATGGCCGGTCAAAGGTGTATACGTTATCGTAGGTCTATCGGCCCAGCGTACCGATCCGTCTGCGCCCATGGCGTTGGTACCAGAGCTGGGAACACCACCCAGCAAACCTTGAACACTCGCCTGACCCTCCAACGAATATTGATTTATTACTTGCGATACGTCGAGAAAGACTGGAGCTTCGCCGTAGCGAACACGAAGCATATTGAAAACCATCTGTTCTTCCCACGAATCTGCAATAGCTTGACCATAATTAAAGCGGTCTCGCGAGATGGTTTCCGGCCCAACGCTTGCGCATCCATATAGGCAAGCCACTAACACGAACATAATTGCGTGTAAGAAACCGTTTGTTGGATTTTCCTGGTATCGACAGTCAGTCATGTCTCTGCGTGCTCGACGGTAAAGGCATTCTGTATAGCCACCATTGAACCTGAGGAAGTTCCTTCGAACTCTTACCCCATTGTCGGGTGCCGATACGGTAGATTGAACTCTACCGAGACAAAGCTGGAAACCAAGGGTATTACTGGTAAACTTGGGGGACATTTTCGGAACACTGACTATGCCTGAACAAGATTTCGAACTATGGCCCATACCCGTACAACTGATAGCCACGATGGTCCGGGAGCTCAGTCGCCACGGCATTACTGCACAGCAATTGTTGGCGGAAACGGGGTTTAGTGAACAGGATCTCGCCACACCCGAAACAATGATGCCCTATCGGACGGCGCAGAAGATCATCGAGAAGGCCTGCGAACTCAGCCCAATTCCACATCTTGGCTTGGCAATAGGCACCCAGCAATCCCCCTCGAGTATGGGCGTGCTCGGTTATGGGATAAATTGTTGTGCGACCGTGGAAGATGCGATGAACATGGCGGTCAAATACTTTCGCGTAGCCAGCACGCTGATTATTACCGAGTGGCGGCAGGAGAACGGCAAACTTTACTGGCTGACAAAACCTCCCGTTGATTTGGGCAAAATTCTGCCGTGCATCGTAGAACAAGAGTTTTCAATGTTATGTCGCGTTCACCCAATGCTCACGGGCCAGCCCCTCAATGTGCTGGAGGCTCATTTTCAGTACAGCGAACCGGACGATACATCCGCCTATCAGAGCATCTTCGCTTGTCCGCTATATTTCTCCGCTGAGGAAAACCAACTCGTGCTGGCCGCGGAAATACTGCAGCAACCCATAATTCAAGCCAACCCTTTGAGCGTCCTCGCAGCCGAACGAATGTGTAACGAATTTATGCTGGCCAATCCAACGGCTGACGATTTGGTATTGCAAATTCGACAACTGATATTGGAACAGGGTAACGAGTATTGGTCGGAGGACACTATTGCAAAACGACTTAATATCACCGGTAGAACACTGCGCAACCAGCTTCGCCGGGTTGGCACCAGCTACCAGGCTATTCTGAATAGCCTGCGCGAGCAGATAGCCAGAGAGGCACTGACCCGGTCTACGCTAAATGTCAGCGAAATAGCCGCTACTGTCGGCTTTAGTGACGCACGGTCATTTCGCAGAGCTTTCAAACAATGGACCGGAATGACGCCGGAAGACTGTCGAAACGCCACAGCAGTATGATCGAAGCCGCTACAGTGCAGTTGCCGGTGCAGTTATAGTAGTTTCGCCTTTACGGCCCATTCCTCGCTGAGACGCATGCCCTCCTCCAATGAAACCTGAGGGCGATAACCCAGCAGTTGATCTGCCTTGGCGATGGAATATCCCGCCTTGCGAGACAGCATATCGATGGTTCCCCCACCCAACTCAGTCGTGCCGCCAAAAGTTGTGATGACTACACGTGCAATTTCCGCCAACATTCGAGCTGCACGCGTACCCATCGTTTTCAGAGGTTTGGCGTTGGCCATGCGAGCATGGTATCCAAAGAACTCGGCACAGGTCGGAGCGATGCCTCCGCTGATATTGAAAATCTGCCCCGCTCCTTCTGGCTGCGTTGCCGCCAGCAAAATTCCGTTGACAATATCATCGACATACACCGGACTGAATATGCCCTGCCCGTGTGCCGGCAACATAAATTTTCCCGACTTAATCATTTCAAGCGGCAATACAAGCCATGGGCGTGACCCAGGGCCATAGACATCGCCTGGACGGACGATAGTGCAGTCCATTGCGCCACTGGCATGACACGCCAGCACACTGTGTTCGCTGGCAATTTTGGTGTCCACATAGGTATTCCCCATAGGGCGCAGGGGCTGATCTTCATTAACGTCCTGGGTCGCAGAGAAGCCATAGGCGGCGACTGAAGACAGTTGCAAAAATCGCTTTACGCCAGCCTCTTCGCAATGCGCCAACAGAGCGGCAGTGGCCTTCACGTTAATACTCCACGCGAGATCCATCGAAGCGGTATTGGAAACAATAGCGGCGGTATGAATGACAAGATCAACACCCTGCAGTACATGCTTCCATTGTTGCGGGTCTGTCAGGTCACCTGCGATAACACCCCATTCGGCATCCGCCTTGAAATCGAGGCCAGATACTTCCGCCCCCAACTCGCGGCAACGCTTTGCGAGTGCCTTACCAATGAAGCCACTGGCGCCAGTAATGAAAACTTTACCGCTGAGTTCGATAGATCCATTCTGCTGCTGGCTTGACATCATGAAGCTCCTACAAATAGTGTTTGAGATAACTGGCAGCAGTTTAAGTCGACTGCGACCAGGTAACTTAACAATTCACGACAGCGAGTTAAGTTTTTGTGACAGCCAGTTTGTACTGATTGGGATGTACCAGCACAGCTCATCCAGAATCTCCCCTGGGCTGAGCCTAATTTTGCCCTTGTGAAATTATGCTAACTTCAAGGATAGATTGCTTACCTCAACCAGTGTCCTACAATGACTCATACTGATCATTTTTTTATCACAGCGGGAGCACGGTTATGGCTTACTTCATCACTGGCGGCACAGGTTTTATTGGCCGTTTTTTTATCGACAAGCTGAAGGAGCGACAGGGAGACATCTATGTGCTCACACGCGCGGGCTCGCAGCATAAATTCGAGGCACTGCAACAGCGATTTGGGGAAGGAAGCGACAGGTTAATTCCGGTACAGGGCGACCTGACTCAACCACTACTGGGGCTGGACGAGGCAACTATCGCGGACTTGAAGGGGAAGGTAAGCCATTTTTGTCACTTCGCCGCCATCTACGATATTGGCGCCTCCGCAGAGGATCAGAGTGCCACCAATATTGACGGCACACGCAACGCGGTGAAACTGGCCCAGGCAATATCTGCGACGTGCTTCCAGCACGTGAGCTC
>JADGEN010000205.1 GCA_016744355.1 Halieaceae bacterium
CAGCCTGTGAGCAAGAGCTTTTGTTTTTTGATGCCACTGGTAGTTTGGCGGAAAAAGTCAGCGCGGTTTACGGCTTGCCTACGCCGGTTGAACATCTGGGGCAGTGTGACGCGCAGCTCTGCATCCGAACACCGCAGCGTTTATTTGAACTCGATGTGGAGCAGTTAGCTTTCACACCGCTAGTGGGTGTTGAGCCGCAGTGGAGTGAGCCTGTGACTTTGGCAGAGCCAGTGCGTCAGGCGATAATGAATAGCTCGCGAGGGCAGGGATTGAGCTGGGAGCAGGTGATGCTCGATTTACATAGTGGCAGGCTGTTTGGTAAGCCGGGTGTGTGGGTTGTCGATATTGCCGCTGTACTGCTATTTTTTCTGGCAGTGTCGGGTTTTGTGCTGTGGTATCAGCATATGGCGGTCAAGCGTTCCCGTCACCAGGGCGATTAACTGCCAGTGAGTTTACCCATAGTGAATGCCTGTAATCACATAGCAGTGATTACCAGAGGGGGTTTTCACATCCACCTCATCATCCAGAGACTTACCTAATAGCGCTCTTGCCATAGGTGAGTCGACACTCAGTTTTCCAAGCGACAGGTCAAACTCGTCTGGTCCCACGATACGCCACTTGTGCTCCTCGCCATCTTCATCTTCCAGCACAAGGTTTGCGCCAAAGAAAACTTTGCTGGTATCGGAGGGAGGGCGATCTACGACATCGAGTTCGTCCAGGCGTTTATTGAGGAACCTCACCCGGGAGTCGATTTCCCGCAGGCGGCGTTTGCCATAAATGTAGTCACCATTTTCCGACCTGTCGCCATTTTTGGCAGCTTCATGCACGGCATTGGTCACTACGGGGCGTTCCACTTTCCATAGTTGGTGGAGCTCGGCGCGCAGCGCTACCTCACCTTCGGGGGTGATTACGGTGGAGCCGCGTTGTCTTGGTGGTCGATATCTTCCCATGGATCGCATTGTAGCTGTGGTTTGCGGTAAAATCATGGTTTGGGGGTTTTTCCTTGGTTTCGGTATGAGTCCCGCTGCTTGCGATTGGGGCTTACCCTGCTCAGTTCGAGGGGCAGGCCTTTGCAGGGTAAACCCCACTCACAAGCAGCTGGCTGTGCTTGAATTACGGGATTGACTGTTTGTATTTGTGGTTCGTCGCAGCTTGCAATCGGGTGCTACCCCGCTCAGTTCGAGGGGCAGGCCTTTGCAGGGTAGCACCCGATCACAAGCCGCTAGCAGTGCTTGAACTACGGGATCGCAGCAAAAACCCAATGCGGATGAATGCCCGGTTTGCAGCAACCACAATTCAGCAGAAAACTGCACGCGAGTAGCAGCGGGGTCTGGGTGGAGCTGCATAAGGGCGTGCAGTTCCAACCAAATGTAGCTCCACCCAGACCGCGCAGCGGCACTAACCAACTGAACCACTGACCAGCAGCTTAAGTAAATCACCACCCCAGAGGAATAAACGCTTGAAAAAAATCGCCACAGCCATAATCGCCACACTATTCACAGGTCAATTGTCCGCCGCTTGCATAGAATTTAATGCCAAGCCAATGCAAGGCGGTTTTATCTGGGCCAAAGTAGCGCCAGGTAGCGAAGTCAGCCTCGATGGCCAACAGCTGGATGTATTAGCAGACGGCACCACATTTCTGGGTTTTGGCCGTGATGCTGCAAAAACCGCTGAGCTCACTGTAGAGACCAAAGGCAACTCAGGTGGCAGTTGCAGCGAAACCCTGCAAGTGGCCAGGCGTGACTACAAGTTGCAAAAAGTAGAAGGGGTGCCGGCAAAAACCGTGCATCCGCCCAAGGAACAGTTAGAACGAATCCGACGGGAGGGGGCATTGGTGCGTGAGGCGCGCAGCGAACGTATTGCCCGACCTGAACTGATAAACGCCATGATTGCGGGCTTTATTTGGCCCATAGAGGGCCCAATATCGGGCGTATACGGCAGTCAGCGTTATTATAATGGCGAGCCGGGTCGTCCCCACTATGGTGTGGATGTGGCGGCACCTACCGGCAGCGTTGTGCATTCACCCGGTTTGGGTGTGGTCACGCTGGCAGAACCCGATTTATTTTATTCAGGCGGAACCATCATTGTAGACCACGGTTATCTGTTGTCCTCAACCTTCCTGCATTTGAGCAAAGTGCTGGTTGAGGTGGGCGATGAGCTCAAGGCGGGCGATATTATTGGTGAGGTAGGCGCTACGGGGCGTGCTACAGGGCCGCACCTCGATTGGCGTATGAATTGGCGCGCCACGCGCATAGACCCACAATTACTTGCGCCGCCCATGCCAAAGCCCTGAAAAAGCCCGTATAATGCGCCACCTGATGAACAGCCCCAAAGAGCCATAGAAACATGATAGACAAAAAACTGCTGAGTATTCTGGTGTGTCCGGTAAGTAAGGCTCCACTGGTGTATGACAAGGAAAAAGACGAGCTGGTGTGCAAAGCCAGCGGTCTGGCTTATCCGGTGCGCGATGGCATTCCGGTGATGCTGGAAAACGAAGCTCGCTTACTCACCGCCGACGAAAAGTTGAACTAGCCCATGTCAGATACAACTACAGATACTATTTTTGGCAAGATTATCCGCGGAGAGATTCCCAGCGAATTTATCTACGAAGATGAACACTGTATTGCCATTCACGATGTAAATCCGCAGGCCGCTGTGCACGCACTGGTTATTCCTAAAAAGGCCATTGCGCGTTTGGTCGATGCGAGCGCCGACGACCAGGTGCTGCTGGGTCACCTGATGCTGGCTGTGGGTAAAGTGGCCGAGCAATTGGGGGTGGCAGATGCATTTCGTCTGGTAGTCAACAATGGCGCCGATGCCGGGCAAACCGTTTTTCACCTGCACCTGCATATTATTGCCGGGCAAGTATTTAGCGAACAGAAGCTGTAACCAAAACCACTAAGAAGACCAAGCAATTATGAAGACCACAGAGATCCGCGAAGCTTTCCTGGCTTATTTTGAGCAAAAGGAGCACACCCGCGTTGCCAGCAGCTCACTGGTTCCAGCTGATGATCCCACGCTGCTGTTTGCCAATGCGGGCATGAACCAATTCAAGGACACGTTTCTGGGCACCGAGAAACGCGCCTATGTGCGAGCCACCAGCTCCCAGCGATGTGTGCGCGCCGGCGGCAAGCATAACGATCTGGAAAATGTGGGTTATACCGCGCGTCACCATACCTTTTTTGAAATGCTCGGAAACTTCAGCTTTGGCGATTATTTCAAGCGTGAAGCTATCGAGTTTGCGTGGAATTTCCTCACTGTTGAGATGGGGCTACCCCAGGAAAAGCTATGGGTTACTGTGCATATATCCGACGACGAAGCTGCCGAAATTTGGGTGAACGATATTGGTTTTGATCCCGCGCGCATATCGCGTCTGGATGAAGACAACTTTTGGCAAATGGGTGACACAGGCCCCTGCGGTCCCTGTTCGGAAATATTCTTCGACCACGGTGCAGATGTGCCGGGCGGCCCCCCAGGCAGCAAAGATGACGACCTCGACCGTTACGTAGAAATCTGGAACCTGGTGTTTATGCAGTACAACCGCGACCAGAGCGGCGAAATGCACCCTTTGCCCAATCCCTCCATCGACACCGGTATGGGCCTGGAGCGCATCGCTGCGGTGATGCAAAAAGTGCACAGCAATTATG
>JADGEN010000206.1:0-1389 GCA_016744355.1 Halieaceae bacterium
CCTGTATAGCCTGCCAAGGACGATATAGATTTCACTATTGAGGCCTGGTGCAAGTGCCTCAGCTTGACTGCAGGCGAGCTGCGCGGCCTCGAAATCATTGGTGCTGTTGGTGTGTTCATAGATACCCAACCCAACCTCACAAACACCCGCAAAGGCCCGAGAAAAACTTGGATCAATTTCTATCGCGTGTTCAAAAAGAAGTCTGGCTGTTTTGAGAACATCCACGTCGCGGGAGCTGTGTAGTTTTTCACGCCCTTGCAGGTAAAAAATGTAGGCGTCCATATCCGCAGTTGGCACGTTCTCCAGAGCGCTCTCGGAACTCACTGATAAGGCAATCTTCAATTCATTGACAACGGCAGTTGCTATCTCTTGTTGGATTGCGAAGGTGTCAGTCAAATTTCTGTCGTAGGTTTTGCTCCAGGTATGATAGCCATCAGTGCCGTCTATTAACTGTGCTGTGACTCGAATACGATCACCCTTACGTCGCACGCTACCTTCGAGAACGTGCTTCACACCCAGCAGACTCGCCACCTCTCTTATGTCGACTTTTTCGCCTCTGAATCGAAATGACGAAGTTCGTGCAGCTACATTCAATTCTTTCATAGAAGCGAGAAGGTCAAGAATTTCTTCCGCCAGTCCCGAAGCGAAATAGTCTGAATCGGGGTTGCTACCAAAGTTTTCAAAGGCCAGTACTGCGATGGAGTTTTGTGCTTTTTGAGGAACGGTTACGCTGGTGTCCTCGATCACCGGAGATGGAATTTTCTCGTTTAGAAATAGAGCAAAAAGGCTGCTGCTGCCAATCACCGCAGCGCCAATAACAAGCGCGATGGCTAAGTCAGCTTTACGCGGTTCTCGCTCTGGCGTAGTGCCGCCGGTCC
Source organism: Halieaceae bacterium (assembly GCA_016744355.1). GTDB lineage: Bacteria > Pseudomonadota > Gammaproteobacteria > Pseudomonadales > Halieaceae > JBALVT01. Next base: position 879 of record JADGEN010000206.1, read on the forward strand.
ATAATGGCAAGTCAAAAATTAGACCTTGCTGGCGGAGATCGATAATCCAGGCAAGGTAAAAAATTATTGGAACACAGGCTATGCCACCTATAATAATATAACGCAGACCCGATTCAGGCAGCCCCAGTGGGTCGAAGACCACTTCGGCTATCTGCAGAATCAACCAAACCGCCACCGTGTACGACAGCATGACGGGTAGTATTTTACGCCGGCGTATCTCAGAGACGAACTGGCGGATAAGCTGGGACAAAACGGGCTACTCACTCTCTTCTGTGGACAGTTGGCGCAACGGCCTGAGAAGTCTGACCTTTTATTTTGTAATATCGATAATGACAGTCTATGCTAGGTTATAAAGAAGGTACACATAAACAGAGGAGTACACATGCCAAGCACAGCTGCCGATGAACGCCCTGGTAAGCCCGACGATCGTCCCGGAAAGCCTGATGACCGCCCTGGTAAGCCCGACGATCGTCCCGGAAAGCCCGATGACCGCCCTGGTAAGCCTGACGAC
>JADGEN010000206.1:1399-3644 GCA_016744355.1 Halieaceae bacterium
AATGATCTGAATGATCTGAATGATCTGAATGATCTGAATGATCTGAATGATCTGAGCGATCTGCAGCAAACCTCGCCGCAGCAAACCCCGTCTCATTTGAGTATCGAAGATGAGTCGGGTATTGCAGTTCTTTCGCGGTGGGTTTTAAAGCTGACGTTTGCCAGAGAAAAATAGTCTCATTTTCGGATGAGAACTCCTGCGGAAGCCCAGTTCTGGCCGTTATCACTTGAACGAAAATACTGGCCACCGTCGATAGGGATCTTTGCGAAGTCCTCGCCAGACTTTACCAAGACATAGTCCGCATCACGCTCATACTCGTTGTACTCATTAGTTCTTTTTGGTAGATATTCTTTCCACACTTTACCGCGCGAATTGTAAAACCGCAGTTCACTCGCGTCGAAGTAACCAGCACCAAATGTGCTTGGGTCGTTGCCACGTGGGTCATACTCAAGGTTGGTTTCTGGCGACTGCTCAGACCCAGGTTGACCGAGGTTGGCGAAGGTAGTGAGATGCACCGACAGCATCTGCAACAGCTGTGACAAAGCCAGCTCAGGGTTCGCACAGGTAGTCTCTGTTGGGTTGTTAGCGCAGGGTATCAATCCCGTTTCACCAACCGCAAAAAGTTGAACGAATGCGCGGAAGGCGACGTTGTCGCGAATGGCGAAACTGTAATAGTCGTAGCTGCGGGATCCATCAGGCCATCTAACGAAAAAACCTACTTTAAGAATGGCGTTGCCGTTGTCAAATCGGACAACACGCAACACCTTCGGATCGACACTGCACTCGCTAAGACCTGGCTCATTGCATTCTGCCAAAAGTTCCGACACTTTTTCACTGAAGTAGCGCGGGTCGCCCGGCGAAATGCTTTGCAGGTCAGATGAAGAGGTCACGGCGAAGGTCGTTCGCTTGAACTGGATATCCCCGCCCATTTCATGTTTCGACTTTGACTCGTGCAGGTAGTATCCCGGGTTGTATGGGACGGGACCGAATTCCATGCCCTGGCCAGAGGGTATGGCGATGATCAACCCCTGTTTAAGATCCTCATAGACTTCGAAAGTTGGGTCTACGTCAATGCCGGCGGCGGCGCCGTATGTATCCAGCAGTGACAGGAGGCCATCCGGGTCGACCGAAGTTCGAGCCAATTGGCGTAGCGTTAGGCTTTTCGTCCGATGCCATTCATAGTCAAAATACGTGGACTCGCTCCCGTCGGGACTGAACGTATCGATTTGACTGTACTTGAGTACCGAAGATTCGTCCGGGTCCACGATGCCTGTTGACCACAGCCATTTCGGTTTTACTCCGTAATTTGCCTCCCATGGCACGCCATTCTCTTCGAGTTCTTTGAGGTTGCTGGCTGGGATGGCCCATTTGATGGTGTTAAGCCCTCCGTTAAGTCCGCCGTCCACGATTGCCACTAAACGAAGGTCATCGTCGACAATAGATCCACCGGAGTAACCCGGAAGCGAGCCGCCGGACATAATATAGAAATCGAGATTTGCAATATCAGGAATGCCGTACTTTTTTAGCTCCTTGAGCACCGTAGTATTCTTTGGGAAGTGTTCTGTAAGCGTCCCGGTCTCGGTCTTTTGCATAGGAAGCGACATCGCTTTCGCCGCGTCGCCCAGCCATCCAGTGGCAATAAGAGGGGCTAGCAGGGGCGGCTCAACGAGGTTTGCCTCGGTAAAGGGTTTGCACCTGTCAAAGGGAGGTTCATCCTTACCCCCTTCCTGATCAACGACGAGAAGCGCCAGGTCGGCACTTGGAAGAACCTTGACCACTTTTGCGTTATGTACGCTGCCACGACACGAAACCTTAATATCCTTGTCGGACGGAATCGCATGCAAGTTCGTAACAATCCAGTTCTGGTGCTTCCACAAGAAGCCACTAGCGGCGGTGTTCGGGTTGGCTCCCCTTACGATAACTCTAACCGCTCGTTCTTTCAGGAAATCTCCGCGAGGATCTGCTAGCGCGTTGCCTTGGCTGAATATGATGAGACTGGCGCATAGTATCGCCATTACCATAGGCAGTATTCGGCGGGTTCGTAATTCAGGTATAGATATCATAATTTGGCTCCCAAGTTTTAATTAGCGGCATAGAAATTCTCCCAGCAGGCGAAGTGCGTCCTCCCGTAGGGGAGGTGATATGTAACTGTTGACTAGATCGGTAATGCGCTTTTGATCGTCGATGGCGAGTACATCAATCAAGTTTTCACCAGGTTGCCCCTGATCTCCGGTGGGTCTTTGAC
>JADGEN010000207.1 GCA_016744355.1 Halieaceae bacterium
CCAGTAGCACAATGTCAGCCAGTTTATCCAACGAGATACCGTCATAGTCATTCAGGGTAACAAGAGTGCGCCACTCGTACTTGCCTACATTTCTGCGGTCCAGGTGGAGCTGGAAGCCGCGCTCGAAGTTGTCGGTGGCCTTGGCCAGTAGATAGTCCAGATAGTCGTTTACGAACCCGGAGGAGCGGGGTTCGTCCGCGGTTTGGTCAGGGGTGTTGGCCGGGTGCGGGTTGGACACAGCGTAGCGGCCGCCATGATACAGCAGGGCCTTGCGGCCGGTATCGGCAAACTCCACCACGTTGCCCACAAAGATGAGGTGGTCGCCGCCTTCGTAGACGAATGCGGTTTCGCATTCAAAGGCAGCCGCCACATCGTCCAGTACGGGAACTCCGCTCTCCCCGGCGTGCCAGGCCACGTCGGCGAATTTATCGGTGTTTTTGCTGGCGAAATGATTGGACATGCTCACCTGATCGGCGGCCAGCACGTTGACACAGAATTTTCCCGCCGACTGGAAAAAATCGAGTGCGCGGGACGTTTTTGCGATACTCCATAAAACCATAGGTGGGTCCAGCGAGACAGAGTTGAAACTGTTTGCTGTCATCCCAACCTTGCCTACCTCTTTGCAGTCTGTAGTGATTACGGTGACCCCGGTGGCGAAGTTGCCCAGAGCGTTACGGAATTTTTTCGGATCTATTTCGTTGTGAGCATTCATAGGGTTATCTCTCTTCTAGCGTATCTGTGAACCAAGCAGGAATCCGGATCCTCCGCTGAGGCCCGGGCCGGGATGAGTTGAAGCACCGATGTGATAAACGTTTGCTACAGTGGTGTCGTGGTTACGCAATTTACTGGTGGGTCTGAACAGCAGATTTTGGTCCAAAGAGCAGTCGCCGGAGTAGGGGTCTCCACCTACAAGATTGCGGTTGCGAGCCTCCAGGTCCGCCGGGGACAGTACGACCCGTTTCAGGAGGACTTGGTCCAAGTTGCGGATGTGTCGTCGTAGCCTCGCGACGATGCGGTCGGCATAGTGTTCAGCCAGCTCTGGTGTCCATTTGCCGTCAAAGGGTACTTCGATCTCTCCGGCAGCATCCCCCGCCACTTTGGAGGGCAGTTCCTGTAGCTGCAGCCACAGAATCCACTTCCCGTGCGGAGCACGGCTGGGGTCAACTGCGCAGGGTTGTCCCACCACAATAGTGCCGCACGCTGGCAGTAATCCCCGTTCCGCTTGGTTGATAGCCCTGGACAGGGCGTCGACGCCGTCGCTCAGGTGAATCATTGCTACTTCCGAGAATTCTGGGTTAACCCACTCGGGTGGGGCGTCCAGGGCAATGTGGATCTGCATGTCGGCGCGGCCAAACCGGTAGGCCTGGGCTCGTTCACCCACGTCTTGCGCAACGGAACATGTAGGTAGCAGTTGGCTGTAGAGCTGTTGCGGTGTTACGTTGCAGATGACATTGCCATGGGCAAGAAAAATGTCTCCGCTGGCAGTGGCCACTCCGGTGGCACGGCCAGAGTCTACGGTGATTTCACTGACATCCTGGCCGGTAATCAGTTCTCCGCCGTGTTGCTCAATCAAGGCGCTAAATGCTTTTACCATCTGGTCGCTGCCCCCTTTGACAACGGGCATACCCACCGCCTCCAGGGTGAAGGTGACTACTTTTGCCATCAGTGCCGAGGTTGCGCTTTCGGGGCCAAGCCCAACGTGCAAAACCCAGGGGGCGATGCAGGCCTGCCAGGCCCTGTTGTCCGGCGTACACCTGAGCCATTGCCGCACGCTCTGGGTGCTGTCACGACCGAGGTCGATAAATTTGCCCAGCCCCATCTTCCATATACTGGTGCATACCAGGCGTAGCATGGAGAATCGCCAGAGCTGCTGTGATAACAGACCGAAGATCAGGTCGGCGTTATTCTCAATTTGAGCAAGCCCCTGTTGCAGCACTACCTGGTCGAGCTGATCGAGGCCAGCAAGATTTTTTTCGCGCGAGGTGGAGAGGATATAACTGCTGCCATCCTCGCACAGGCCTGCGGTGGGTTTGTCTGCGCTGAGGTATTCCAGCCCGTGTGCGGCCAACTCTTCTCCCAGCTCTGCAAAGGCGCCGGAGGTGACGAACAGGGGGTGCCAGCTGGATAGAACATCGTGGCGGAATCCCGGCAGTGTGATTTCCTCGGTTGCTATGCATCCTCCCAGAGTTGCATTGCGCTCCAGTACGCAGACTTTCCGGCCCGCTCTGGCAAGGAGGGCAGCGCAGACCAGCGAGTTGATGCCGCTGCCTATGATAATGTCGTCGTAGCTCTTCATTTTTGTTATCCCGCTACAGGTTGTGTGTCAGTTCTCTTTAACTATCCAGTACAAATGTAATGTTTCAAGCATTGTGGTCATTGCAATCAGAGTTTCCCGCAGGAAGTGAATAGTGAGCGCATTTTCTGAATAGCGGCGACTTTTCCCTGACCATAGACTTTCCCCCATACAAGCAAATCTCTTCTATAACAATTATTTTGCTGATAGGTGTACTCATGATGAAAGCTACAAAAATAAAAAAATTTCACCGCGCCCAACTTCCTCTCGCCGTGCTGCTGGCATACGCCATACCCAGCCTGGCCCAGTCCACAGATGCAGGCAGTGGTACTCGTACCTGGCAGCTCGAGGAGACTGTTGTTACCGCTCGAAAGAAAGAGGAAAGTCTGCAGGATGCACCGATTTCCATTAGTGCATTTTCCGGTCAAGCTTTGGAGGATCGCGGGGTTCAGAAACTGATTGAAATTGAGAACTTTACGCCCAACCTGACATTCCAGAACAACCCCAGCTTTGGTGGCGCCAGTTCCGCTGCGGCGATCTATATTCGCGGCATTGGCCAGAAAGAGTTTCTGCCCACGGTGGAGCCGGGTGTGGGTCTCTATGTGGACGGTATTTACATTGCGCGCTCGGTAGGCGCTATTCTGGACCTGATTGAGGTCGAGCGGGTGGAGGTATTACGCGGCCCTCAAGGCACTTTGTTTGGCCGCAACAGTATCGGTGGAGCGATTAGTATTACGACCAAAAAACCGGACGACCAGTTCGCGGGTAATCTGGAGGCAACAGTTGGGACCGACTCAATGCTGAACGTCAAGGGCGTCATCAATGTGCCAATTGCTGAAGGGCTCTACAGCCGATTCTCTCTGGCTTCCTTGCAACAGGACGGTTATGTCGAGCGACCCTACGATGGCAAGGAGTTGGGGGATGACGATACTCTGTCGGGTCGTGCGGCTCTGCTCTGGGAGGCTTCAGATGATATTGAAGTGAATATATCTGCCGATTACACTCGCGACCGCGAAGCGGGACCGGCGATTACCTTGCTGGGTATTAACTACGCGGGCCCCATCGACCCCGATACGCCACCGATGGCTACCATACATAATGTAGGGGCTAACCTGGCGGCAGGTGGTCCTGCTATTCCCTGCATCATTCCACCGGTAACCGGAACGACTAATCCCGCTGTTCCAGGCTGTTACGATGATCGTTATGTGGTGGGCGACAGCAAGAATATGGGGACAGCACCTTCTTACTCAAATACAGATTTGTTTGCCACGTCGGTTACCGTGGACTGGGCACTGAACGAGAACATCAGTCTACGC
>JADGEN010000208.1 GCA_016744355.1 Halieaceae bacterium
TATAAAGCGTGCCCGAGTAGCGCAGCATCTGTTTGGCGACTATAACTACCACCTGGATCGCTTCGCCGTATTAAGTGGCTTCTAGGAGGGCATGGTTCGTTAGCGTAAATTCTAAAATAGTAGGGATATAACAATAAGATGAATCCAGAATTAGTAAAGTTCGAACAAGCGGTTGCACAGATGACCTCTGCCGGCCAAATGTTCGAACTCAACGATGTTGAAATAAATGGCTATCACTACCGTAACTATGCCGGTGCGCCGCAAAACCTGAATGGCTATTACCAGTTCATGCTTATGCATGGTGAGAAGGAATTTGCGGTCTATCAGGACGAGCGATATACCTTTGCAGAAGCTCTGCAGCATACCAATGAGTTTGCGGCGGCGCTGGTCGATCGCTACGGCATAGAGAAGGGCGACAGGGTTGCTATTTTGTCGCGTAACAACCCGCAATGGATGATGGCTTTTATGGCTATTACCTCTATCGGTGCGGTTGCTGTACCCATGAACGCCTGGTGGACTACCGAAGAGCTGGATTACGGTTTTGAGGACAGTGGCTGCAAGCTTGTGGTCGCCGACCGTTCGCGCATTATTCGCCTCGAGCCCATCGTAGAAAAATACGGCCTGACATTAGTCTCGGTCGACGACTGTAGCGACCTGAGCGTTGCGCACACACCTTTTTCCAGCATATTGCAGGATTATAATGGTGCCACCCTGCCCGAGCTGGAAGTCCTTGCAGATGACTACGCAACCATTATGTATACCTCCGGTAGTACCGGGCATCCTAAAGGTGCGCTGTCTTCTCATCGGGGTATTTTGTCTGCGTTATTCAGCTGGATGTTAATGGGGCTGGCTTCAAAAAGTCTCGAAGATCAATCTGAATCAGATGGAGTGAGCTATCCACCCTCCGGCCTCCTGACTATCCCCCTGTTTCATTGCACCGCAAGTCACTCAGCATTTCTACTGTCGCTGATTATTGGTCGAAAGCTGGTCATTATGCATAAGTGGGACGCACAGGAAGCGCTTCGCTTAATAGAAAAGGAGCGCATCACCTGGTTTACCGGTGTGCCGACTATGTCTGCAGAGTTACAGAGCGCAGCGGTAGATTCTGATCGAGATATTTCATCCCTTAAAGATGTGTTTTCAGGTGGGGCGGCCCGGCCGCCTGATCAGGTCGCCAAAATCGCCAAAACTTTTAAAAAGTCTACGCCCGGTACGGGTTATGGATTAACCGAAACCAATGCAATGGGTGCAGTGAACAGCGGCGCATTCTATATAGCCAACCCGCACAGTACCGGTAGAGCCGTACCGGCAGTCACAGACTTTAAGATTATCAGTCCCGATGGTGAGTCGCTTCCCGCCGGCGAACGTGGTGAGGTTTGCATGAAGTCTCCCGCTAATGGCCTGGGCTATTGGAACAAGCCCGAAGCCACTGCAGAGGCTTTCGTGGAGGGTTGGTTTCACAGTGGCGATGTGGGCTATCTCGACGAAGACGGTTTTCTTTATATCGTGGATCGTATTAAGGAAATTATTATTCGCGGTGGAGAGAATATCAGCTGTCTTGAGGTTGAAGCCTCCATATATACACACCCTGCAGTCGAAGAGGCCGCGGTGTTTGGTTTGCCCGATGAGCGCCTGGGTGAAGCGGTTGGTGCTGCCATTGTGTTGCGCGAAGGCTTTAGTCTTAATGCAGAAGAGCTGCGCGAATTTTTAACCGAGCATCTGGCGGGGTTTAAAATTCCGGCGCACATCTGGTTCCGAGCTGAGAAGCTGCCGCGTATTGCTTCCGGCAAGATATTCAAGCGTGAACTGAAGGCAGTCTATTCCGAAGAAATTTAGCCGTCCCTGCTTTTTAAAAGCTGGAGGCAAGAGCGTGGAGCGAATTTGTTTCGCTTAAAAAGAATGTTGGTTTTTTGTGTTTAAACATGAGGTAAAAGAACAATGGATTTAGGAATTAGTAGCAACGTCAAGCCCCTGTTGGAAGAAGTTAAACAGTTTATCGATAATGAAGTGTTGCCCGTTGAGGCTGAATACTACAGTGAAATTAATGTGGGTGACCGCTGGCAGTTCACCGACAGGCAAACTGAAATCCGCGAAGGCCTTAAAGCCAAGGCAAAAGCCAAAGGCCTGTGGAACTTTTTCCTCACCGAGGGGGAGTCAGGTTCTGGTTTGAATACGGTGGAATATGCTCATTTGGCCGAGGAGATGGGTAAGTCACACCTGGCGGCGGAAGTTTTTAATTGCGCCGCGCCCGACACAGGCAATATGGAAGTGATTAGTAAATATGGTAGCGAAGCGCAGAAAAAGCAGTGGCTTGAGCCTTTGCTGAATGGCGAGATTCGCTCCGCTTTTGCTATGACCGAACCTGATGTTGCGTCATCAGATGCCACTAACATTTGCACACATGCCGAGCTAGACGGTGATGAGTGGGTCATCAACGGTGAGAAACATTACATTTCCGGTGCCGGAGATCCGCGCTGCAAAATAATGATCGTGATGGTCAAAACGGAGCCCGATGCGCCCAAACACCTGCAGCAATCTCAAATATTGGTCCCCATGAACACACCCGGCGTTGAAAACTTGCGTCCCATGAATGTGTTTTCAATGGATGACGCACCCCATGGGCACATGCATCAGCGCTTCACCAATGTTCGGGTTCCCAAGGACAATATGATTCTGGGTTCTGGCCGCGGTTTCGAGATATCCCAGGGACGTCTTGGCCCCGGGCGTATCCACCATTGCATGCGTGCTATTGGCGCCGCCGAAAAAGCGCTGCGACTGCTTTGCGAACGCTCATTGTCACGCACGGCTTTTGGAAGACCTCTGGCAAAGTTGGGTGGCAATGTGGATATTATTGCCAACGCCAGAATGGATATTGAGATGGCGCGCCTGCTGACTCTAAAAACCGCCTGGATGATGGATAACACCGACGCCAAGGAAGCGAGAGTCTGGATCTCCATGATTAAAACCGCTGTTCCCAATATCTCTATTCGGATCGTGGATGAAGCCATTCAGATGTATGGCGCGTTGGGTATTTCCCAGGACACACCGTTGGCAGGTATGTACATGGCTCAGCGCACGCTTCGCTTGGCCGATGGTCCCGACGAGGTTCACAGAATGGTTGTTGGTCGCCACGAATTGAAGCAATATGGGCAGAAAACAGAGATTAACGCTACGTTTCGCGATGGTTGAAACCAAAGTCAGTCAATATTTCTCCGCCCGTCACAGGGCGGCACTGCTTACGTTGGCTCTACACTCTGTTGTGGGGCTGGCGCAACAAAACTCTTCTCTTGAAAATACCTCTCCGGCCGACGTAAAAGCCCTGGCGCTGGAAGAAATTATCATTACGGCCAATAAGCGGGAATCACTGCTGCTGGAGACTGCTGCGGCGGTGAGTGCCTTTGATGCCTCCACGCTTCAGCAACTGGGTATCCAGAACGCACTGGATATTGTGGTGCAAACGCCTTCGCTGTCCATGAC
>JADGEN010000209.1:0-3187 GCA_016744355.1 Halieaceae bacterium
GGGATGATGGCAATGGCAACACTCTGGTTGATAGTTATACAACGGTCGATTTACAGTATCGCCTGGAGACCCCGTTGGGGCTGAAAAATATTGATATAGCTCTGGGACTACTCAATGCGTTTGATGAACCCCCTCCGATTGTCGACACGTTTCTGGGCTATGATGCCAAGACGCACGACCCGAGAGGGCAGTTGTGGTATCTGCAGTTAAGTTACGCGATCTGAGTCTGTGCAGCGATTAAAGTAGCTGCATTACAGACTATGCCAGCCGGCAATGTCCGCTTTCAATAGTTCTTGAGCCGCGTCACTGCCTATGGGGCAGGAGGTCCGCCGCTGAATACGCCAGCCGCTTTCTTCCCTGCGCAGCAACCAGCGATTGAAACCGAGGCGTACCAGCTTTACGGTTTCACCTTTGGAGTGGTAGAGACGGGAGTATCCTGCGGCGGACGCGCTATCGCCTAAAACATCGACTCTCAGAGGCCCTGCCGTATGGGCACAGTTGGGCATTAGTGCCTGATGGCCTGCCCCGTTGAGCATCTCGCGGATGGCTCCATGTCCCTCCAGTAGCAGATTGTCTTCGACATGCCGATCATTGTCATTTCGTCCGCTGCCGGGTGCGGCTACCTCGTATACGCAATCGGCTGTGTGTAGGGCAGCGGCGGCATCTGCATCTCCGCAGTCGACGGCCAGGCCGTAGCTGGTAATAAGGTTTCTGATGGCCAGTTCGTCTTCTACAGCTTGCAGGCGTGTATGAAAGTCTGTGCTATCGCTCATTGAATTGGGCCTTTTTTGTTCTATCTGGTTTTATGGGGCAGTACCCCGCGTATTACGATGATGAAGTCTACCGACTTGAGGCAGCGATACCAGACTGCTTTGTATTCAAGCAGGACTAGAACTCTTACTCATCGCTGAATGATGGTTCGGTGTTACCCCATATGCACCCTTAAAGGCGGACCTAAACGCTGCTTGTGATGAAAAACCAATTTTCGGTGCAACAACCTTTGTCGTCTCTCCGCATTCTATAAGTTCGCGCGCTCGATCAAGACGTAAGCGTTCGAGGAATTTCCCGGGAGAAGTGTCAAAAGCCGTTTTAAACTTTCTAGAGAAAGAACGAGGGCTCATATTCACATAGTCAGCCATTTCGTCTACTTGGGGCGGCCGGTCCAACCGTTGTCGAAGCCAGTCAACCAACCCTGTAAACCGGGAGTCGGTTCGAGATTGTGCTATCAATACATCGCTAAATTGAGATTGACTGCCTGGACGGTGAGAGTAAACGACCAGGAGTTTTGCCACTTGTGACTTTACATTGCTATCAAAATCTTCCTCGATCATTGCCAGAGCCATATCTATCCCGGTGGTGACGCCAGCCGAAGTCCAAAGTCGATCGTCTCGAACGTACAAGCTGTCTCTATCGACGGTCGTTTTTCTAAAAAGATGTTCGTGCGCACTATGAGCTGCCCAGTGAGTTGCTATTGTCTTGCCATCCAGTAGTCCGGCTGCCCCTAGTAGAAACGAACCGGAGCATATCGAGCCATACCTCTCGACTTGCTTTGCAGCACGCACGAGGGCAAGCGTGAGTACATCGAGCTTGACGGCTTGATTGACAGGCTCTAACAAAGCGCCAATAACGAGGGCAGTGTCAGTGGTTCTGAAACGTATTGATCGTATAGGTAGAGTATTCAACTGAGCCCCACAACTGTGTGTAATGAGGCCTCCTTTGGCCGATGCGACGACACATTTATACGCGCCTATCTCGCTTATTTGACTTGCCGCATTGAATACCGACATAGGCCCGGAGAGATCCAGCAATTCTGCACCTGTGTACGTCAAAAAAACAATTCTTTTAGTAATAGCCATTGGCAGAATATAGTCGAATAATGTCATTTACGCCAGTGCATTGGTTTGTTAACTTTGCTTAGATAGGAACCTTGGAAAGGACTGAAGTTATGAAGATACAGATGTTTATTTATCCCGGTATGACGACACTAGACCTAATGGGGCCACTGCAAACATGGCAGATGTGGCCAAATGCAGAATTTCAGATCGTCGCAGAGACCAGTGGTGTTGTTACAACAGATACCGCCCTCAGTGTAGTTGCGACTCACGGTTTCGACGATGCCTGGGATACACCTGATATTCTGTTTGTCCCAGGAGGCACCGAGGGTACGATGGCATTACTTAGCGATAAGAAAGTACTGGGCTTCTTGGCCCGTCGTGGAGAAAACGCGACTTGGGTAACTAGCGTATGTTCCGGAGCACTTGTTTTAGGTGCTGCTGGTTTGCTGGAGGGTTACAAAGCTACGTCTCATTGGTATGTTCGCGACATGCTAACCTCGTTTGGTGCAACTCCGGTTGCCGATCGCTGGGTTATCGATCGCAACCGCGCATCGGGTGGTGGTGTAACTGCAGGCATCGATTTCGGATTGGCCATTATGGCTCACATTTGTGGCGAAGAAGTCGCTCGACAAGCGCAGCTGGCTATGGAATATTCCCCGCGTCCACCGTTTCAATCCGGCACGCCCGAAGAGGCAAGTCCAGAAACTTTAAAAGCAGTGAAGGAACGGTTCGCCGCAGCCGTTGCTTGAATGCTCGGGCCTGATTATTATGGCTTCCATAACTCGTTGCTACAATGTGGGGCTACATGACTGGATCACTAAAGACGGGAAGAAGGTCTTTTCTGCAAGCCCTAGGCATGGGCGTCGGCGGCATTGCTTTAAGCGGCTGCGCCGATGATCCCGAGCCTGGCCGGTACACAAAATCTGACATTTCTTTGTTGGCTAAGCAGCGCATCGAAGAAGCAAATGCCGCAGGAAAGGGACCTTACGGCAAGCAAATTTATCAAGGTTATAGAGGTTTGGCAGAATTGCCCTGGTTTGCCACCGACAACAATGGCAATCTGCTTTGCACCGATGAGAGTATCCCCAGAGCGATAGACATACACTGCCACCTGGGGATGTCGGTACTGTTTGCACCCGAGATTGACCTTGCAGCGAAAACCCCTCGCGTACGACACCTTCTAGATTGTGACGCCGTAAATCCGGGTTGTGAATTAGACCTGGATATCTACATCAACGGAAACTTTGACGAAGCCGCATTGTCGCAATTGCGCTGGGGTACGATTGCCCAAGGCCTGTGGGGCAGTGATTTTGCCGAGACGCAAACCATTCCAAACTTGGTGGCTGAAATGG
>JADGEN010000209.1:3197-3448 GCA_016744355.1 Halieaceae bacterium
TTGATAAGGCCTTTATCCTTCCCATTAAGATGGGGCTGCCTTTTGGTGATTCGCAAACCGAACGCTGGAGAGAGGCAATTAGCGCAGCAAAATCTGGCGATCGATTGATTGATGGATTGTCGGTTCATCCGCGCTCGGACACGCGCATCGAGCAGATGCGTGCTCACGCAGCTAGCGGTGCACGACTAATGAAACTGCATCCAACCGTACAGAAGTTCTACCCGGATGACCCGGATATGATGGACCTCTAC
>JADGEN010000020.1:0-10309 GCA_016744355.1 Halieaceae bacterium
CCTCACTGCTCTGCAAAAATATTCTGCAGAGGAAGAAGATGAACAACATGATGACGATGAGGCTTTCGGCTCCTATGCTGATGACGAGGAGTTCATCGAACACCTGAAGGATCTTGCCAGTGAGGCACCGATTATTCGGGTAGTGAACCAGATTATTCATCGCGCCCTGGATTTGGGGGCATCAGACATACACATTGAACCCTTCGATGATGGCCTGCATCTTCGCTACCGGGTCGATGGAGTCATAAAGGATGTACCGGACCCGCCCCAGGCGAGCTATGCCGCAGCAATTACTTCGCGTATTAAACTACTGGCCAATTTAAATATAGCTGAGCAGCGGCTGCCCCAGGACGGTCGAATTATGACACGTGTAAAGGGGCATGACCTGGATATTCGGGTATCGACCATTCCCACCGTACACGGTGAAAGCATTGTTATGCGCGTGCTTGATCGCGAGAGCATTCAGCTTAGTTTAACCAGCATGGGGTTCAGTGAAAATATTTTGGCGCAGTATAAGGAGCTGTTAGCCAGGCCCCACGGTGTGCTGCTCCTCACTGGCCCGACCGGTTCGGGTAAAACCACGACGCTATACGCTTCACTGGCTTCTATGGATGTTGATGCCCTAAAGATTATTACTGTGGAGGACCCGGTTGAATATCAGCTGCGTGGCGTCAACCAGATCCAGGTCAAGCCACAGATCGAACTGGATTTTGCCCGTGCTTTGCGGTCCATCCTGCGTCAGGATCCCGATATTATTATGATTGGTGAGATGCGTGATAAGGAGACGGCGCAAGCTGCCGTGCAATCTGCGCTAACTGGCCACTTGGTGCTGTCTACCTTGCACACCAATACTGCAGCAGGAGCGATAACCCGGCTGGAGGACATGGGGGTAGAGCGCTATCTGATTACCTCTTCTGTGAACGCTGTCCTCGCCCAACGCCTGATCAGGGCGCTTTGCCAGGAGTGTCGCGTGCCGGTACAGCTGTCTGAAGAAGCCCTGTTATCTCAGGGTTTGCAGCGATATATGGAAGAGGGGGTGTCGCAGATATACCAAGCTGGTGGCTGTGAAGCCTGTCAGCATACGGGCTACCGTGGTCGCACGGGTATCCACGAGCTTTTTGTTATGGACAGTGAAATGCATAAGGAGATATTAGGCGGCGCCGATGCGACAAGCTTGCACGAGGCTGCCCGGCACAACGGTATGAATACTTTATATGAAGATGGCCTGAGAAAAGTCGCAGGAGGAATCTCTTCATTGGAAGAAGTGCTGCGGGTGACCCTGGACCAGAATGAAAATACACCGCAGCAGGCGCAGGAGCCTGCCAACCCGTTGGGTTAGGGGCGGATGGCCTATTTTAATTACAAAGCAGTGGCAAGTGATGGTAAGGCCGTACAGGGCTCTATTGCTGCCGATCGGATTGAGTTGGCATCAAGGGAGCTGCGTGCACAGGGCTTAACGCTACTGAGCCTGGAACCCGGCAGTGATCGGGCAACAGCGACCGTGGCGGATGAAAATCGATCTGTGGGAAGCGATGATGTGCTGGCTATGACCAGAGAATTGTCGGTATTACTACGTGCAGGCCTGCCAATAGATCGTGCCCTGAAAGTTATGATTGATATGGCGGCCCAAGAGAACCTGCAGGGCCTGCTCAATGAACTGCTCGCTTCTGTTAAGGCAGGCAAGGGCCTGAGTCAAGCTATGGAACCCCATAGAAAGGATTTTGGCAGCTTCTATATCAACATGATCCGCTCAGGTGAGGCCAGCGGACACCTGGCGGAAGTGTTATCGCGCCTGACCGATTACCTGGTCAATGCCAAGTCCGTACGCTCCAGCGTTATATCTGCGCTTATTTACCCCGCTATATTGTTAACAGTGGCCGTGCTGTCAATATTCGCTATGCTGGGTTTTGTGGTGCCACAGTTTGAAACCCTGTTTAGCGACATGGGGGATGCGCTTCCCGCGCTCACCCGTGGGGTTATCGCGGCCGGTGATTTTGTCGCTGCCTGGGGTTGGCTACTGCTTGTGTTATCCGGGGTGGCGGTATTCTTGGTCCGGAATTGGGTGAAAAGCCAGGAGGGCCGAGAGAAACTGGACCAGTGGTTGTTGAGGCTCCCTATGCTGGGTTCTGTGGTGTTCAAGTATGAAATAGCCAAATTTGCTAGGACGATCGGAACTCTTATGGGTAATGGAGTGTCTTTATTACAGTCGCTCTCCATTGCTGTGGATACGGTTGACAATACCCAGGTGAAAAAATCTCTGGGTGTGTTGGAGCCTGCAGTTAAACGGGGGCAGAAGATGTCCTACGCCCTGCAGGAAACCAAGGCGTTTACCCCAATGGTGGTCCAGATAGTCCGGGTAGGAGAAGAATCTGGCAGTCTGGATAAGATGATGACAGAATTGGCTGACGTCTACGATGAAGAGGTGCAGGCTGGAGTGAAGCGCAGCCTGACTTTACTCGAGCCCATACTAATTCTGGTTATGGGCGGGGCAATATCCGTCATTATTATCTCCGTTTTAATGGGTATTATGTCCGTCAACGATTTAGCACTATAAGAACATTGAAGTTATTTTACGACGTGAAGCCCGAAAACTTGAGGAACCTGTACATGCTACAAACCAGAAATTTACCTGTTACCAGAGCTTATCGAACCGGATTTACCTTGATCGAGCTCCTGGTCGTACTAGTCATCCTCGGTCTGCTGGCAGGGCTTGTGGGCCCCAATGTGTTAAACGCGCTAGGAGGGGCCAAAACCAAGACCGCAGGGGTTCAGATTAAGGCTCTCGAACAGAATCTTGAAATGTATAAGCTGGATGTGGGGCGCTTTCCAACAACCAGTCAGGGGCTTAATGCCCTGGTGCAAAAACCCGGTGATGCAGATGGTTGGAATGGTCCTTACCTGAAGTCAGGTGTCCCCAAGGACCCCTGGAAAAATGACTATCACTATAAATACCCGGGTGAGAAGGGTGAATACGATATTCTAAGCTATGGTCAGGATAATTCGCCAGGAGGCGAGGGCGAAGATTCCGATGTGGGGAACTGGTAGTTGTCGTAATGCGGCAGGCGGCTTCACTTTACTGGAATTGTTGGCCGCTATTACCATCGCTGCGCTCGTTCTGGGAGTGAGCATCCCGTCCACGATGCGCATGTACAGCTCCATGCAATATCATGGTGCCGTCAAGGATGTAGTGGCAGTTTTGACTTCCGCCCGCTATGCGGCCATAAGCCAAGGTGATTCGCAGGACGTACTGGTCAAGCCGCGAAGTGGAGAATTGAGCTTGAATGACAAGATGCGAAAAGTTCCATCCAGCATGACCTTGGAAGTGGTTTCTGCCAGAGAGCTCAACCAGGATGGTGTCGGGGTTATCCGGTTTTACTCCGATGGCAGTTCCAGTGGTGGTGTGGTGCGATTGGTACATGAGCGGGGTATGGAGGTGGAGGCGCAGGTAGATTGGTTGCTGGGGCGCGTCGATCTCTGCAAAGAGGATTGCGGCGATTACTCTGATCTATTCTGATAGCTTATGCCATGGCGTAGTGAGGGTGTTCCTCAAGAAACGCTTCCACTGAGCGCTTTCCCCTGTGCTGATTCCAGTAGTTTACGAACTCCGGGTGTTCCCGCTTGAACTGGTTCGTCATAGATTCGTTTTGTTCATTCCCAACTTTTTCGAACCTGGATTTCACAGCTCCTAAATTGACATGTTCATATGCCGATTTGGGTAACTGTAGAGTTTCTATAAAACGTAACAGAACTGCCTCAGTGGGCGAGGAAATTAGCTCCTCATACCAGAGTGCTTCAGGTTGTATACATTTGCGGTCAAAAAAGTTTTCGTACATGAATTCATGAGCCAGAATACGCAAGGTGTGAGTGATTATCATTTTTTCATCGTAGCTCACAGCTTTCTTTTCTCTATCAGTCTGTGTTGAGTGAAAATGGCCGCTTCCTACGGCCTTGTATAGAGACACCCCTTGCGCGACGTAATCTAATCTTTTCAGAAAAAACCAGTGCTGAATATCATCGAAAAGGTTTTGGTGCCCGGAATTAAACACCAGATGTGCCTGGGGCCAAGTCAGTTGCATTGCGAAAACGTCAGCATTTTTTCTGGCGACTTTAAGGTATCGATAGTATTGGGGAAGGTCTCTACAAGCACTCTCCTGAACTGTATTTTTGGCGGCGTCCGGGTTGAACCATTCCTGTGGGATACCCAGAATGCCGGTTTGATGTATCAAGTTTTCCAGCCATGTGCTCCCCGAGCGGGCGGTAAAAGCTATGCAGTATTTTTGTTTGGCTTCGTTGTCCGTTATGCGCTCAAATATTTCTTGCCACTGGGTACTCATCTGGGTAAAAGTCCTGTTGGAATAGTTTTAATAGCCGAATGTTGTCTTCGTTCCGCTGTTGCCTGATACTTATTGCCTCAAGATTAACGGTCCCTCGGGCGACTTCCGGCGTGTCCAAAAAATCAGCGAGCCGTCTGATTTCCCGCTCTGGGTCCGACAATGTATTTTCGTAGGTAACACTGATACGGGGTAAATTATGTATGTCAGCATAATAACTGATGAGCTGCTGCCCCTGGTTGATTGAATGTAAGCATTGCAGTATTTCATTGCGGCAATAACTTATAGGTTCAACGTTATCTATTCTTTCCATTTCAGAGTGCCACTGTCCTGTGTGCCTGGCAATGTGGAGTGATATTGCCTGGCTGACTCTGTCCTGTCGCTTGCTGTTGATAAGTCGCACGCTTCTACAGTGTGAAAGTAAGCCTGTTTTGGTCAGCCAAAACAGTTGTTGTGCGCTGACCTTAAAACCGACCTTGTTGTTTTTGCTCCACCCCCGTACAAGTCGCATAAAATAATGTGTGAATGATGGTAAATGAAATTCCCTGCAGCAAGGAATGACTAAATCACTATTAAATACTTCGGCTTTGGGTGGAATTCCAAGTCCGACCTGATGCATCATTTCGGTGAGAAAAGTAGAGCCGCAGCGATTGGTGAAGACAACGAAAAATATATCCAGGTTGGTCAAGTACGCTTTTTCCAATGGACTTAAACCCGTGAGCAGGGAACCACCAAAGTATTGCTCAATTTCTTGCTGGTGTGTTGACTGGGAGGGATACAGGCCCGGTTCTATTGATGGAAGGATGTCGAGTTGCATGCGTAAACACAGTTGCAGTAAGGGGACGCATTATGGGTCAGGTGCTTTACTGCTGCAAGTTTCAAGCATAAAAGGCAGTGATGGCCCGTCAGTCCCACCTGATTGCAAAACATGGCCGTTTGGTGAATACGGCGCTGGCTGATTCAAATATACCAGGATGGAATAGGGCGGAATTTCGAGTTTTCAGTGAAGGGAATCTGGCGGAAATCCATCGCGAATTTGGCAGCGACGATGCCGTTTTCTCAGAGCGCTATTTCAGGCGTGACTGGCTGGAAGTTTTTCCTGATGATGCCGTAGCGGACAAATGTACAGAGCTTTTCTACGATCACCTGAGGGACGCACAAAGGCGGGAGATAGATAACTTTGTCGGTCGCAACACCAAGCGTGCACGGAAAGCATATCAGGGCTGGCGTAGGGTATTTCAAACTGAGTGTATTTCAATACTAGCGGTAGCCCAGGAATCGAGTGTCCTGTGAGTGACACAGTGCCTTAACCAGTAGTGCCTCAGGTTGCGAAAAAATAGCATCCAGTTCGCTGCTCAAAAGCTTGTCCCTGCTGTCATTACTGTGCGGCAAGGTGCTTCGATGTTTGTATCCCAGGTCGTCAAGGAGCAGTGAGAAGCCCTCATTGAGGGACTCGTAGCGCAGCAGGTAAATGTTTCCCCAGTCGAAGCGGTTGCAGGACGCCGCAGGGCTGAGTGGCGTCATATCTCGAACGTCGCAATCCATTTCTTTTTTCAAGTGGCTGGCAAACCAGGTGTGGGGACGTAGAAATATATTGAGAAAAAACATGAAATTCTTGAACTCAACTGGCTCCGGTATATTAAGTTCCTTGTGCAGCGTATACCGTTTGCCAGCACACAGCGCGTCCACAGAGCCGAAATGTTCTATCGCCTGCAATATGCGCTGAAACAAGAGTTGCAGGCCCAATTTCAAGGCCTCTGCATCATTGGAGTAAGCGACGTTTTTTTTGTCTAGCGTGGCGCGGAAGGTAGTCAAGTGCTGTGCGATATCCTGGGCTATACAGGACCTGAACCAGTCGAAGGGTTCCCTTGCTACGGTAATGACGGTTAGCTTGTTGTCGCCCATGCCGCGGCTGGCATAGTGCCGGTAAATGCGTAGGTTTTCTATCAGTTGTCCCGCAGAATGCTCAAAAAAATAGTCGGGTACCAGAGGGTCCTGCAAGCGTGTCAGCGTGGCGGTGAAGGCATCCTTGCCGAGGAAGTGCGACTGGAATGCCTGAGTGTCCGGCATTGTATTCAGTGCATTCATCAGTGATGTACTGCCAACCTTGCCATATTGATAAACAATAAAACGATGCATGGGTGCTATTGTTCCGGTTTTTGAGATGCGAATGATTATCTACAAATTTATGCTTACTGTCATTAATATGACTGTTTCTGGGGAAGCTTTTCGCCCAAGACACTGGCCTGTGTATTCAATGAAGCGTTTCTACAATGGCGGCTGCCGCTTTCCTTATCGCAGGCCATGCCCGTAGTGCTAGGGCATACTCGCCAGCGAAGGTTTTTATCTGCTCGACGATTGACTCATCGTCCATGTCATCGGGAATTCCTGCTATATTCCCGAGGGCAGCGGGCGACTGAAGCGTCTTCACATTCTCAGCCATGCAACGTTTCAGGTAGGCCACCCAGTCCTGGGATTGGGGGTTAGTATCGCTGATTTTGTCGTTTAGTGTTCTCATTGTCTCTACTCGGGTCCGCGCGAGCTCGGAATGGAATATTGCCAAAATCCCCTCATTGGAGTTTTCTGACAGCTCAAGTAGCAGCAAGCAAAGTGCCTCCAGGCGGGTATCGAATGATACGCCGGGATCCACAGGCTGTCTGTGGGCTATATAGTCGACACATAGCTCAATACTACCCACTATGGTTGTGGAATCCCCTTCGATATTGCCTTTGCGCTCCTGTATTGGTAGGTGGGGAACCGCCCAGTCATAGTCCAGAGTTAGAGAGTCCGGGTAGAGGAAATTCAGCACCATGCCGAAAATGAGGTCCTCTCCCCGAAATACGGGGAAATAGGGAGGTAGAATATGGGAGTTGTCCAGACCGGTTACCTGTGACATTGTTGCGCGTTTGGAAAAAGTGGGCATAGTTCGCCCTAGCCAGTATTGCCGGTTTTCGAATGCTGAGCGAAGGCCACCTTGTGAACTCAACATGCGGTCTACCGAATCTTGGCCGAGATGGAACAACCAGCCGTTGTTACCTGTCCCCGGGTCACCCAGACTGCCGCACTGGGTAATCAATACCGGAGCGTCCGCGTGTAGATTGCGTAGCAGATTAATATCTGTATTTTCCAGGTCCTGCTGGTCCAGTGTCTTAAAACCAAGGGCGCCCAGTGCCCGGCCCAGGCCCATTCCCAGGCATTTGAGGTGGCCTGTCAGGGGGTCAGCACTCGCAGGAGTGGACTTGGATTGCCACTCCTGAGCAGTTGAATAAAAGCCTGCGTCGCGAATTTTATCTTCGAATTTTAATCCGGGCTTGCGCAATGGTGACTCGATTGCAGAACAGATAACGTCGTCATCCATTATAACGCAGCGCTTACCCACAGAGAGCAGGAGGCATACCGTGCGAGCCAGACCGTAACTCTCGAAATTAGACCACTTCTCCCTGTCAATCAAAAAGCGAATTGCCCTCTCTTGACCTGGAAGGGCTGCTACCAACCCGTCCAGCATCTGTTTTTGTAAGGCATCCCCGAGATAAATTATTTTTCTGGGGCTGGTGAGATTAAAGGAATCAACAGCAGATTGATTATGCGAGGCATTGAGCGGATTTCTGGAGTCGTCCACCAGGTAGAGCTGCTCGTGTCTGCTCAGCTTGGCCCCACGGAGCATTGATTCCAGCAGTCGCTCCACAGCATCGGGCCTATCACAGGTAATTATGCAGGCACAACTGGGAGCAATTTCGGCGCTGGAGTCTGGTGCCCGGTTGATACGCTGGCATATGTCCGTCGCGGAAGCCATTAGACCGGCATTTCTCACAGAAGTGAGAACATGCTCTACACCGGCCTCATCGCCACCCAACTCCGGCATATATGATGCGAGAAACTTGGCGTGCCCATTCAGGGTGCGAAATTCCTGGCAGTGCTTTAGCGCAATCGAGACGTCGCGGGTGACGGACAATTGTTTGCCACTGGATTGACTGACAAGAAGTACATTGCCGTTGGGCAAATCCAGGGCTTCACAGTGATCAAACGCGAATAGTGCTTTATTTTCCGCCGCAGCTTGGGTTTTGTCTCGCAGGGGGGCCGGTTTACTGGGGCTACTTCCAATTTGATAGGAATAAGAAGTTCCGTGGTCATCACTCATATTAAACTGCTTATCCATAAAAGGTTTAAGAGTGGGGATGTTAAGATCCCGGACCGTCTGTGTAAACGAATATTGTCAGGCCAAGTTGTATTTGTATCGGCATTTTGTGGATCGGGGCTCTCCTTTTGGACGCGCCGTGGTTTATCCCTTACTGGACACTAGTGTATACTTGCGCCCCTATGAAACCAGATTCTGTCCCTGTAGTGGTTATTGTTCCTGTGTTCCGTAATCTCGCTGCGACACAACGATGTATTGAATCGGTTTTGGACAGCGATGCGGGGCCTCGCACTCGCCTGATAGTTATCAATGATGATTCCCCCGAGCCGGAGGTTTGCTCCTGGTGCGAGGAGTTGGGTGCGCGGGAAGGGGTCACGGTATTGAAAAATCCAAAAAATTTGGGTTTTGTGGCTACAGTAAATCGTGGGATTGACGTCGATGAAGAGGCTGACGTCGTTTTACTTAATAGTGATGCCGAAGTAGCCAACAATTGGCTGCAGCGTTTGCAGGATTGTGCGTATTCAGACGAAGCAATAGCGACGGTTACGCCCCTATCGAATAATGCATCTGTGTGCTCTTATCCCCTTCCCCTTCAGGAAAACGAACTGCCTGCCGGTTGGACCCTGCAAGCCCTGGATGCGCTTGCTGCCAGAGTCAATCGAGGAAAGTTACTGGCGCTGCCAACTGCTGTCGGATTTTGCATGTATATTCGTCGTGCCTGCCTCGACGCGATAGGCTCCTTTGATGAAGACAATTTTGGTGTAGGCTACGGCGAGGAGTGCGATTTTTCCATGCGGGCAAAATCAGCGGGCTGGATAAATGCTCTCAGTCCGGATGTATTTGTCTACCATGAGGGAGGACAAAGTTTTACTACTCAGACGGATGGACGAATCCGGGCGGCGGAAGAAACCCTACAGCGTTTGCATCCTCAATATCATGTGCAGGCGACCCGATTCATAGACGAAGACCCTATTCGCCCATTTCGAGATGCATTGGACCGGGGCCGCATGGAGCATGAGTCGCAAGATGCGAAACCGATTGTGGCTGTTTTACAATCACATCGAGATTCACTTATTGATTCGAAAACAAATCGAGAGATGGCGCTGGAGCATGCCTTCGGGGAAATAAAGGTTCAACGCGACGATTTTTCTGGACAGCTAGCTGTCCTTTCGGGCCAGCTAGGCGCCCTTTCGGACCAGCTAGGTGCCCTTTCGGGCCAGCTAGATGCCCGATCGCTGGAACTCGAGCAGACACAATATGAACTAAAACTAACCCAGCAAGAATTAACACGCCTTCTGGGTCGAGATCGGCGCTGGCGATATATGATGTATATTATTAACCGACTCGATACAGTTCGTATGCGGTTGACCGGAGCGAGAACGGGTTCGTGAGCAACCCGAATCTAATGGAGCAAAGTGAATGCACGATAAATATCGTCATTCCCGTTTACCGCAACTTACAGGTGACTCGCCGCTGCCTGAAATCCGTGCTGGCGAGCGAGCTTCCCGACAACGCGACTATTACGGTGATAGAGGACGCTTCGCCAGATCCTGAACTGCGTATATATTGCCAGGTACTGGCTGATGAGGGGCGAGTAAGGCTGTTGGTAAATGAGGAAAATCAGGGGTTTGTAGCTACAGCTAATCGTGGTTTTTCTGCCAGCCCGGATGCAGATATCCTGCTACTTAATAGTGATACAGAAGTGGCCGGGGACTGGGTTCAGCGTCTTCAGACGTGTGCATACACTGATGAGAGCTTTGGCACTGTTACCCCTTTTTCCAATAATGCGACCATATGCTCCTATCCTGCTTACCAGCAGCCAAGCCCCATTCCCACCCAGTGG
>JADGEN010000020.1:10319-46801 GCA_016744355.1 Halieaceae bacterium
GGGATACTTGCAGTCTTGATGATCTATTTCGATCTGCCAATCGCGGTTGTCATGCACAGATCCCTACTGCAGTGGGGTTTTGCATGTATATTAAGCGACAGTGCCTGACCGCAGTGGGTAACTTCGATGAGAAAAATTTCGGCCTGGGATATGGCGAGGAATGTGATTTCTCAATGCGTGCCCATAGGAAAGGGTGGAAGAATGTCATTGCTGCAGATGTGTTTGTGTTCCACGAAGGGGCTGTCAGCTTTTCAACCCAGTCTGAGGAGCGAAAAGAAAGAGCCGACCTCATTATGCAAAACCTGCATCCGGACTATGATGAACTCGTTACACAGTTTGTTCTCGATGACCCTCTGTTACCTTTTCGAAGAAATGTCGACCACCTTCGCCTTGCTCAAAAGCCCGGAGACGGGACAAACATATATGAGGAGTCCATAGAGCCTCAGTTGACGCTACGAAAGCGTGCCGTAGAGGAGCGAGAAGCCAGGAAAGCGCAAGAGCTCATTCTCAGAGAGTCTCTGGAAAAATCAGTATGGCTGGAAAAAGAACTGGGAACGTACTTCGAATTGGCCAGTTGGCAGAAGCAGGAGCTGGCAAGGCACATCGAATTGGACAGTTGGCAGAAACAGGAGCTAATTCGCCTGGCTGATATTGAGAGGCATAACAAAGTGGAAATTGAATCTCTTAATAATCTGTTGAAACAGAGCCGTGCTGAGTTTTCTCGGACGGATGCAGCTCTGGCTGAAGCGCAACAATTGGTAGCACAGCTGAACGACAATATCGGCCAAATCAAACAGACTCGATCCTGGCGTTATACCGCCTGGTTTCGAAAACTAGAAGGTAGTTTATGAATTCCGGCGTACATGTTTTTACCAGTGTTACAAGCAATTACATTCCCAAGGCGAGGGTTCTGGCCGAATCAGTCAAGCAGGTGGACTCATCCGTATGCTTTCACCTGTTGCTCTCTGACGATCCGCCGGCAGGCTTCGACCTGGCATCAGAACCCTTCGATAAGCTTATTCTGGTAGAGAGCCTGCCAATTGATAACTTCAAGCAGTGGGTTTTTTCCCACAGATTGGTAGAGCTATGCACGGCGGTGAAGGGTACTGCACTGGAGTGGATTTTTGAGAAATATGAAGCGGAGAAAGTTTTTTACTTTGATCCCGATATGGCTGTTTTCAGTAGATTGGACGAACTTATCCGTGAACTCAATAGTAGCAGCATATTACTGACACCCCATCAGACTGAACCAGAAACTACACACAAGGGTATTATCGATAACGAGATGTGCAGTCTCCGGCATGGCGTTTTCAATCTGGGGTTTGTCGGAGTGGCCAATACCGGCGAAGGGCGTAGATTCGCACGCTGGTGGCGGGACCGCTTGTTACACTTCTGTCATGATGACCACGCGCGTTCTCTCTTTACCGATCAAAAATGGGTTAATTTGGCCCCCTGTATGTTTGATGAGGTTAAAGTATTGCGGTCACCGGCTTTCAATGTGGCCACTTGGAATCTGTCAACTCGCAAAGCCACGGGGAGCTTGGATGGCGGGATATTGATTAATGGTGAGGATCTCGGGTTCTACCACTTTTCCGGTTTCGACAGTGGCGCGCAAGAACGGCAGTTAAAGGAGTATGGCGCTCACAGCCCGGTCTTGTTTGATTTGCGAAATTGGTATATCGAGGCCTGTAAACAGCATGGGCAACTAGAGCTAGGGGCTATTCCCAGTAAATTCAGCTTTTATGATGATGGCCAACCTATACTCGATGAGCATCGTATATTATACCGCGAGAGACTGGATCTTCGGCAGACCTTTTCTGATCCATTTGTGATCAAAGGAGATCAGGAGGGGCATCTTTCGGGTGGCTATAAGGCATGGTATGAGGCCCATAAGGTGGAAGTTGAAAGCGATGTCATGACTGTAGTGCCTGGTACTCCCATAGGGGCGTTTTTACTAAATGTTGGGGACTACCTTACCAGCAGGGCATCTGCAGCCCATAATACCAGCCTGATAAAAAAGTTGGCTCTAAACCTGATAGCATCGTGTCTTCGGGGGTTCGCGAGGCTTTCCAGTTAATGCGCAACCTCATTATTCTTGGAATGCACCGCTCGGGAACCTCCGTGGTGGCTGGTGCACTTGCGTCTGCGGGACTATACGCTGGAGAGCCTGAGGAACTGCTGTCCGCTCAACAAGACAATCCCCGTGGCTTTTGGGAGCGTCGGGACGTTGTTGCACTAAACGATGAAATTCTCAGCTCGGCTGGTTCCTCCTGGTTCGAGCCGCCAACACATGTCGCTAATCAGAGTGAAGAGGACTTCGGTAGAAAGAAACGAGAGGTCATCCAATCCATTCTCACCATGCTTGAGCGTGGGGCTGTTGATCCTCGAGGTTGGTTGTTAAAAGACCCCCGCATGGTAATCACTTGGCCATATTGGGAGCATGCAGTAGGCGATGCTTTGCTTCTTTATGTTTACCGTGACCCTTGGGCGGTGGCTGCTTCGTTGAACAAGCGGCACGGCTTTCCATTACTTTTGGGCCTTATGCTATGGGAGGTTTATAACCATGCGGCACTGCGGGCTATAGAGGGACGTGATGCTGTCTGTGTTTCTTTCGATGTCATTTCAAGGGAGCCAGAACAGGAGCTGGAGAGGCTTCTTAAGCGACTTGAGGCGAAAGGAGTTGTCTGTGAGGGAATAGGTACCCCAGATCTTTTTGATGCGTCTTTGGTGCATCATAAAACTGATGGCAATAGAGGCTTGGTTTCAGCCCTGCTCAGTGATTCGCAAGAGGCGCTGCAGAATTACTGTCAGTCACTCTGCGCGGACCAATCGATATCGGTTAAACCAGTGTTAGATGAAAAGATCTGGGCGGTTATCGCCGATATTACCAGCGCGCTGGAGCCTTTAACCACTGCGGTCGAGACTCAAAGCGAATTGGAAAAAATGTCCCACCTCTGCCTGGAGCGCACGCGAGAACGTGACGACACTCTGGTGCAGTTGAGGAGCGTAGAATCCGAGTATGTCGCATTAGCCGAAGCTCACCGTGTAGAGGTTTCCCAACACAAAGCTCTAGGCAAGCAGTCCGAGTCCCTGTTCAACGAGCTCAGTGGAGTATATGTCAAATTAATCGACTTCGATCAGTCATTCCTCGCATCTATCTGGCGTTTTATTGCCCGTGTTTACCGTCTTGCCACCTTCCGTCGGGGAGTGCAAAGTCGTTACGATGAGGCACTTGCGAATGCCTATGTCCATATTGAGCAGTACGAGCTTAATGTACTGTTGGATGCGGACACAAATAAGCAGACACTCTCGCCGCAAGGTAAGCTTTCCCAGCTAGCTGTTGTTATGAAATATGTGGCGAAGAACCCGGCGGGGTCTGCACGTAGTTTTAGTTTCTCCAGATTAAAACGGACGACACAGGTATTTTTTAATTCAAATCTGGATGATCTCGATGTTTGGGTGAACAGCCGTTTTCCCAGTGAGAGTAGTCATGTCAGCAGTACCAGAATTATCGATCCCAAGAATCTCGAAGCATATTTTGACCGGTTAGTGTTAGTGTTTCCGCCGTTCGACGCTGATCTTGAGATGCCAGCTATTAAGGTCTCTATCGTTATTCCTGTGTATAACGATTATCGGATGACGATGTATTGCCTGCAGCAGATACTTGGGAATACATCGAATATTCACTATGAAGTTATTATTGGAGATGACTGCTCTACAGATTTGACAACAAGTATCACCGATCGTGTTTCCAACATTACTGTAGTCAGGGGCGATGAAAACCGTGGTTTCCTGGAGAATTGCAACGCCGCCGCAGCAGTAGCGCAAGGTGAGCATATTCTGTTTTTAAATAATGACACTGGCGTTTGCCCCAACTGGCTAGCGCCTCTTGTGGAAATTCTTGAGAAAAACCCCGCGGTCGGTATTGTTGGCCCCAAGCTACTTTTTGCTGACGGCAAGCTCCAGGAGGCTGGTGGTATTGTCTGGAATGATGCCTCTGCCTGGAATTTTGGCCGAATGGATGATCCGAGCAAGCCTGAATACAACTATGTGCGGGAGGTGGATTATGTTTCGGGTGCCTGCCTGCTCGTCCGTGGTGAACTCTGGTCTAAATTGGGTGGTTTTGACAAGCGCTATATACCCGCCTACTACGAAGATACTGATATAGCGTTTGAAGCTCGTGCGGCTGGCTATTCTGTGATCTATCAGCCATTGTCGCTGGTTTTTCATTTTGAGGGTGTAAGCAATGGCACAGATCTCGAATCGGGTATCAAACAACATCAAGTGCAGAACCAGCAGAAATTTCGCGATAAGTGGGCGAAGGAACTGAGTGAATTCCATTACTCTAACGCGCAGCACGTTTTTCATGCTCGCGATCGTTCCCGCAACAAGAGAAGTGTACTTTTCATAGATCACTATGTTCCTCACTATGACAAGGATGCAGGGTCTCGTTCGACTTTTATGTATGTGCAACTGATGGTGGAAATGGGTTACAAAGTACTCTTTCTAGGCGCGAATTTTTTTCCTCATGAGCCATATACGCAAAAGCTGCAACAGCTTGGGGTTGAGGTGCTGGTAGGGGAGAATATGGCACGTAATCAGGACCGTTGGTTGCTCGAAAATGCACCTTATATAGATCGTATCTATTTACATCGACCACATATTGCAGAGCAGCTTTTGGGCAGCCTGGAGAAAATGAAGCCACGGCCGCCCATAATCTTTTTTGGTCATGACTTACACTATCTCCGTACTGAGCGAGAAGAAAAAATTCTCGGAGACGGGTCCATGGCTAAAAGCGCGCAGAAGTGGAAGAAGCGAGAGTATGCAGTTTTCGATCGTGTAGACAAAATTTACTATCCCTCTCAGGTGGAGGTAGACGAAATAGTTGCCCAGCGCCCGAATCTCAATGTAAGGGCTATTCCGCTGTATGTGTTGGACGGTGCATTAGAGGAACGTTACGATTTTGATTCGACCAGTGACATTTTGTTTGTCGGTGGGTTTAATCATCCACCAAATGTTGATGCAATCTGCTGGTTCGTAGCCAACGTTTTACCGTTGGTGAAAGAAAAGTGCCCAAAACTAAAGTTGCATGTAGTCGGTTCCAACCCAAACGACGCGGTTCAGGATCTTCAGAGTGAAGATGTCATTGTTTATGGGTATGTCTCCGATGAAGATCTCGGAGAACTTTATCGACGTGTACGCCAGGTAATCGTTCCCCTACGATTTGGTGCCGGTGTTAAGGGGAAAGTGTTGGAAGCCATACAGAAGAATGTACCTCTTGTAACAACAAGTATTGGCGCTGAAGGTATCCCCGATGCGGAAAATGTCATGAACATTGCCAATAACGCTGAAGATTTCGCAGATACCATTATCCGCTTGGATGCCGGCGATGCTGAACTGCTTGCAAAAATGAAGCAATATGAAGCGTGGCTAAAGGCAAATTTCAGTAAAGAAAATGCCATGAGTATTATTTTGGAGGACTTTGGGCCACCTGAAGTAAGTTCTTGAACTACCTTGTATCGGGCCTTGCCAAATCTGGCACCACAATGTTGTTCAGTAGAATTCGAAGGGCTCTGGGCTCCAGTAGCGAATTTTTTTTTGAACCCGATGAACAGCCTCAACTGAGAGACATTCTCGCTAAGGGTGTTAAGTCTGACACTCTAACTAAAGTTTTAGTTGGGCGTGTTATGCCCGATTTTGATGTTCTAGCCGATTTTGATAAGCATGTACTTATTTATCGCGATCCGCGCGATCAGTTTATTAGCATGTTGCTCTATCTATTCTACGATTTCCAACTCAGTGGTGATCAAGCAGGTTTCGATGCCTGCTTCGCCGCTCTGCAGAGAAAGCAGCAAGATCCCGCCAATGTTTCTACAGTTGAACTCTATAATCA
The DNA here is from genome assembly GCA_016744355.1 of Halieaceae bacterium. Lineage (GTDB taxonomy): Bacteria > Pseudomonadota > Gammaproteobacteria > Pseudomonadales > Halieaceae > JBALVT01. The sequence continues at coordinate 16,213 of JADGEN010000020.1, forward strand.
AGTGGCCGGCTGTGTCGGGCGTGCACCGATAGCTGTGTTTAATAATTTACATCGTGTACAAGCCGAGTATATCGAAGCATTTTCGCCACATAGGGCCTGTTACGAGGAACTGCTCGATGGTAAGTGGCACGGTTTGGAAGCATATTTGGGTTTACCCTTGGCCCAGGAAGCTCAGGTCCCTCAGGAATATAGTCGAGTGGTTCGCTCTAAAGGTTACGGTGATTGGCGATCTTGGTTAAATGCGGAGGACATGGTTTACACTAATACCGAATGGGGGGGCTCGATTGCTGCGCTTGGTTATATGCCCGGGGTGCCGCCGGAAGCTCAGCGTATTACTGCGGAAACTACCACTGAATATGTTAAGCAGTTTGATCCGAGTCGAAGCTCTCCCCAGTAATCGCTTCTAGCTGCCTATTAAAATCAACCACTGCGGTATGGTGGGTTGACGCTTCTCCCGATTCCATGCGAATAGCCCCGCGAAAAATATAATGGAATAACGACAGCATGCCTAGTTTTATGGCAGAACCCTCGTTGCGTATTTCTAGCACAATGCCGGTTTCCTGTATCACTGGACGGTCTACTGGAATCTCCGCCGTAAACCCATAGCCGTCAGCTGTCGGACCTAAAGTTACCCAGTTGGTTGCGTTTATTTTTACGCTTAGTCGATGCCGAGGTCCAGTTGCCTCGGAGGACTCAATATGCAGCGTAAATTTATCGAATGAAACGGCATTTTGCAGGCCGGCTACGCGGGCGGGCATCACTTGTCTCAGGGTAGCGCTGGGTCCAAGCCAGATGCCGCCCTTACTATGTGGTTTGTAGGGGCCGCTTGAGTGATCCCAACCCCTCATACCCATCAAGAAGCGGGCGTTGTAAAGCAGGTTTTGGCGGTAGTCCCGGTATGCCCACAGCCCATAGCCAGCGCTTTTTTTAATGAGTAATGGGGCGGCCTTAGTCAGAAATATTTCAACTTCTGCCGTATCGATTTTCGCATGGATGCCCTTGAATTTTGGTGCTTCATCAACAAAGTTGAACTGATCGATAATGTGGTTCGGGTTCGCTCCTTTGTCGGTTACTTCATCGAGCATGTGGTCGAGTAATTCAATGGCCTGCGTTGCTGTTAGAGTTTCACCCGTATTCGCTGCCCCCATAAAGGGTGCCCAATAGGTTAAGCGTGTTCCTGAAATATCGCTGTAGTTGTCATTGCTGAGCCAATGAATTTCTCCATTGGAAGATTCGAGGCGATCCTTATCAACCCTGATTTCCATTGTGAGACGAGGAAATACAGTTAGAGCTCGCTGGAACATCCGGGCAATCCTATCGTTGATGAAGGCATGAAAAACTTCATGCTCAGGCTCATCCCCTCGAGGTATAGCGTTTATATTGCCTATTCCTCTAGCCTTTAGAAAACTGTCAAAACCTGTGTCATGTGCGAGCTTTGTTCTGAACTCGAGAGGGTAGAGCTGCCAACGTGAAAATGCATGCCAGAACTCCTCCCAGCTCAAAAAGCCATTGCGAAAGCTGCGGTACCCGTGACAAATCTCAAATACTTTTTCTAGATAATCAAGCCATACTTTTTCGGTATCCTCATCGGTCAGCAAACGTTGAGCCTGGGTTAGTCCACTGAATGTTGCGTGTTCAGGTATTTGGTGTGTATAAGCAACGCGTACCAGCACTGACAGGTCATGACTATCTGCCGCAGCCATAACCCTGTCCAGTTGCTTGATATAAAAATTATCATATTTAGGATCGAACTGATCGCTTTGAAACTCACGCCACGGGACTACCAGTATTATTGTATTAAACCCATCCTCAATGAGCTGTATGAAGTCGCTATGCAGCTTGCGTGGATCCATTATCTGCCAAAAATTTAAAACCCAGCCGTCCGAGAAGTAATGGACTGCTCTCGTTTGGGTGGGATGGGTTTTTGGGCCGTGTATCGCTGTGCGGATTTTGCGTATGGCAGTGCGATAGTAACGGTAAATACGGTAGTCTATTTGACTCATGATAATAGTATATTACGTTGATTTATGGACGTAACGCGTTCAGCCAAATCTGAAATTTTTATGAGCTCACGTTCGAACTTTTCTTCAGCGTATTGAAATAGAGCTATGTCATACTGATTAGCTTCTACCAGCGCGTGAAAAACATCACCTAGCTCATGCGCCATTGCTTCTATTCTATTACTTAATGGCTCGGAAATACTTTGACTGGTATTTTGCACTTGCCATGAAAGATCTATGTTTGGGAAGCTGTCGTGTAAACCGGCTTCAAACAACACCATGCTCTCCGCGTAGCGGTGAACCATCCCCACCAACGGTATCGCTTCCAGATTGGCTATAGCCTGAGTGAACAGCGCTTCAATATCATTTCCAAAATAGTCTCCTGAACAAAAGCGAGTATGAAAATTTTTAATCACAGGCCCCGTACCTGGTTCAAGACGCCATCTGACGTAATCTTTGAAGGACAATTCTGTAGCCTTTATATTGCCAACTGAATTACCCACCTGTGCTCTTTCGAAGTTAAATACTGAACGACAGCGTTCCAGAGGATTACGTATTAGCATAAGCACTGTGCCGCGAATCGCGGGACCTACTGTCGGAGGGATAGGTAGCCAGTGGCTCGAAAGCGCACTTATGTGTGGCTGATCTTGGAGGTAGGTGGGCAAGTAGTTGTCTTGGTTGCGCATTCCTTCATCATCACGATGATCGACAAATCCTGTACCGAAGCAGCGCCTGAGGCTCCAGTCCAGTGTCGTACCAGCATTTTTGAACATATGCGCGTGTAGCAGGACGGAGCGTTCGGGAGTATCTCGGAGGATCAATTTGTCACTCGTATGGGGGGAGTCAAATTTTGTTCACAGTATTGTCACACAATGCTTTGTGGTGGTCACGCTCTCCTATGACACATGATACAATTTGGACCGATAAGGTGGCTTGCTGAAAGCCCCGTCACTCACATTAACTCGCGGTCTATAGATTGGCAGCCTCGTATCATGACACTTGATTGAGGCTACAGTTAAATCACATATAGTTTAGGCAAGAAATCTGTAAATGAAAGAAGTAAAAAATAGAACAATTATTGCTCACGGCCATATATTTAAAAACGCAGGGACAACCTTCGACTGGTCTTTGAGGCGAAATTTTGGGCAGGCCTTCATCGATCATACCGACAGTCAGGATATGAAAGAGGGTGGCCCCGACTACCTGTCCAAATTCATCGATGATAGCCCCCAATTGAAGGCATTTGCCAGTCATCACCTATACTGGTGTATGCCTTTTCCAAAACCCCCTTCACTGAAAATAATACCCTGCTATTTACTGCGACACCCCATCGAAAGAGTGCGCTCGGTCTATACATTCGAACGTCGGCAAAAAGCAGATACTCCGGGTGCTGTCCATGCCAAGAAAATGAATTTCAGGGACTACGTGGAGTGGCGCATGGAGCACAAAGGAGGTGGGGTCATTATGAATTACCAACTCAAATATTGCTCGGGTCGAAAAGGTTTAGAAGTGAGTGATGACCTTGTTCGGGAGACCGGGGAGAATATTTCTTCAGTAGCCCTCGCTGGAATTGTTGATCGCTATGATGAGTCAATGGTTTTTTTTGAGGAGCGTCTGAGGTGTGATTTTCCTCACATAGATTTGTCCTACATACGACAAAATGCCAGCAAAAAACGCTTATTCGCAAGACGAGCTCCTGTCACAAGAGAGGAAAGTGTGCAGGCGGTTCTGAGTGAATTGGGTAGTGTCGCTGTGACTCTGCAAGAGAATAACCGGGCTGATTTAGCGTTATATGAATTCGTGAACAGGGCTTTGGATGTGCATATTAATAAAATTGACCAATTTGGCGAAAAGTTGCAGGACTTCAAACAGCGCTGCAGCAAACTTAACGGCAAGTAATAGCAGCTTGGAGAAACACCCCAATGCTTTGTATTCTACATATCGGCACAGAGAAGACCGGCTCAACCGCCATACAGTATTTCCTGCACAGTAATTGGCACAAACTTAAGCAGCGGGGAACTCATGTATGTACTTCCGCTGGGAAGCCTAACAATAGAGGCCTTCCAGCAGCGTTTATATCAGAAGATAAATGCGATGACTTTCTCCGCAGCAACAAGCTGAAGGATCTTCGCAAACGGCGGACGTGGAAGAAAAAACTGTGTGAGGACTTGGTTAGGGAAATTTCACAGGCCAAAAAGGATTCTCAAGTTTTTGTCATCTCGTCGGAACATTTCCACTCCCGTTTGAGCTCCCCCGCCGAGGTTTTCAGTTTTTACGAGTTCCTGGCACCCTTATTTGATCGTATTACGGTGATTTGCTACTTGCGCAGGCAAGATCATTTGGCCATGAGTCGCTACAGTGAATCGTTGCGCGCAGGTCACGTGTTCAAGTCCCCTTTGCCGCAATTAGCGGAGAATCGGCACGATCAACTGCCGCCATACTATGATTTTGTGGCACTGTTGGATCGGTGGGCGGCAGCTTTTGGTGAAGAAAATGTGCAGCCGCAAATTTACTGCAAAGAAAAGCTATTGGATGGCAATGCTATTCACGATTTTCTTGAGGTAACAGGCTTGCAACTCGATGATCCAAATAAAGCAAGTGCAGATAATGCAAATGTGGCTCTTTCGGCAGAGGCACAGACGGTACTGCTCGGTGTAAATAGGAAAATTAGTGAGTCGAGTGCCCGCGAGGCCAACCTGGGATTACGAGGGAAACTGGTAGATTATCTTCAAGTGAACGCTCCGGGGGGTAGCCTCCAGCCCACTTCAGCTGAAGCAGAAAAATTCTATAAGGTGTTCGAGCCCTCAAATAATTTGATTGCTGAGCGTTGGTTCCACAAAGAGCATTTGTTCGATGCTGACTTTTCAGATTACCCGGACATTGCGCCGGTGGTAACCGGGGTGCGAGTAGCTGAACTCTTTGCAGGCTTTATGTTGCAGGAATTGAAAAGCAGTAGTGTTGCATCACTCGAGAATGCAGACGATAGCTGCGGTTAGTAAGCCATCTATGTGGTGCTGATATTTCCCTGATTTGGATATGGGAATGGTTTGAAAAACCGATGTGAGAGCATGGTATATTTGAATCAGAGTCTCTACAATCAGCTGATCTTCGAATTTCTATAAGTTGAATTGTGTTTTCCATGTTGATCTCGGTTCACCTCTCCAAAATTGCCATTTCACGTTTTTTCACTGCGTATTGAATATGTGCAACAAATCACGCTTCCGCCAAACTGGCGTATCCATGGGTATTTCATGTCGCTCAAACATCACTTGTTGAAGGCTTACAGTCCAAAACAGTTCATTGTCTGGGTACGAGATTATGTTCAACGCCTGGCATCTGCTTGCTGCCATACAGAGCAGAGACCATTTGCCACAAAGTGTGTGTCAAAACTGTGACGATCGTGGAGAAGAGCAACTGGCGAGACGCCATTTTAAATCGCCGAATGCTGATCTGTGTGTTCACTGGTTTTTCATCGGGCATGCCGTTGTATGTGTTGTTCCAGCTGGTTCCGGCCTGGTTGCGAGAGGGTGGAGTCTCGCTGACAGATATTGGTCTCTTTGCCCTGGTGGGTATTCCCTATACCTGGAAATTTTTGTGGGCTCCCTTTATGGATCGCTATGTGCCTCCATTGCTTGGGCGCAGGCGCGGCTGGATGTTGTTGTCACAGCTAGCTCTATTGGTCTCTATTGGTGTGTTGGGCATGTATCGGCCGGAGCAGTCAGTCGGCGTTATAGCCTGGATAGCCGTGGCGGTGGCCTTCTTTAGTGCCAGTCAGGATGTGGTACTGGACGCCTATAGGCGAGAGATACTGCCTGACGAGGAGTTAGGCCTGGGAAATGCGATTCACGTGCAGGCCTATCGTATTTCGAGCCTGATACCGGGTGCGCTGGCGTTCATCCTGGCCGACTTAATGCCCTGGTCCAGTGTTTTCTGGATCACGGCGGGATTTATGGGTATTGGGTTGGCAATGACTGTCGTAGTTGATGAGCCCGAATCCGATGTTCCTCAAGACCAGGGCTTACGCCATGCGATCATCGCGCCCTTTAAAGAGTATATACACAGGCGAGGTTGGAAGGGGCTGCTGATGGTATTGGCCTTTATGTTCCTTTATAAAATCGGGGACAATATGGCGACGGCGCTATCCACCCCCTTTTATTTGGATATGGGCTTCACCAAAACCCAGATTGGCCTGGTGGCCAAGAACGCCGCGTTGTGGCCAGCTATCATCGGGGGGTTGCTGGGTGGAGTAATAATGATTCGTCTGGGTATTAACCGCTCACTATGGATTTTTGGAGTGGTGCAGGTGTTGAGTATTCTGGGCTATGCCATCCTCGCCTCAAATGGTCCGGTGCTGTGGATGCTTGCAGCAGTGATTGGTTTTGAGTACCTCGGAGTTGGCATGGGTACGGCAGCTTTTACTGCGTTTATAGCCAAGGAAACCAGTCGAACCTACGCCGCAACGCAATTTGCACTGTTTACTGCGCTGGCCGCTCTGCCCAGAACATTCGCCAATGCGAGCACCGGCGCCATCGTGGAGTTTATTGGATGGGTGGATTTTTTCTTGCTGTGTGCAGTGCTTGCACTGCCGGGGATGTTGCTGCTGTTTTGGGTGGCTCCCTGGAGCCAGGCGGTTCCAAAGCGAAGTTGAATGTGTCTCCAGCTTTTTTTGCGCAGAGTCGCCTAAATACGGTTTTTGAGACTTAAACAGGGTCTTTCTACAAGAAACCAGGAAAGCAGGGTGGTGATGCCAAGAAGGCCTAGTCCGACGAAAGCTCGACTTGTATTCGAGTCAAATTGATCGGCTCCAGCAACCCACATAAAAATCGGCATGTGCCAAAGATACAAACCATAGGACACCTTCCCCAGCCATCGCAGTGGCTTCCAATCGAAGTAAACCTGGTTTTCTCCAGCGCCCTTTATCGCATGATAGATTGGTGCAGCGGCTAGGATGGCCAATAGTGTAAATCCACCCATATAGAGAAAAGGGCTTTCCCGGTCGAAGTAGAAAGCGCAAACAAGAAAAATGGCGGCTGAAGTTCCAGAAACCAACTTCAGGTGCGGAATGTGCAGTAAATCCTTTGATAAGAGGTATGCCAGTAACGCGCCCACTAATATGGAGTCTGTTCTTGTGTCGGTTCGAACATAGAGGAAAAGCCAATTTGTGCCCGAACTCCACAGATAAGCACGCCAAAGCGCGATAGATACAATGAGTGTCACTAGTAGAGCGATTACATATTTTACGGGTTTCAAGTTTCGTAGTGCCAGAGCCAGCACGGCGGGCCACAGCAGGTAGAATTGCTCCTCTACTGCCAGGGACCACATATGCCCCATTCCCTCAGGTACGTCCAGTGTGCTGACCAAAAGCCAGTTGAAATAGTAAAAAAGAATCGCAAGAATAGAATCAAATTCTAGTCGTTGGGCGAGGCCCCCCAAATTTGAGAGCATAAAATAGGCCAACAGAAGCAGGCCCAGTGCGGGAAATAGCCTTAGGAAACGATTGATGTAGAATTTTTTGTAGCTCAACTTGCCGTGGCGAGTGAAGTCACTGAGAAGAATATTTGTGATGAGAAATCCACTCAGTACAAAGAACAAGTCCACACCCAAAAAACCACCGGAAATCCAACTGATATTGGGATCGAAAAAAAAGTATTCGGCATGCATCGACACAACCAAGAGAACAGCGATTCCCCTGATCGAGTCCAGAGCAGGAGTATGTTTTAGGGGCTTTGAATGGTTTTGCATGATAACTACGCTACATTTCCCCAAGTGACTCAGAGTTTCTAGTCAACACATCGCTATATCTATATAATTTGGAGGGCTAACCGTCTGGTGAGCATATCTGGACAAAAGGCATTATACATATTATATGCGCGACACTGATCGATTGATTTGTATTCTGGGCATGCATCGTAGTGGTACTAGCTGCGTTACAGGCTCATTGCAAAATGCTGGACTTCTGCTAGGTGACTGCCATACCTGGAACCCACACAATAAAAAAGGGAACCGGGAAAATCAGGCTTTTGTTGATTTGAACGATGAAGTTCTGCTGGCTAACGGTGGCGCGTGGGATAGCCCGCCTAAAAAATCAATCTGGACCCCTTCACAATTGGCAAAAGCACAGTCGCTGATAACGCAAAATTTTGGACAGGGACCTTTCGGGTTTAAAGACCCCAGGACTTTGTTAGTTGTCGGTGGTTGGAAACAGGCTTTCCCTGCCATAGAGTTTGTCGGCGTGGTACGCCATCCAAATGCCGTTGCCAGGTCATTGCAAAATCGTAGTGATATGCCCGAGGAAAAGGCTCTCGCCCTGTGGTACGCCTATAATAGCGCTCTGCTTCAGGAATATAAGAAAAGAGCTTTTCCAATATTGTGTTTTGACGAGGAAGAGGCGGAGTTTCATCAAAAGCTTGAAAAAGTTGTACTCAACCTGGCACTACCTGATGTTAATGGCGAGCAAAAATTTTATGATGAAACCCTCAGGACATCCAATAGCGACAAACAACAGTTGGGTCGGGCAATGAGCTGGAAGGTGAGACATCTATATAAACGTTTACTCAAGCGTTGTGTATAGGGTGGTTGTTTAAATGCTAAATCGGGTAAAACGCGCTTTTTCAAAGTCGGGTAATGCGCAGTCGCAGCCGCTGTTAAGCATTGTCGTTGTCGTGTATGACATGCCCGATCAGGCAAAGAATACACTTATCTCCCTTGGTACGGATTACCAGCAAGATGTCTCAATGGGGGATTTTGAGGTTATTGTTGTTGAAAATGAATCCGCAAATTTGATGAACAAAGAGTTTGTGAAGTCGTTGCCGCCTAATGTTCATTACTATCGACGTCAGGAAACTCAGCCCACGCCCGTTCACGCTGTAAATTTTGGGGCAAGTAAAGCCAGAGGCGAGTACATTTGCCTGATGATAGACGGTGCCCGAATGCTCACGCCCCGGGTGGTGAAAAACCTGTTATTGGGTCACAAGCTCTCGGACACTAGCGTTGTGTCTATCCCGGGCTACCATCTGGGTGACAAACTCCAGCAAGAAAATGTCAGCGACGGTTACGGCCTCGAGACAGAAAAAGAACTAATGCAGTCTATTCAATGGCCCAGTGATGGTTATCGACTGTTCGACATTGCCTGCTTTAGCGGTTCCTCTGCGTCCGGTTTTTTTCTGCCCAACAGTGAGAGTAATTGCATTAGCGTGCCGCGTAAATTGTGGCAGGTATTGGGTGGTTTTGACGCCCAATTTGACCTTCGCGGTGGTGGCCTGATCAATCTTGATTTCTACAGGCGAGCCTGCAAATCCCCCGGCGTGCAACATGTCATTATTCCCGGGGAGGGGACATTCCACCAGTTTCACGGAGGGGTTACTACAGGCGGCGAAGCCAACGATGTGAGAGATGCCTATATCGAAGCTTGTAAGGAACAATATCGGAAATTGCGTGGTGAGGATTATTCCAGTCCGGATACTGACCCAGTGTATCTTGGGCAATTGCCCAGGCAGTCGCAGAAATTCGTTCACTTCTCTTCGGGTAAGTGGCTGAAATCTCGGGGCGAAAAGCCATTTCCTGATTTTTTTTGACGCTAGCCAACGTTGCCGCGTGTGAAGTCGTTTCCAAATACCAAAAACCCTAAACCATCCAGTGCACTGCCCTTTCTTCCAGGAGTTGAAGGGCTCCGTGCGCTGGCGGTTGTCGCGGTGCTTCTCTATCACGTCGACTTGAATTTACTTCCAGGAGGGTTTCTGGGGGTTGATCTGTTTTTTGTTATTTCTGGCTTTATTATTTCGCGAAACATTCTTTTCCAACTGGAAAGCAGTCAGTTCTCGCTCAAGCTTTTCTACTACCGTAGGTTTCGTCGGCTTTTCCCCGCCTTAGTAGTGACCATTCTACTGGCTCTGGTGGCGGCGGTTGCTGTAGTGCCGCCGCGCGAGCTTATGCAGGCATCTTATTCAGCTGTTTACGCAGTATTGTCGCTAGCGAATTTCCATTATTGGTGGAGTTGGAGTTACTTTGACGCCAACTCAAGCAGCAAGCTGTTTTTACACACTTGGTCTCTGAGCCTGGAAGAGCAGTTCTATTTGCTTTGGCCTGCTTTGCTTCTATTTTCTTTCAGAATGAAATTCAGTCGAAAATTCCTAGTGGTTTTGCTACTAGTTGCCTCTCTGCTGTTTTCGGCGCTGATGATGGATTATGACCCCATTGGCTTGTTTTACCTTTTGCCCTATAGAGTTCATCAGCTCATGGCTGGTGCTTTAGTGGCTGTTTTGTCGCTTCAGTTTCGTGGCGGTTTGGCAAATTTCCTGACTTTTTTTGCCAGCGTTGGATTTGTCCTGCTGTTCGCTATACCGCCAGCTGGAAGCTCTACGTATGGGGCTTGGGCTGCTTCTTTTTTTGGTTTGGGGCTCATCGCCGGTCACCAATCTGGTCTGTCACAAATACTCTATGCAAATTCTGTCATGCAGTGGCTGGGAAAGCGCTCGTATGCAATTTATCTCGTGCACTGGCCTGTCATCGTTCTTTCGAAATTCAGCTTTGATTTTCAGCTATCCAGTGGACAAGAATTATTCGTTATATTGCTGTCAGTTATACTGGCGATGGTGCTGCATAATTTTGTAGAACGACCACTTAGGTTGACGGGTCACGCTGAACGACTTGATCAGAGTAGGTCTAATTATATCGTTGGCTTTTCCGTCATTATCACCGGTCTGGTTATAGCTTTCTATCTTGGTACAAGCGGGGTCTCTGCAAGAGTTCCAGAGGAAATTTCCTCTGTTGTAAGCACCGTTGAATATGAGAAGCGACGTCGTAGGGCTGAAATTCGTACTGGTAAGTGCAACTTGCTGCCCAGCCATGATCTGAACGATTATCGTGAAGATGAGTGCGCTACGCTTACGGAGGGTTCTCCAAATTTATTTATTATTGGAGACAGCTTTGCCGCCGATAGCTATATGATGCTTAAGATAGCATTGCCGGGAGTAAGCTTATTGCAAGCTACTGGTTCAGCGTGTCCCGCTCTACTCCACCTTGAGCCGAGTAGAACCAAGCGATGTGAGCACTACAATAATTTTAGATTTTCGCAGATTTCCAAGTTGGATGTCGATATTGTGGTGTTGGCATCAAGGTGGAGGATAGATCAGATACCTGAGCTTAAGGTAACCATCGAGTATCTAAAAAAAATGGGCAAAAAAGTCGTTCTGTTGGGGCCTGGAATATCCTTCTGGGGAGAGGTCCCGGTCTTGCTGTCTAATGAGCTTTCACTACAGAGTGCGAATAGAAATTTAAGTCGATTGGTTGATCATAAAGTGGAGCTGCTGGAAGCGATGAAGCGCCAACTCCCTGATGTCGATCTAGTTAATATTGCTTCGCTGCAATGTACGCCTGACTGCACCGTGACAGATAATGGTGAGCTTTTGTATCTGGATGGCTTTCATTTTACCGTGGCTGGCGCGGGATTTTTAGGTGAAAAATTGGCGGAATCAACGCAATTGTCGATATTTCTAAAGTAGATTGATGGTTCGACTGACGGATGTCTTCGTAGCATGGGCCGCTTAAACCGAGACCTGATTTATAGTCAACTCTGTGCGTTGTGGATATAATGCACATCCCCATTGAACGCAATGCTCACACTATGGGGCATCATCCCGGGAGATAGAAAATTGGACGGCCCCAGCAAGCCCCTACTGTCAATTATTGTCGTTGCCTATGAAATGTCGCATCAGCTGGCAAATACACTTTTTACTTTGTCTGCGGGTTATCAGAGGGGTGTCTCGGAGCAGGATTACGAAGTCATTGTAGTTGAGAACTCCTCCGATGATAACTTTGACGAATCGCTCTTGCCTGCGCTGGGCAGCAACTTTCACTTTTATCGCCGTGCAGAGGCTTCGGCAACTCCGGTGCCCGCGGTAAATTTTGGCTTCGACAAGTGTAAAGGGCGTACCATCGGCTTAATGATTGACGGCGCCAGAATGGTAACACCCCGGGTCGTTCAGTATGTGCTGATGAGTCAGCGCATCTCCAGAAACTTCTTGACGGTAGTGCCCGGTTATCATCTGGGCGACCAGGCGCAGCACCTGAATGTAAGTCACGGTTATGATGAGGCAGCTGAGAAAATACTTCTGGATTCAACTAACTGGCGCAGCGACGGCTATGAGCTCTTTTCCGTGTCTGATATAAGTGGTGCAAATCCTAACGGTTATTTACAACCGATTATGGAGTGCAATTGCATGTTTGCTCCCGCTGCGAGTTTTAGAGAAGTTGGCTATGCAGACGAGCGTTTTAACCTTAGAGGGGGCGGTGCCATTAACCTGCACATGTTCCGAAGCCTGGGGTTACTCGAGGGTAGTGATTATTTTGTTATCCCGGGTGAAGGTTCTTTTCATCAGTATCATGGTGGAGTAACTACGTCGGAGTATGATGGCCTGGATGAAGAGCATCGCTCGCATAGTGAGCAGCTACAGAGTATCTGGAGTGAGGGGTTTCACAGTTTGCGCCGTGAGCCTACTCTGCTGGGTGCCGTCACTCCCTGGGCGCAGGACTATTTACAATTTTCATCGGAACGGGCTATGAAACGATATAAACGAATGCAAGCGCGTGGTGAACGATTATGGGAAGATGATCACGCAGTTAAATACAGTGACGCAGGAAAACAGCTATGACAAAAAAAATATACTTACCCTCATCTTTGAGCAAATTTGAACCCAGGAGAATGGTGTTCAGTACTTGGGTAGATCACCTGCCATTCGCCTACGATATTATAGAGTCGGTGAGGCCGAAGTTATTAGTAGAGTTGGGGGCCTACAATGGTTTGTCTTTTTTTGCGTTCTGCCAATCCATGCTGGAAAACAATGTTGACGGCGTAGCCTATGCGATTGACTGCTGGGAAGGTGATAAGCACACAGATTCGTATGATGATTCTATTTATAAGGGTGTTCAGGAGCATGCGAGGGAACATTATCGAGGCTTTACCTACCTGTTAAAAATGTTTTTTAGTGAAGCTCTGCAGCACTTTCAAGAAGACAGTATTGATTTATTACATATCGACGGACTCCATACTTACGATGCGGTTAAAGAAGATTTTACGACCTGGTATCCGAAGGTAAAACCGGGGGGGCTGGTCCTTTTTCACGATGTGATGGCTAAGATCAAGGACTTCGGCGCGTGGAAGTATTTTGAAGAACTGGAGGAAGAACACGATGAAACCTTCAAATTTTACCATGGTTTTGGCCTGGGCGTCCTGAGAAAGCCTGGTGGGGAGAGGCCGGACAACCAGTTGCTGGATATCATGTTTTCGAAACAAGAAAGTGATAGAGACGACCTTAGGCGCTTTTATACCCATGCCAGCCACTTCATGGAAGCAAAGAGACAAGTGAAGCGGTTTAAACCCAGGAATACCGGCGCGAAGCAGGGCGGACAGGGGAAAGTGGAGCCTGCCGAGTAACAGAGGCACTTACCGATGTATTTCATAAGTGCCGCAACGAGAGTCAAAAACTGTGTGAAGTCGGGTCTTCTAGACTCATGAGATCCATGGTTCTGACAATTTTTCTTGTTCTACCTTTACTCCTTGGCTGCGATCTATCTTCTGATAAGGAGGACAATAGCGGGGTTCGTCCCAATGTCGTTCTAATCTTGATAGACGATATGGGTTTCAATGATCTCGCTGTAAATGGTAACAACGCAGTTAAGACCCCAAATCTTGATGCGCTGGCTGCACAAGGCGTTCGTTTTACGCGGCATTATGTCGACAGCACTTGTACGCCTACAAGAGTTGGCGTATTGACTGGCGCTGAGCCTATTAGACAGGGGTTTACACCAGACGCGCGTGGCATATCCCCAGAAGTTGTCACTTTGCCAGAGGCTCTGCAGGCTGCAGGTTATTCGACACACCACATTGGCAAATGGCACGTGGGCCATACGACGCAACTGGCTTGGCCAAATCAGCAAGGTTTTGATACGTTTTTTGGTTTTCTCAGCCAGTTTTTGCTACGAGGGCCTCAGGAAGATGGAGAATTTAACTACAAACGCCCCACTTACCATAACCCCTGGTTGCAGGAGCAAAATGAATGGCCGCAGCAGCAAACGGGCGAGTTGTCTGAAATTTTGACTCGTCGAGCGGTTGCTCTTATTGACTCTAAGAATGAGACAGATCCGCCGTGGTTTTTGAATTTTTGGACGTATGCTCCCCATGCGCCCGTTCAACCGATGAGTGAGTTTGCGTCAAAATATCCCAACACGCCTCAGGGGCGTTATAGGGCGTTACTTGAGCAGGTAGACGATACTGTTGGTCGCGTGGTGGAAAGTCTAGAGAGAAATAATCTAGCCGAAAATACTTTACTTATAGTGGCTAGCGATAACGGCGGCACCAACGAGCAAATCGATAATAATGCTCCCTATTTTGGTGCCAAGGCTACGTATTTGGAAGGAGGGGTTAGAACCCCACTTCTCATCCGCTGGACCGGCCACTTCCCAGAAGGGTTGGTATTCGAAAAATCAGTTAATAATTTCGATTATTTCCCTACTATAGCTAAAGCCGCAGGGGCTGACCTGCCGCCCGGCTTACCTGGTAGAGATCTTGTGTGGGTAGTTGGGAATAATGCAGACCTAGACACGCCCTTGTTCTGGGAGGCTGGTAATTCTGAGGTACTGGCGTGGAGTGCCTTATCGTCGGATGGGCGTTGGCGAATGAGCCAGTATTTCGTCGGAGAGCCTGTGCTGAATGATTTGAATGTGGATCCGCCCGGCGAGTTCAATGTTCTTAAAGACAATCCCCTTACTGGGCAGCTGCTCCACAAGGAGTATTTAACCTGGCGGCACGATGCGAGGCTAGTACCGGTCATATATAGTCGTTCCGGCAATAATGGGCGCGCTCAGCTCTCCGGGGCGAGCATGCAACGTAGCCCCGGCTTTGGGGGCCATACTTTTGCGATAGCTGTGACTCCAGATCGTCCTGAAGAACCCAGTCTAGACTTGCGGTGGGAACAGAAGCAGTTTATTGCCTATCACGAGGGCCAATGGAATATCAGCTTCTATGGGAGCAAGCTCACGGCTGTTCTCAATGGCACCATAATTGACGGAGGTTCACTGGCCTACGGCCAATGTTCAACTGTGGCGCTGACATCGCATTTTATTTTTTCTGCCCTATATCCAAATAAGAATCGCGCGAAAATCCAGCTTTATGTCAATGAAATGTTGGTTGGAAGTAAGCTTATAGAGCATCCCATTTTATTGAGTGATAATCTTACCCAGCCAACGTATATAGGGGGGGATTCAAGTGAGCAGAATTTCTTCAGGGGCGTATTAGGTCGCCCAGTCATATACAGTGAGCGTTTGGTCAGCGACAGCGAAAAAAGTACAAAAATTGACAATGGTATTGCACGAGTTACGGCAAATCTGTGCGATGAGGTTTAGTTAAGGGGAATAGCGTGGCCAGTCAAAGCATTAGCGAAATTATGTCTACTGTCGATAATTTTATATCTATCGGTGATTGGGAATCTGCTCTGCAATATTTAATGAAAGAGAATACCCAACAGCCCAATTCGGTGTTGGAGCAGCAATTAGTTGATTTACGTATTCGGGCATTCCGCGAATCAAAGTGGCCAGCGCCTGATGTCAAATGGCCTCCCGCCCACGACGTGCTCCCGAGCAAGGGTAGCGATCTTCCTGAAATCAATCCAGATTCTTTGAATGTGGATTCTCTGAGGTCTGGAATAATGGGAAACGGAGGGCTTATTGTACGTGGACTGATGGATTCACACACAGTGGATACAATGCGTGACAATATCGATCGAACGTTGGTCGATCGACAGTCTGGAGGAGGCAATAGCGACTCGAGCGAGCAAGCCTGGTACAAGCGGTCTACGCAGGTAAAGGGCGGGCCGACGCAATTTTTTGCGCTAGGTCGTGAGAGAAGTTCTGAAAGTGGGTCTGTTTGGGCGGTTGACTCTCCTCGCGTCGCCAGCCAATTGATAGAGTTCTACCACTCGATTAATTTACCTGGTTTGTTAAACGCTTATTTTTCTGAGCCTGCAACATTGTCTGTGAAGAAATGGGTGCTCCGAAAGGTCGCACCGAATAACGGGAGTAAGTCGGGTTGGCATCAGGATGGGCGCTTTTTAGGTGACGGGATCCGGACAGTTAACCTGTGGATAGCCTTGACTGAGTGTGGAGGGGATTCTAAATCACCCGGGTTAGATATCGTTGGCGGGGAAAACCGAAAGATTTATGAGACCGGGACTCAGGGTGCCCCTTTCGATTGGACAGTGGGGCAGGGACTGGTTGATGGTCTTGGACCCGAATCGCCAGCATTGTGTCCGAAATTTTCCCCGGGTGATGCGCTTTTCTTCGACCACTACAATTTACATAGAACAGCGTTCGGGGATGACCATACGGAAAACCGATATGCTTTGGAGTCATGGTTTTTTGCAGCTTCCAGAGCGCCGGCCAAACAAATACCGGTTTATTTCTGATTCAGGTGTTTAGTAGTTATATGGCGAGTTTGCTTTCATTTCAATGCGCAAATACAGCTGTAACATTACCGCCATGTTAGAACGTCTTGATTTGAAGTCCGGGCTTAGAGGGAGCACACCTTATTTATATGAACTGGAGTGCTTGAGAGGCGTTGCCATCTTAATGGTCTTTGCATTTCATGCCTATGGTATTTCCCTGGGTACCGAAATGCGTGAGCACTCTATCCTCATGAGCTATATTGTGAGTGGTAACAGCGGCGTTACACTCTTTTTTGTGCTCAGTGGATTTCTTTTAAGCCTGCCCTGGCTGAATTTTTTGCAGGGAAACACCGCCTCCGTTCCAAATATATTGAATTTTTATCGCTCACGGTTTCTAAGAATAATACCTTTATATTATCTGGCCATTTTAGTGAGTGTACTGGCTACGGGAAAAGTTGCTGTAGGAGCAAGTGCCGCCGTATTCTCGTTTATAGGTTTTGATATTTTTCCCTATAGTGTCGTTTGGTGGACGTTGGCGACTGAAGTTCAATTCTACCTCTTGCTACCAGTTCTTTTTATGGCTTGGTCACATTCCAGGCTAACAAGAGCCGTTCTTCTGCTTGCGTTTTGTGTGTGGGCGTATAGCTACATAACGCTTGTTTTATTTAACGGTCTACCCCCGGAATCCATGAAATACTTCTATACAAAATCCTTATTTGGGCGCTTCCCTGCCTTTTTGATAGGTATATTGGCCGCTGCGTTGTACCTCAAATTAAAAAGCCAGGCTGGCCTTGATAAACATAAAAATAGCTTGAAATACGTGTCACTGGTGATGTCCATCGGCTTTATTTTCGTACTTGGTGTTGTGTTGCAGAAATCCGCAATAATGGGAGACGCGGAGGCAGAAAAATTCTGGCACATCCGGCATGTCTATGAAGCGCTACTATGGGCTGCCCTTATGTTAACGCTGATTCTTGGCAAGCCCATAGGAAGTATCGTGCTAACGAATCGTGCTATGGCGATTACTGGTAAAATTTCTTACTCTTTATACCTTGTCCATGTCCCCATCCTTTTTTATGTAATCTATCCGGTAAAGAATTCTCTTGGGGTTTCAGAGTATTCTGCATCTCCCTATCTGTATGTTTACGCTCTACTAAGTTTGTTTGCATCATTGGTATTGGCCATATGCACCTACAAGTTGATAGAGTTGCCATTTTTGAATTTAAAGCACAAATTACCTGTTTATCAGCGCGGTTCGTAGACTGCGGCTAGGCTTCAATAACCTTGGGGTTGCAATTTCTTACCCCGACACTGGAATGAATAAACTATGCGCCAATCCATACGAACCTTTGTTGAATTGTGCGTCGAGACATTGCCGATTGATGAACCGGTATATGAATTTGGCTCATATCAGGTAGATGATCAGAATGATGACCTGAGGCCTCTGTTTCAAAACAAAGACTATATTGGCTGCGACATGCGTCCGGGTTCGGGTGTTGATTGTGTTCTGGATCTGCACGACATCGATTTGGCGGATAACGTGGCTGGCACGGTTCTCTCCCTTGATACGCTGGAGCACGTTGAGTATCCCAGACGGGCATTGGAAGAGATACACAGAATATTAAGGCCGGACGGTATTGCTATCATCAGCTCGGTGATGGCGTTCCCTATACACGGCCATCCCAACGACTACTGGCGGTTCACACCAGCGGGATTTGAATCTCTACTCAAGGTATTTCCAAATTCTTTCGTGGGGCAGTGCGGGGCTAATCCGCTCTTTCCCCAGACTGTCGTTGGCATTGGCTTTAAAGGTGATGTCCCGCCGATGAAGGCGTTTCAAACTGCCTATGGAAAATGGGAACACTGGAATAACGCGGTGCTGAAGAAAATCGAAACGAATTACTTATCGTCCTGAAACTTACTTGTTGACTGTTCTGTCACCCGCCGCATGTTTACTCTGCCCCACCAGGCTCCCACCGATACTGCCTCAGGTCCAAACTTTTATTCCCCCGAAACACAATCCCCTCTGCCTCTAGCCGTTCCCTTTGGGTATACTGCGACGCAGTACCATCAGGTAGCGATATTCGTCCTTGTGCGTTTACCACACGGTGCCAGGGTATTTTCGAGCCCTGGGGTAGCTGGCGAAGGGCGAGCCCCACGCGTCTTGCTGCTTTGGCCAAACCTGCCTGCCGGGCTACATCGCCATAGGTTGCGACTTTCCCTGGAGGTATCAGGGCAACGACTTGCCAAATAAGCTGGTTCAGATCGGGGTCATGTTTAAACATAATAAAACTGAGCGTTTAGGTTTTAGAACAAGATTGTAATGAAAAAACTATCATATTGCTGGGGTCAGATCGTTGTCCGGATATGTGTTCCGGTTGTTTTTGTTCTGTCTGGTATCGTTGGGGCTCCTGCTTTGGCGGACCGACTACATTTTACGGATGGTGAAACACTTACCGGCAGCTTCAAAGGTATTCAGGAGGGCAAGGTAAGTTGGTCTTCCCCAATTCTGGGCGATCTTGTTATTGAGCAGTTTCACATTAACCTCATTGAGTCCGGCGATCATTTCGATTTAAAAACCAGTGGCCAGAATCTGAGTAACTGTTGGATGTATGTGCAAAGAGAAAAGCAGCATCTGCATTGCGCTGAGGGCGTAAAGACACTATCAAGTTGGAAACTCGTGGTTGCGGCGGGAGAAACGCTCACAGAGCCATTGCCCGTGTTGGCGCAAAAAGGAGAAATCAAGGTCGCTGCGGAGGACTCATCGGGTAACAATAATATCTCTAAATACAATGTGAATGCCCGCTCGGAGTGGCGTTACATTGAATCTCGACACACTTTCGCCCTGGTGTTGCAGGAGGAGAGTGCTGAAAGTCAGACAACCCGCAATATGTGGCGTGGCTCCTACCAATATGACCAGTTCTTTACTGACCAATGGTTTGCTACGGGTAACGCCTTTTACGAGGAGGATGAGTTCAGGGACATCGATCAGCGTACCTCTGCCGGTCTCGGTATGGGTTACCAGTTCCTTGAAACCACGTATTTGGATTTACTGGGTAAAGGAACCGTCAACTATGTCGATGAGCAGTTCTCGACGGGCATAAAGCGCACCCGTCCGGCATTCCTGTGGAACCTGGATTTTGCCTGGAAATTTAATGACAAAGGTATGGAATTTTTCCACAGGCATGCTGTACTGCAGTCTTTTAAGAGCAATAGCGATTATGAAATTAATTCGCTCACCGGATTAAAATATCCCATAAACGGCAATTTTAGCTCCGTTGTGCAGTTACAACTTGACTACGATAACCTGCCTGCGGACGCAAATATCGAAAAAGAAGATCGGAAGTGGTCTATAGGGCTGGATTATAGTTGGTAAGACACAGGCCTGGTGTTTGGCAAGAAGGCCATTACGGGTAGAGATGCTTGTAAATTCACCGTTTGACCCCATAATCTCCTTAATTGGAGATTTTTTATGCGTGTTTTCTTCCTGCTGTTGCCCTGGTTGGAGTTGTTTACCCTCATTCAGCTGGGTGTAGAGACCAGTGCCTTAACGGCTATTTTTTATGTTCTGCTAACCTTTGCCCTGGGTTTAGCTGTGCTGCGTCGGCAGGGTATGGGCATGTTTGAACGACTCAAGCAGTCCCAGCAGGGCGGGGTTATTGGGCCCAACCTACTGCTGGATGATATGTGGTTGGGTTTCGCTGGGCTGCTGCTGATTTTCCCCGGGATGATCTCCGATATTGTAGCGCTTGTAGTGATGATCGGCCCGCTACGCCGTCGCTTATCGAGTATGTTGGGCGGTGCTCAGCCTGAGCCTTATGCGCCGCAGCGCGATACTGCATCGCACGAGACGATCGAAGGTGATTTTCAACGCCTGGACGACTGAGTTTACCCTGTCAGTTCACTTGACTACTCCCGTTTCACGACTAGAATTAGCACTCTCACGAAAAGAGTGCTAATAATTATCCCTTTGGGCTTGAAATTGCTTTCTATGCCCCAATTTACTAGGCAACCCCCACTGGGGCTGTCATAACTTCCTTAAACTGGAGACTTACACACATGAAAATCCGTCCGCTGTACGACCGCGTAGTCGTTCGTCGCAACGAAGAAGAAGAGACCACCTCTGGTGGAATTATTTTGGCCGGTTCTGCTAAAGAGAAGCCCAATCAGGGTGAAGTGGTTGCTGCTGGTGATGGCAAATTGCTTGATAGCGGAGAAGTGCGCGCACTGGCTGTAAAAGTCGGCGATAAAGTTGTGTTCGGCCAGTATGCCGGAAGTAACACTATCGAGATCGATGGCGAAGAGCTGATCATCATGGGTGAGAGCGAAATCTACGGCATTGTCGAGTAGGTCGTAAAGCACTTGCTCCCTGTCATACACAACACACAGATTTAACTGTAAGGAACACTATCATGGCTAAAGACGTAATTTTTGGCGACAGCGCTCGTCAGCGCATGCTCAGTGGCGTAAATACGCTGGCAGATGCCGTAAAGGCAACTTTGGGACCCAAGGGTCGTAATGTAATAATCGATAAATCTTTCGGCGCTCCTACCGTAACTAAAGACGGTGTGTCAGTTGCGAAAGAGATTGAATTGAAAGATAAAACTGAAAATATGGGCGCGCAGATGATCAAGGAAGTGGCTTCTCAAGCTTCCGATGCGGCCGGTGACGGAACCACTACAGCAACAGTTCTGGCTCAGTCTATTGTCAACGAAGGCCTCAAGTCTGTTGCGGCAGGCATGAACCCAATGGATCTTAAGCGCGGTATCGATCAAGCTATCGCAGCAGCTGTTGAGGTCGTTTCCAACGCGGCTATCCCCTGTGAAGATGCCAAGGCAATTGCCCAGGTGGGTAGTATTTCTGCCAACAGCGACATCCAGGTCGGTGACATCATTGCAGAAGCCATGGCTAAAGTGGGCAAAGAAGGCGTTATCACTGTTGAAGAGGGATCTGGTCTGGAGAACGAACTGGACGTAGTGGAAGGTATGCAGTTTGACCGCGGTTACCTGTCTCCCTACTTCATCAACAATCAGGAAAACATGAGCGCCGATGTCGATGCTCCCCTGATTTTGTTGGTAGACAAGAAAATTTCAAACATCCGTGAGCTGTTGCCTTTGCTGGAGCAGGTAGCCAAGGCTTCACGTCCGCTGGTTATCATTGCAGAAGATGTTGAAGGCGAAGCGTTGGCAACTCTGGTTGTTAACAATATGCGCGGAATCGTAAAAGTGACAGCCTGTAAGGCTCCAGGTTTTGGCGACCGTCGCAAAGCTATGTTGCAGGATATCGCTGTCCTCACGGGCGGAACTGTTATCTCTGAAGAAGTTGGCCTGGACCTCGAGTCCACCACTCTTGAGCACCTGGGAAGCGCCAAGCGCGTGACTATGGATAAGGATAACAGCACTATTATTGATGGTGCTGGCGATGCTGCTGGTATTCAGGCGCGTGTATCTGAGGTTCGTGTTCAGATAGAGAACACCTCTTCCGATTATGACCGCGAGAAGCTGCAGGAACGTGTTGCCAAGCTGGCGGGCGGTGTTGCGGTAATCAAGGTAGGCGCAGCAACTGAAATCGAAATGAAAGAGAAGAAAGCCCGTGTTGAAGACGCGCTGCACGCTACACGCGCAGCTGTCGAAGAAGGTGTGGTTGCCGGTGGTGGTGTTGCTCTGGTTCGCGCACTGACATTCTTGTCTGATCTTAAAGGTGCAAACGAAGACCAGACTCACGGTATTAATGCGGCCCTGCGCGCGATGGAAGCACCGTTGCGACAGATCGTAGCCAACGCTGGAGATGAAGCCTCTGTTGTTCTGGATAAAGTTCGCCAGGGCGAAGGTAACTACGGTTACAACGCAGCAACCGGTGAATATGGCGACATGATCGATATGGGTATTCTCGATCCTGCTAAAGTAACTCGCTCTGCATTGCAGGCCGCGGGTTCTGTGGCTGGACTGATGATTACTACTGAAGTAATGATCAGCGACTCTGTAGAAGAGGGTGGAGCATCAGCTCCGGCCATGCCTGATATGGGTGGCATGGGTGGCATGGGCGGCATGATGTAATTCAGCCCCCAAGAAAAATTGAGAACCCCGCCTGGTGCGGGGTTTTTTTATGTCCCAACGCCAAAGACGGTGTACAATGGCGGCAGTTTTTTCATAACAAAAAAAGGTGAGTACGATGATTCTCGAATTTATTTTTAGATGGGCGCACGTTCTGTTCGGTATTACCTGGATAGGGCTGCTGTATTACTTCAACTTTATTCAGGGTGAGTATTTCAAAGAAGCTGAGGCCGATGCCAAAGCGGATGCTGTCAAAAAGCTGGCACCACGCGCGCTCTGGTGGTTCCGTTGGGGTGCAATGTTTACCTTTCTGACTGGCCTGTACCTGTTGCATTCGGTTGGTGCTACCAAGAATATGATGGCTATGCCCTTCATCTGGATGGGTGCTCTGGCCGGCATATTTATGTTCCTGAACGTATGGCTAATCATTTGGCCAAACCAGAAAATTGTACTCGGCCTGGCTGAGGGTGACGGCCCCGCTGCAGCGGCAAAAGCAGGTCTGGCCTCGCGTACCAATACATTGCTTTCCGGCCCGATGTTAATGGGTATGCTGGGCTCAAAGCACCCGTTCATGGGCGCTGGCTCCGATGCCGGGTTCTACATCGTCATTGCTATTATCGTAGCGCTGGAAGCGAACGCCATTGTCGGAAAAATGGGGCCTATGGCTTCGGTTAAAGGCGTTATTCACTCAAGTGTTGCTCTCACCGCCGTGTTAGGTGCGCTATTGGTTCTGGTATAAGCAGTAGATACTGATGCCAAACGATGATCTGGACCATATTCCTTCCATAGTGCCCTCGCGGGACACGGAAACTCACTTTGCCACTACTAGCAGTCAGCCGCGAGGCGCGAAAGCGACGCGCGGAGGCGGTGGTGGCAGCAGGCCGCCATCCGGCGGTACAGCGGGTGGGGTAGGGATATGGGCCCGATTATTTTTAACCATAGCTTTGGTTGTTGCCGCTGTCGCCTGCGCATGGGCTTGGCAATTACAGGAGCAATTGGAGCAGTCTGGTCATATCATGGAGCGGTACGAATCTCGCATCAGCGATCTGGAAGACAGGCTGTCAGATACCGATGAAGGCTTGAGTCAGAACACCGCCACCATGGCAGTCAAGATTAAGGAATTGTATTCCGAGGTCGATAAGTTGTGGGCGTCGGCGTGGCGCAAAAACAAAGCGAAAATCGAAGCCTTGGAGAAATCCAGCAAATCAAACGGCAAAAAGTTGGCCAGCGCAGAAAAATCATTGGGTACGGCTAAGTCGCAGTTGAAAGCAGCGTCGGGTGATATCGCCAAGCTGAAGAGTGTTGCCGGTGACCTGGATCGTCTTTTGGCTAGCTCTAAATCTAGCCAGGCCGAGGTTGAGCGCGTGGCTGATGATCTTAATCGTATCAATCTTGAGTATTCCAAGCTTGATAAGCGGGTGAAGGACAGCGAGGAGTGGCTGAGTTCTATCAATGCCTTCCGCAGCCAGACTAATTCTGCTTTGACGCGGATGCAGGCAGATATCAGGACGCTGCAAGCAACGCCCTGATCTGGCTTGTAGTCAATTCAGTATTGGGGGCTTAGCGTCCCGTTTTCTTCGGTCTCTGTATACCTCTCTTGGTTGGAACTGCACGCCCGTGAGAGGTATACAGAGACCGAAGAAAACTACTTTCGTTTAAGATCAACATTCATTGATGCTGGCACAAAGGTAGCTGTAGGGTTGGGTGGAGCCTCCTTGCGGGCGTGCAGTTTCAACCAAAAGGAGGCTCCACCCAACCCTACAGCGGAACATTCCCCCCAACACCTGAAGTTGCCCCCAACTCGGTGTACAATACCCCTCCGATTTTACTGTCCATACTCACACAGGACTTGATCCATGACCGTAATCCGTCAAGACGACTTCATCGATAGCGTAGCCGACGCGCTGCAATTTATTTCTTATTACCATCCTTTGGACTTTGTACAGGCGGTGCATGAAGCTTACGAACGCGAGCAAAATCCTGCGGCCAAAGACGCGATGGCTCAAATACTCATCAATTCCCGTATGTGCGCCATGGGCCACAGGCCTATCTGCCAGGACACAGGTATTGTCACTGTTTTCCTGAAAATTGGCATGAACGTGCAATGGGAATCTACCTTATCGGTTTCCGAGATGGTAAATGAAGGGGTGCGCCGCGCTTATACCAACCCTGACAATGTGTTGCGAGCCTCCATTCTTGAAGACCCCGCTGGCGCGCGTAAAAACACGGGCGATAACACCCCCGCTGTTATTCACATGGAAGTCATTGAAGGTGACACGGTGGATGTGCAGGTGGCTGCCAAGGGCGGCGGTTCCGAGAACAAATCCAAGTTAGCCATGCTTAATCCTTCCGATAGCATAGTCGATTGGATCGTTAAAACCGTCCCTACTATGGGTGCAGGCTGGTGCCCGCCGGGAATGCTGGGCATTGGTATTGGCGGCACGGCTGAAAAAGCGGCAGTGATGGCAAAAGAGTCTTTGATGGACCCTATTGATATCCACGACCTGCGCGAGCGAGGCCCCCAGAACCGGGTAGAGGAATTGCGCCTGGAAATTATGGATGCGGTTAATAAATTGGGCATAGGCGCCCAGGGCCTGGGTGGCCTTACAACTGTCATGGACGTGAAAATCAAAGACTATCCCACGCACGCGGCTTCACTGCCTGTGGCTATGATTCCCAATTGTGCAGCAACAAGGCATGCCCATTTTGTGCTAGACGGCTCCGGTGCAGCACTGCAGACGCCCCCGGATATAAACGATTGGCCCGACATCACCTGGGAAGTTGGCGATAATGTGCGGCGGGTGAATCTTGATACCGTCACCAGAGAGGAGGCCACCCAGTGGCAACCGGGCGACACACTGCTCCTGTCCGGCAAAATGCTAACGGGTCGCGATGCCGCGCATAAGAAAATGAAGGAACTTATTGAAAGTGGTGAGGGCCTGCCAGAGCAAGTCGACTTGAAGGGACGATTCATCTATTACGTGGGTCCTGTTGACCCTGTGCGCGATGAAGTAATGGGGCCGGCTGGTCCAACTACTGCCACCCGCATGGATAAATTCACCGATTTTATTCTCGAGGAAACTGGCTTGCTGGGCATGATCGGTAAAGCAGAACGCGGTCCCACTGGAATAGAAGCCATCAAGAAGCACGGTGCAGTCTATTTAATGGCGGTAGGCGGTGCGGCTTACCTCGTATCCAAGGCAATTACCTCGGCAAAAGTTATCGCTTTTCCCGAAATGGGTATGGAAGCTATTTATGAGTTTGAGGTGAAAGATATGCCCGTGAGCGTTGCAGTAGATGCACGCGGCACCTCGGTTCACGAAACCGGTCCGAAAATCTGGCAACAAAAAATTCAGGAGCAGGCTATCAAGCTTGTCTGAGACGTTTTATTGGCACGATTACGAGACCTTCGGGACGGATCCGTCCCGGGATAGGGCAGTGCAGTTTGCGGGGCTGCGCACTGACGCCGACCTGAACGTCATTGGGGAGCCTCTGGTTATCTATTCCCGCCCTGCCAAAGATGCTCTGCCTCATCCGCAGGCCAGTTTGATAACCGGCATCAGTCCCCAGAAAGCCCTGCACGATGGCTTACCTGAATACGAATTTATACGCCTGATACACGAGCAACTAGCCGCGCCAGGCACCTGTAGTGTTGGCTATAATTCACTGCGCTTTGATGACGAAGTGAGCCGCTATACGCTGTACCGAAATTTTTATGATCCCTACGCTCGCGAGTGGCAGAACGGTAACTCGCGTTGGGATATTATCGATCTCCTGCGCACTGCTTATGCGCTGCGCCCTGATGGAATACAATGGCCAATGCGTGAAGACGGCTTGCCCAGTTTTCGCCTGGAAGAGCTGACCGCCGCTAATGGTATAAGTCACGAGTCTGCCCACGATGCCTTGTCAGATGTGTACGCCACCATAGCCATGGCGCGCTTGGTAAAAGAGAAGCAACCTCGACTCTATGAATTTGTGCTGAAGCACAAAGACAAGCGATCGGTGATGGCTCAACTGGATATACCGGGGATGAAACCGGTACTGCATGTATCCGGAATGTTCGGCGCAGCTCGCCATAGCATCGCCTTGATCGTACCGCTGGCTGTGCATCCGGTGAATAAGAACGAGATCATTTGCTACGATCTCAGCGTTGATCCACAAAACCTTTTCGATTTGCCCGCGCAGCAGTTGCAAGATTTGTTGTATACACGGGCGGATGAACTTCCCGAGGGGGTTGAGCGGCCAGGACTTAAGTCTGTTCACATCAATAAATGCCCGATAATTGCCCCCGCAAAGATGGCAGATCCCGAGATTGCCCAGCGTGTTGGCATAAACGGTAGCGAGTGCCGTGCTCATCTGGCCGCTTTGCGTGAATATAAAGGCAGAGATGAACCGGGCTTCACCAGTAAATTGCAGGCTATTTATACCGGTCGCAAGTTTCCTGAACAGACTGACCCCGACCGAATGTTATACGCCGGCGGGTTTTTCTCCGATGGCGATCGCCGTACTATGGATCGCATCAGAAATAGCAGCCCGGAAGACCTGGCTTCTGCAAGCTTTCCCTTCGAAGACGCACGCCTCCCAGAGATGTTATTTCGGTATCGCGCCAGAAATTTCCCGGAATCACTGTCGGATGAGGAACGGGCACTCTGGGAAGAGTATCGTTTTGCCTATCTGACCGACCCGGATATGGGTGCGAGCATCTGTATGGAGGAATATCAGGAAGAAATTGAAAGCCTCCTAGCAGGAGGTGAAATCGATGAAGCGCGAAGCACTTTACTGCAGCAATTACTGGACTACGGGGATTCCCTACTAGAGTAAAAAAGGGGGTTCAGGCCGGTTGTCGAGTCAATAAGGCCATGTCCAACGATGTTGTCAAAGCCGGGGCCCTCTGCGAGCACTGTTCGAGTCCAGATTTTTGCATCGCAAAAATAGTCGAGTTGCACAGCAGCCGGCTTTGACAACATCGTTATGGCCGACTCGACAACCGGCCTGAACCCCCTTTTTTACGGTTGCCATCCCCGCAATCCTTGAGCACAGGGTAATGATTACTCCAAGTCCACCCGCCAAGCCCCGTTATTCAGATCGTTATTCTCATAGTCAGGAAAGTAACCCAGCGTCACGTAAATGGTATTAAGCCCATGTGCAGAAACACTCCCCCCGATTATAATGTTCCCCAAACACGAGGAGATTATTAAGGTGCAATTTGCCGGCAGCAACATCTTGTCCGTACATCAATTTGAGCGCGCTGATGTTGAGCGTATTTTCTCCGTAGCCGACAATATGCTGCCCTATGCCCAGCGCCGGCGTATGACAAAAGTTCTGGATGGCGCGATATTGGGTTCCATGTTCTTCGAGCCAAGCACTCGAACACGAGTAAGTTTTGGCAGTGCTTTTAATTTACTCGGCGGAGAAGTGCGCGAAACCACCGGCTTTGAAAATTCTTCAATCGCAAAAGGGGAGTCGCTATATGACACCGCCAGAGTGTTGAGCGGATACTCCGATGCTATTGTTATGCGACACCCCGCGCCTGGGTCAGTGTCTGAATTTTCTGCAGCCAGTCGAGTGCCTGTGATTAATGGTGGCGATGGCAGCAATGAGCACCCCAGTCAGGCCTTACTGGACCTCTACACAATAAAAAGTGAGTTGGCGGAGCGAGGCCGAGGCATAGACAAATTGCGCATTGCCATGGTGGGAGATTTGCGTCACGGGCGCACCGTTCATTCCCTGTGCAAGCTACTGTGTCTATTCAAGGATATTCAGGTGGTGCTGGTGTCACCCAAAGAACTGACCATGCCCGCAGAAATTGTTGAGGAAATTCGCAGCAGTGGCCACCAGGTGCTGGAGAGTGAGGCGCTGGAAGAGAGCATCGCCCATGTAGATATCGTTTATTCAACTCGAATACAGGAAGAACGCTTTGCTTCCCAGACTGAAGCCGACCTCTATCGCGGCCGCTTTCGTCTCAATCAAAGTGTCTATACCAGCCACTGTGAGCCCAACACCATCATCATGCATCCCCTGCCGAGAGACTCCCGGGACAATGCTCGTGAACTCGACGACGATCTGAATGACAACCCCAACCTCGCCATATTCAGACAAACGGACAATGGCGTCCTGGTACGTATGGCATTGTTTGTCCTTGTTCTCGATGTGGTTGATCAGGTTGATAGCCACGCCCGCGATGTAAACTGGTATATCGAACGGCGTTTTTAGCCCGACCGACTGCTATGATATCCACCAATAGTTCGCCAGACCGTCCGCCGGAAAGCAAGCGTGGTCACCCGCCAGGATTACTACGTTCAAGCGCGGTTGTAGGTTTTATGACAATGCTATCGCGTGTGCTGGGATTGGTGCGCGATATTGTTATTGCCGGTTTTATAGGCGCGAGCGCCAATGCAGACGCTTTTTTTGTCGCTTTCAAAATACCTAATTTTTTGCGTAGGCTATTCGCCGAAGGTGCATTTGCTCAGGCATTCGTTCCGGTACTGGCCGATTACAAGGAGCAGGGCAGTTTAGAGGCCGTGCGAGCCCTTATAGACCGGATTGCAGGTGTGCTGGGCGGGATACTCATTGTGGTAACCGGATTGGCTGTGCTCGGTGCGCCCGTAGTCGCCTCAATTTTTGCCCCGGGCTTTATCAGTGACGCCCACAAGTTCCAGCTTACCAGCGACATGATTCGTATTACATTCCCCTATCTTTTCCTCATTTCAATGACGGGTTTCTGTGGGGCTATTCTAAATAGCTATGGGCGATTTAGCGTGCCGGCCTTTACCCCGGTGTTTCTTAACCTGTCACTAATATGTTCTGCCACATTGGCTGCCCCGTGGTTTGAGGAGCCCGTGTTTGCGCTGGCCTGGGGAGTATTTCTGGCGGGTGTTATTCAATTGCTGTTCCAACTGCCTTTTTTGTACAAGCTTGATCTGGTTCCCCGGCCTATTTGGGATACGCAGGATGTGGGTGTGCGGCGCATAATGAAGCTGATGGTGCCAGCCTTGTTCGGTGTGTCGGTGAGTCAGATAAATTTGTTACTGGATACTGTTCTCGCTTCATTCCTGCCCACTGGCAGCGTTTCATGGTTGTACTACTCCGACCGCCTGGCTGAATTGCCGCTGGGGGTGTTTGGTATCGCCATTGCCACGGTTATTTTGCCTAATCTTTCAGCGCACAAGTCTGCTTCCCGGGATGATCAGTTCAGGCAAACACTGGATTGGGCGGTACGCTCAGTGCTGATGATAGCTGTTCCGTCTGCCGTCGCATTGATGCTGCTGGCAGAGCCTATTCTGATAACTCTTTTCCAGTACGATGCATTTACCGCGAAGGATGTGAGTATGGCTGCGTGGAGTCTGCGCGCGTACAGCCTGGGTTTGATAGCCTTTATGTTGATTAAGGTTCTCGCCCCGGGGTATTACGCACGGCAGGATATCGCCACGCCGGTGGCCATAGGCATTAAGGCTATGGTTGCCAATATGATATTGAACTTCCTGTTTGTCCTGCCGCTGATGTATTTTTGGAATCTTGGCCACGTTGGCCTGGCTCTGGCTACCAGTGTCTCGGCTTGGATGAATGCGGGATTATTGCTGCGAGGCCTATTGCGCGAGGAGGTTTACCACTTTCAGGGTGGCTGGGGCGCATATATACTGCGCTTACTCGCTGCGACGGTGGCCATGGCCGGTGCAGTGTTGTTTATTGTCTCCGACAGCGCCAGCTGGTTAGCCTGGACCTGGGAAGTCAGGGTTGGTCAAATGGCTCTGGTTTGCGGAGCCGGTGTTGTGGCTTACTTCCTTGTTCACCTGGTTACGGGCAGTCGCCTGCAGCATCTTCGGGCGCCCTCGGCGAGGCTGTGAGAATGTGCTTTTTGGCTTTGTCAGCCATAGGCTAAGGCCCGGTATTTCGCTATACTTGACCGTTCGATTGAACGGGTAGTTTCCTGACTCATGGAGTTAATTCGAGGTCTACACAATTTGCGACCCGGGCACCGCGGTTGCGTAGCAACTATTGGTGCTTTTGATGGTGTGCACTGTGGTCATCAGGCGGTCATCCGCCAGTTGCTGCAAAAATCTGTCGAATTGGGCCTGCCCTCTATTGTTATTGTGTTTGAGCC
>JADGEN010000210.1 GCA_016744355.1 Halieaceae bacterium
GGTTCTGCAGCGGGAAGTATTCTGGAGGAAGAGTTCGGTATTTCCAGTCTTGTGGGTATGGGCGGTGTCCTGGTTCTGGTTGTAGCGCTGGTGTACTTCGGCCGTGAGGCTGTCGAAAAAGTGCTCACCCTGTGGTCAATTGGCATGTACGTTGTGTTTATTTTTTATTTTTTCCAGGTGTTGGACAATGGCGAGATCGATGTTTTTCAGGCGGTAAGCCGTGGTGGCATTGAAGAAGGGTGGTTGTCGGGGGGCGTTCTCTATGCGATGTATAATCTGGCGATTGCGCCGGTATTACTTTTTTCGACGCGGGCTATAAGTTCACGAAGAGAATCGATACTGGCGGGAATTTTTGCTGGAGTGGCTGTGATGATACCGGCTGCGCTTTTTCACGTCAGCTACGCGGCTGGCTATCCCTCGGTATTGGATCAGCCGGTGCCCAACTACTGGATGATGTCGCAGTACGCTACGCCTTTGTTGATGGGAGTATTTCTGGTTGCTCTTCTGGGCACTTTGGTCGAGACCGGAGCGGGGCTGGTACAGGGGTTGGTGGAGCGTATAGAGGCCGTATGGAAGCCCGATAGCGAAGAAGCGCTTGGTCATGCTGCAAGAGCCTTGATTACAGTTGTCACATTGAGCGTCGGTGGTCTGCTGGGTATGCTCGGTATTGTTGCCCTGGTTGCCAAGGGTTACACCGCTCTCTCAATCGGCTTTGCCGTAGTCTATATTGTACCCGTGTGCACAATCGGTATTCTCAAGGTTGCTAGAAAAGCGGCGGAGCCATAATGCAGATCGCAGAACTCATACCTCAAATTTCGCTTGAAGAAGCTCCAGTCAGTGCCCGTAAAATAAACACGGAGATCCATAGATGAGAAAGCTGTTTGTAAATATTGGGTTCCTCGCCACGGCCATGATAGTCGCCTGGACGGCATCCGCGCGCGAGTACGATCTGGTTGTTAACAACGGTCGGGTAATGGATCCGGAGACCAATTACGATGCGATCGCCAACGTCGGTATTAGCGATGGCCTGATAGTGGTCATCACAGACAAGCCCATTGCGGGTAAGGAAACCATTGACGCTACTGGACTGGTGGTGGCGCCGGGTTTTATTGATACACACTTTCATTGGACTCGTCCCATAGGCTATAAGCTGGCGCTGCGAGATGGGGTAACGACGGCCATGGATCTTGAGGCTGGCGTGTATGGCCCGAGGATGGGTGAATGGTATGAAATGCATGCAGGCCGGAGTCAGGTAAATTACGGTACGTCATCGGGACACGAATTCGCACGTAGCAGGGTAGCGCAGAGAGTCGCTGAAGAAGATCTGCTGGATGCAACGTACTCGGTGATTAAAAGCCGTGGAGTCGGTATGGCCTGGGCCGAGAAAGTTCTGACGCTGGAGGAGGGCAACAAAATGCTGGCGCTGATTGACGAGGGTTTGCGTCAGGGCGCTGTGGGAGTTGCTTCTACCGTGGGCTATTTTCCGGGTGCAACCGCACGCGAAATGTATGAAGTGCAACGGGTAGGGGCCGATTACGGTCGTCCTACTTCTGTCCATCTACGCCATACGCCGGGTACCGCGACATCGGAGGCAAATGGCGCCCAGGAAATCCTGGCTAACGCGCTGGCGCTAGGTGCTCCTGCGGTGATAAATCATTTCAACAATCCGGGCTGGGAGTTAGTGCAGGAGTTACTCGTTCGTTTACGAGCCGAAGGTCACAATGTATGGGGTGAGATCTACCCTTACGCTGCAGGTGCTACAACGATTAATGCGGCCTTCATCAAACCGGAAACCTGGGTGGAGAAACTTGGAAACGCGTATGAGGAGACCATGCAGGATCCTCTTACCGGTGAGTTCTACACACTGGAAAAGTACCAGAAGGTTTTAGCCCGTGCACCGGCGACGCAAGTCGTTCTGTATAAAATGGATCCATCGGCAATTCCCGATTGGTGTCGGCTTCCCGGAGTTGTTATCGCCAGTGATGCGCTGATGATGCCAGGCGATTGGGACAGCAAGCCGGACTGGAATACGCCTTACGACGAAATCCCCAACACGCATCCCCGCCTTGCTGGAACGCACGGTACTTGCCTGCGTATAGCGCGAGATCAGGGAATTCCATTAATGCATATATTGGCAGCCTCCAGCTATAACCCCGCAAAGTATCTCGGTGCCACGGGTCTTGAGGCTATGCAGGTGCGCGGCAGGCTGCAACAGGGAATGGTTGCCGACATCACCATATTGGACCCCGCAACTGTGCGCGACAATGCAACTTATGTGAAGGGCACAGTGCCGACAACGGGCATTCCGTATGTGATCGTTAATGGGAAGATTGTAGTTAGTGACTCTAAAGTGCTCAAAGGTGTGAGCCCTGGTCAGCCCATTCGTTTTCCTGTGGAAGACAAACCGCGTTTCGAGCCTTTGTCGCTTGATAAGTGGAAACAAGAATACCTGGTTGCACCAACCGGATTTCACGCGCTCGACTTTGGCAGCACTCATTAATGGGTGTGTTTGGCCGGGCCTGCGCCACCGCGTTTGAACTGCGGATAACACAGAATTTTTTATGATCGAGAGAGAGAACAGCATGATTGTTTATTTGAATGGTGAGTACATGCCCGCCGAACAAGCGAAGATATCTCCATTCGACCGGGGATTTCTGTTTGGCGATGGGATTTATGAGGCCACGCCATCCTATTGGGGCCGAGCCATAGCTCTACAGTTGCACCTGGATCGCATGAATACTGGTCTCAAGAGTATTGGTATCGAAAACCCATTGACGGATGACCAGTGGCGAGAGGTGGCTGCAAATCTGAGTGAGAAAAATGGCGGTCAAAACCTGGGCATTTATTTTCATGTCAGCCGAGGCGACGAGGGGCGGCGCTTTCATGGGTTTCCCACCGATGTTACGCCCACCGTTTTCGCTATGGTGATTGATATTGATCCTCATCCCGCTATTCCAGATCGCGCTACGAAAGAAGGCTTGAAAGGCGTCTCCACTGAGGACCTGCGCTGGCGCCGTTGCAACATTAAGTCGACGGCCCTGCTGGGCAATGTGCTGCATTTTCAGCAGAGTTTTGCTGCGGGCAAAGATGAAACCATAATGTATAACGCCCAGGGCGAGTTAACCGAGGCCAGTTCCAGTAATGTATTTATTGTAAAGGGCGGGGTGGTGGCCACTCCGGTGCTGGACCACCAGATACTTCCCGGTATTTCTCGACATATCGCTATTGAGGCCATGCGCGCCGATGGATCGATTGTGGTGGAGGAGCGGGTTGTGAC
>JADGEN010000211.1 GCA_016744355.1 Halieaceae bacterium
CATATTTGTTTTCCTGCTGGCATGGCAGTTCTCCGCCAATCGCATCGACACATCCCTGGGCCAGTTCCCCGGTCCGGTACAGGTGTGGGAACAGATTCAGAACCTGGGTGGCGAGCACGCCCGGGAGCGTGACAAGGAAATAGCTTTCTACGAACGTCAGGATGTGCGCAACGCTAAAAAGCTGGCAAAAAATCCGGACGCTAAAATCAAGATTCGCAGCTATACCGGTAAGCCAACCTTTATCGATCAGGTAGTTACCAGCCTGCTGACAGTCGTCGCCGGTTTCATTATCGCCAATCTCATCGCAATACCGCTTGGCATTGTTTGCGGACTTAGCTCGGGAATGTACAGGGCCATGAATCCTATCATCCAGATTTTCAAGCCAGTATCGCCCCTTGCCTGGCTGCCACTTGTGACCATGGTGGTCAGCGCAACCTACGCTACAGACGATCCGATGTTCGACAAGGCCTTCCTCAATTCAGCCATCACGGTGGCGCTATGCTGCCTGTGGCCCACCCTGATCAACACCACCGTAGGCGTGACCGGGATAGACCGCGACCTGGTCAACGTGAGCCGTGTCATGGCGCTCTCCCCCATGGTGCATGTTCGAAAAATCGTAATTCCCGCTGCTATTCCCATGATTTTCACCGGGTTACGACTGTCACTGGCAACCGGCTGGATGGTACTGATCGCGGCGGAAATGCTGGCCCAGAACCCGGGCCTGGGTAAATTCGTCTGGGACGAATTCCAGAACGGCAGCTCCAATTCAATGGGACGCATCATGGTGGCAGTACTCGCCATCGGCCTCATCGGCCTCATGCTGGACATACTCATGCTCACTGTGCAGAAACGTGTGAGCTGGGACAAATCTGCAGTACTGCGCTAAGGAGAACAACAATGGTTATGAAATATCTGGATATCACCGGCGTCGGCATTGAGTTCGATACCAATGGCACCAAGTTCCGCGCTCTGCAGAACGTCAACCTCAAGCTGGACCAGGGAGAATTCGTCTCCTTGATCGGGCACTCCGGCTGCGGCAAATCCACTGTTCTCAATATTGTCGCTGGCCTGCACCAGGCTACCGAAGGCGGCGTGGTTCTGGAGGGAACCCAGGTTACTGACCCCGGACCCGACAGGGCAGTGGTCTTTCAGAATCACTCGCTGATGCCCTGGCTCTCAGTCTACGAAAATGTAGAACTGGCGGTGAACCAGGTATTCAAAAAGACCAAGTCGAAAGCGGAACGCAGGGAATGGATTGAACACAACCTCCAGCTGGTGAATATGGACCATGCCCAGAACAAACTGCCCGGTGAAATATCCGGTGGCATGAAGCAGCGTGTGGGTATCGCCCGCTGCCTCGCCATGCAACCCAAGGTACTGCTGATGGACGAACCCTTCGGCGCACTGGATGCACTCACTCGCGCCCACCTGCAAGATTCGCTGATGTCCATCCAGGCGGAGCTGGGCAACACTGTAATCATGATTACCCACGACGTGGATGAGGCGGTACTGCTTTCAGATCGCATCGTCATGATGACCAATGGGCCTGCCGCCACCATCGGTGAAATCCTCCCGGTGAACCTGCCCCGTCCCCGGGATAGGCTTGCGCTTGCAGAAGATCCGAAATTTGTCCATCTCAGGCAGCAAGTACTCGAGTTCCTGTACGCCAAGCACTCGAATCCCGCGGACAAGGAAAAGAATGACACAACTGAGGTTGCTGCAGTGCTTGAACCCATGCCCTCCACCAACCTGTCCGCAAACACTGAAGACAGCAACGAGACAGAGGCGGCCTGACGAATATGCCACGCAAACTCCTGATCGTTGGCGCGGGCATGGCCTGTGCCTATCTGCTCGAAGATCTCTCACGGCAGCAACACGACTACTCAATTACAGTCATCGGAGAGGAGGCACAAGTCTGCTACAACCGGGTACTGCTGTCGAATGTACTCTGCGGCGAGAGTGGTGAAAGCGATCTGGAGATGCTCGACAAGGGCCGCGAAGGTATTCAATTTACCTCCAGTACCACGGTGGAAAAAATAGAAACCCATGCCCGATGTGTCACCACCACCAGGGGCGAACAGTTCTATTATGACCGCCTGGTTCTCGCTACAGGCTCCTCTGTGGCGCGGCCGACTGTCGATTGCAGCGGCGTAAAGGGCGTTGAGGAATTTCGCACGCTGGAAGATGCGCGCCATCTCCGCAGCCTGAGGGGCGCGGGAAAACGAGCGGTGGTACTCGGTGGCGGCCTACTGGGACTTGAAGCGGCTCATGGCCTCAACGGCCTGGGGTTTGAGACTACAGTGCTGCATCGCAATGCCGTACCAATGAACCGGCAACTCGACACCGCGGGCGGCCATCAACTGCAACTTGCACTGGAAGCCCGCGGTATCTATTTCGAGTTGGGCGCTTCGATCAAAAAATTGCAGACCGGAAACCAGCAAATTCAGGGCATCGAACTGAACTCGGGAAAACGCCTGCCCTGCGACCTGTTACTTTTCGCCACCGGTATTATTCCCAACACACAACTCGCGCTTAAATCAGGCATTGATTGCTCACGTGGAGTGCTGGTCGATGACTACTTGCGCAGCTCCCAGCCGGGAATATATGCCTTGGGCGAATGCTGTCAACACGGTGATTACCAGTTCGGTCTGATCGCGCCCATACGCCAGCAGGCAAAAGTTTTGGCACAACAGCTATGCGGCACCCCCGACCAGGGCTTCAGCGTAGAGGACTATCCCACCCAGCTGAAAATTTCTGGCGTGGAGATATACCGCGCGGGCGAACTGGACGACAAGGCAGAGCAGCTGATTCTCCATGACGAGGTCAACGGCATCTACCGCCGGCTGGTTATTCGCGATGATCGCCTCGTGGGCGCAGTGTTGGTTGGCGACAAGCGCGGCGGCACCTGGTACAGCGAGCTGATCGCGGAGCAGCGAGCACTGGGCGGCCTACGTAATGGATTGATGTTCGGGCGAGACGTCAGCGAAGCCATGCTGGCAAGTGCCGCCTGAGAAACGGGAATAGAACAATGAGTATTTGCAACACTACCTGTCCCTACTGTGGCGTGGGCTGCGGCGTGACAGCAGACATGGGCGAAGCGCAGGTCATTAAGATAAAGGGTGACAAGAATCACCCTGCAAACTACGGCAGCCTGTGTGTCAAAGGGACCGCCCTGGCCGAGACGCTGGGACACGACGGGCGCCTGCTACACCCCACAC
>JADGEN010000212.1 GCA_016744355.1 Halieaceae bacterium
TCTCGCAAGGCCTGGGGTACTGGAGACTCCGATATGCTTCGCTACCAAAGTGCCTGTCATTTTACTGCAGAATGCAATAACCTTAAGCAATTGGAACGAGTTGTAGACCAACTACTCAAGAGTACAGGCACAGCGTAGAAGCCCCATGAGTTATTACTGCAGAGAATGTAGCTACCGCGGAAACACAAGTGGTCAACTGGGCGAGTGCCCGGCATGTGGTTCCTTTGATATTGGAAAACGTAAGCCCAAGACAGAGAAAAAAGACTCCCGCGGGACTTTAA
This sequence comes from Halieaceae bacterium, assembly GCA_016744355.1. Classification (GTDB taxonomy): domain Bacteria; phylum Pseudomonadota; class Gammaproteobacteria; order Pseudomonadales; family Halieaceae; genus JBALVT01. Next base: position 282 of record JADGEN010000212.1, read on the forward strand.
GACTGGTTATTCTCGCTGCTCTGTGGATCTATTTAATTGCACATATAGCCTGGAAGCTAAGCACCTGAAACCACATCTTGAACATTTCCCCCTCTCACGCTCACTGCATAGCGCGGTGCTGGACAAATATGCCCCTGAGCACAGCGTAGACGAGGCGGGACTGGCGCTGGACGAGATTCTCGACTACCTGAAGAAAATTGATAACTTTGAACTACCCACGCTAGAGGCCATCCTGGAGCAAACAGAAGCCATTGGCGACCCGGGGCTGCCCAGTGGCGAACAGATAGCACTCATAAATTGGTTTGAAGCTGCGCTCTCACACTGGGAAGAGCACTACCCCGTGGAGGAGCCACTAGCCTCAGAGTTTAAAAAGTTGCGCCCTCTCGCGGCTGCGCTAGCCATTACCGACCCTACATTTTCGACACCTGGCGCTCACAGTTTCCACTTATTGATGGACACCATCGGCCTGAGCCTGGTGGGCTGGCATTCACACCTTGGCAGAGCGGGTCAAAATCTGGAACGTATGGTCCGAGATACAACAGCAACAATGGCTGCCCTGCTGGAAGGAGACGCCGTCGTACTAAAAACCATCTATGAGACTATCTTGGCCACAACCACCAAGGATCGCGGCAGGGCACAGCGTATGTCACAGCGCATTGCAGAAGCTGAGCTGGGTCGCCTTAAAACAAGTCTCGCGAAGGAACAGGCCGCGCAGATGATCAATACTGCAATGCAGCGACATCAAGTACCAATCACTATCGGAACGTTTCTCAAAGGCCCCTGGTTTGAAAGCGCCCAACTAGTTTTACTACGATATGGTGTTGAGTCGGCACAGTGGGCTGGCATGGCAAAAACGACAGAAGATTTTCTAAACTCCTTCCAGTCCAGAGCTACGACAGACACGGAGGTCAGTGCAGAGCCTACCCAGCGCCAGTTACTTTTCGAAGTAATCACCAATCTTCCCAGAGAGATCAAGCGCTACCTCCTGAGTCTGCAACACGATGAAGGTGCCGTCAGTGAAGCACTGGGGGTCATTGAATTGGCACATATGTCGGTGCTGCGCCAAACAGAGCTGGAACTGGTAACTGTCGATCCCATAGCGGAAGAGGTGAAAACAACCGACTCTGGGAACGCCGAAACTGCAAGCATCATTTCTGACCTTGAGATCGGCCAATGGTTTTCACTCAGAGACATGGGTAACGGTGCTCTGAGAATGCAATTAGCCCTCAAAATCGACGATGCTCAGCAACTGCTGTTCACCAACAACGCAGGGCTGAGAGAGAGACAGGAAAGTTATTCCGACTTTGCATCTATGCTTTCGGACGGAACTTCTGTCCCGCTTTTTTATGAAAACAGCTTCAGTCGCTCCCTGCTTCATGTTGTCGAGGGAAGTACAGAAGAAGAGGTTTGCAGCACCGCCGAGACCACTGGGAATGACGCAGAAGAGCTGCTTTCAGAACCAGCTGCTAAGCCTGAGCAAACCAAACCGGTGCAAAGCCCCGTCGTGCAAGAGCCAGCGGGTGAGGCAGAACAAGGAAACGAGATACCACAAGAACCGGAACCGGAACAAAATAGTGAGGCGCAGCGCCAACAAGACGCAGAGAAGCAACGTCAATTACAGCGTGAACGCGATGATCAGTTTTTGCATGAGCAGGCTGAAACACTGCGCAAACTACGCGAGCAGGCAGAGGCCAAACGACTGCAACGAGAAAAGGAAGCCGCCGAACAGTTTCGACAGGAAGAGTACCTGCATCGCAAGCGAGAACGCGATCGCAAGCGGAGCCGGGCTGAAGACACGCACACACCAGAAGCTACGAATGAATTCAAACTGCCAATTGGAGCGTGGATTGGATTTCATGACGGCAACTCGCCACTGATGGCGAAACTGGCCACCTACGAAGCTGAACAGGACAACTACATATTTGTAGATCGCGTAGGAAAGAGACTACGCGAAGTCAGCGGCGAAGAAATGAGAAGCTTAATGGGTCAGTCACTGGTGGAAGTGCTGCAAACCCGTTCCACTTTTAGGGAAGATGTTCACCGCGAGCGCAATAAAAATAAAGATTAATCAGCGAGGCGTATACATGTCAGAATTCAATAGAGCCTACCCGCGACACCCTTTCGAAGGTGCAATTTTCATCGAACTGCTCGCCTCCGGTGTGGAAAACAATCAACCGAGTGAAATCATTAAATGTAAAACACTGGACGTTTCCCTCAATGGTTTGCGCGTCGGCATCAATCGGCAATTGGACGTGGGGGCTATCCTGCAAATCGGCGTGGACTTATCCGAAGCACAGAACACATTTTACCTGGTTGGAGAGGTGAAGTGGTGTTGCCGTGATGACAAAGGCGAGACCCTGTGGCTGGCCGGTTTTGAACTGTTGAACGCTGCCGATACCGATCTTGAGTTCTGGCGCCACGCTGTCACAGAGATCCCTGGCAGTGTCGGCGAAACTGACACCTGAGTCTTTACACTAAAAAAACTTAGCGTCTTCTTCATCTGTGTTCAGGCTCTCAAGGCTCAAGCCCACCGCAGCTTGTTCTTCCTCCTCGCCTTCCTCCCCGGCGAACTTAATTTTCAAACGAACATTGTTCGGTGAGTCTGAGTTTTTCAGAGCTTCTTCCTCTGTAATCATTCCTTCCTGAAAGAGATCGAACAGGGCGCTATCAAAGGTCTTCATGCCGATATTCTGGGACTTCTCCATAATTTCCTTAATGCCATCAAAATCGCCTCTGAGTATCAACTCTGCGATCATCGGCGTACCCATCATAATTTCAATGGCGGCGCAGCGCTTACCATCTGTGGTAGGCACTAGTCGCTGTGAAACAAAGGCCCGAATATTGGTGGAGAGGTCCATCAATAACTGAGCTCTACGATCGTCCGGGAAAAAGTTAATAATTCGGTCAAGCGCTTGGTTAGCATTGTTAGCGTGTA
>JADGEN010000213.1 GCA_016744355.1 Halieaceae bacterium
GGGCTATTAAACTCGAGCAGTAACAAAAGAACCTTGAGATTGTACAAAATGCAAACTAAGGAACTGCACTCCAACCCCCCATTTTGAACCCTGTCGCTCACTGCGCATAACGCGTGCCACCGCTGTTAAAATCTGTGAATCAATCTTCACAACCTGGCCCAGGTCAAGGTCTTTTGCCGTAATGAACTTCATACCGAGCAAAGAAATATCATCCGCGTGACCACTGTAGGCTTCATTCTGTGGCCATCGCGTACGAAAACTAAGAGATTGGCTGTTGGGCATGCGCGGGTTTGATCGTCGATCACACTCGTCAACAGGCGCTTGCCTGGTCATGAACAATGGGCTCTGACAATTAACGCAAAGAGTGTCTGCCGGAGTATCTTCTTCACGCTCATAAGAGAAACGACAAAAGGCACATTTATCTTGTTGTACAGAAGTCCGGAAAGCTGATTTTCGATAAGCTGCAGTACTCTCCTTGCTCTGTCGAGACTCGTCGTAAACACTGCGATGCCGGGGGTTTGTCAGTGTTGCGTAAGCTTCATTAATTATAGCCGCGTTGTTGTCATCACCACCCAAATCTGGATGCATTCGCATTCGCTGCATCATCGTCCGGTAGCTGGAGCGGATGATCTCCTTGGGAGCATCTGGCTGCACATGCAAAACCCTATAGTAATTACGTCTGTTTTTCATATGTTCTCTAATCGTTTAATAAAGGGTGTGGAGACGCATTATTCTGGTGCTGCCACCCCTGCCTAGGTTCTACTATTCGGTAAAAAAGCGCATATGTCCCAAAAAAGGCATAAAACTGGGAGTGAGATCACAAACATGTGGCATGGACTAGAAAAAGTGTGAGCTACTCACTATATGAAGCTCGCCATTGTGTCCAACAAACAACTTTTTACCCTGGGACTCACTCGTTGGAATCGATGGAGCCGTCCACTAGATTCAGGTAAGACAAAACTTCAGCGATTAAACTGTATGCAGTTTCAGGAATATCGCTCGCTTCATGCACATTACCGGCAATAGCGGTCAGTACGGGATCTTGCACCAGTGGAATATCAGACAGCTCAGCTTGCACCTCGATTTTAGTTGATGACATATCCTCGTCCTTCATATTTTTTCATCCACTGTGAGATACCCCGAAAACTTTGGTCGGTCAGCGGAGATTATACCAAGATGACACCGCAGTACTGAAACCTCAAACCCCAGCTTCTCCAAGCCAATCCTCAGTTGAAACAACTGCTCATCCAGCGCCCTGAAAGCCGCCTCTTGCTGTACATAAAATACTACAGAGACTCTACTTCCCCTCATGTATAACTCAGCTACGATAGCGCCCAACCGTGGCAATTCGACGCTGAAACGAATTTTCCATTGCTGCGCCCCGGACTCGCCCTGTGAGGCGGCACCCTCTCGCTCTATGCTTACCAGTAAGCCACGCAACGAGTCATGGATTCGAAAGGGCATATCGAACAACCATATGCAGCCAGCTCGCCTGTCCACCTGACTTGATGACAATTGATTGAGCGTAATAGTTGCGATCGCACCCTCTATTTCGCCGCGCAGACTTAGCAACGCCAGCTGGGCGACGTCTCTCGCACCTCTTTCATGCGACCCCGTTAAGGACTGATTTATCTTATACAACAGCCTGAACAGTGCACCTTTCATATCTGCACGCGATAGAACAGTGCCGGCGTCCGCTAGGCGCAGCAGCTCAGACTCAAGAAACAATCCCGATTGTAGCAGTGCCTTTTGCAACGTCTTGGGGTCAGTGAGTTGTGAAAATTGGTTCAAATGTGCAAGAAGTTTATCCAGCGCGCCATTCTTCACACCCTGGAGCGACAATATATTGACTCTTTTCGAGGGGTCCAGAAGGGAGATAAAAGGGCCTAAAACCTCCCCTTGCGTGGATAGTAGTAGTTGGCGCTGGGATTGAAGCGGGTCGACCATTACAGCGTTGGGCGGAGGCATATTGACAATCTTCATACTGGGTGCCGGAAAGACCCCACTCACTTCGAGTTGAAGTGAGGCGCCCTTAGGCACTGAAATGTCGCTGGCTGCAGTGATTTTGTGAGCGCCGACGCTGAGCATCAAGCCACCAGAAGGAGACTTATCGACCACTCTAGCCTGTAGCACTTGACCGAGCTGCAATGACCTGAGCCAGGTGTCAGAGCTCTTTTGAGAAGACCCGGAAGCGACCAATGCAAACTGTAATTTATCCATAAGAGATTATCGGCATGCTTTATGCATAACTTTAGGCAACATATGCCAGGATCTGACATGATCGCCAAAGATCTCAATTTATCGCTAAAACAGCGCCCAGTTCAACCGGAGGATAATTCTGCCCGCGAGCGTACCTCGGCTGAACCCACCGCTATCGCCAAGCACCGCGCGGTAAGCCAAAAAGAACAGCCAACTAAAGCCACCTACAATTCCAACAAAGGCTTTTGGATAGGTCTATTTGGCATAGCTTTTGTAAACATGCTGTTTTTAGTGCTGGCAGCCTTATGGCTATCCGGGCTGCCTCTGAGCACTCCGACTCAGACTAACTCGCTTGCCGTGCCGAACGCTTCAGAGATCACCCTCACGTTGACCGAGGTCAACCGTCGACTTGACGAGATAAGCCAAGCACTACTGGACTTACAAGCGACGGCGAAAATTCGACCTCAGCCTCCTGTCGACGGCTCGTTCGATATCAATCAACAGCTACGGCAGGCGCTGTCCGATCATAAAGATATCAGCGATAGCACTGCCTCTGCCAATAATGAATCCGCCGCCCCTACAAGCTGGCATGTAAATTTGGGAACTTCCTCCAGCCGTGAAGAGGCCCTGAAAAAACAGAAAAAAATTAGGGCTTTTGGATACCATGCCAAAATTAATCCCATCGCCAGCGACACTCAAACAACATTCGAAGTAGTACTAACCGGGTTTAGCAATCGGGAATCAGCTGAACTGGTAGCGAACCAAATCATGGAGCAAGCCAATCTTGATAGCCTATGGGTTAGCGAGAGCAGGTGAAGCAAAAGTGTGGTGAAAATAGCACCAAATTGTCTGAATTTTTCCAGGACAAATACCTGCAAGCATAAGAACATATCGGGGCTAAACGGCCCATTCGCACTACAGGGTAGTTAACAGTTAAAGGGCTCGAGGCAAATTATGGATTTAGCAACATTATTGGGTATGATTGGCGCTATGGGAATTGTGCTGGCTGC
>JADGEN010000214.1 GCA_016744355.1 Halieaceae bacterium
CTGCGCACCTTTGATACCAGCTTCTTCCAGGCTCCCGGGCGCATGAATGTTTTCAATGAGCATCCCTTCAAGGTGATTCTCGACTATGCCCACAACCCCGCTGCTTTCCGTGTTATCTCAGAAATGGTCGATCGGATGGAAGTGAAGGGCCGAAAAATAGCTGTTATTTCCATGCCTGGCGACAGGCGCGATGAAGATATTACGGAGTCCGCAGGCATACTGGCGGGTCACTTTGACCACTATATTTGTAAGGCCGACGATAACCGTCGAGGCCGCACAGACGATGAAATCCCACAGTTAATGCGCGCTGGTTTGTTGGCCAACAATGTTGCGGATGACAGTATTTCGATAGTTCCCGATGAACAGGATGCTATCGCTAAGGGTCTGGAAGAATCGACAGAGGGCGATCTCCTAGTGGTCTTCGGTGACAATATTACTCGCTGCTGGAAGCAGATAATTTATCATGGTGGTGATCGCGAAGTGCCCGAAGATCTGGATATTACTATCGATGAGAATACTTCTGGTGCACCTCCCGGTTTAATGCTTGAAGACGGCATGCAGCTCATTAGCGATGACAAAGGTGTGCGTCTGGCTAGAAGCGAGGAAGAGGGAGACTAGATCGTATGCGGCCCAGTGTTGAAGAGCTGGAAGAGGCTCTGGAGATACCACTGCCTGGCAGTGACCACCTGTACATGGAAGACAGCCGTCGCCTTACCGGGCCGGGCCTGTTGTGGGACAAGCCCGGAGCAATTGTCGAAGTGGTTGCCATCGACTGGTGTGCCCAAACATTAGCAACTGTGTGGCATCGCCAGGCTTGTCGTGTGTTGGATGCAGTAGGTTGGAACCATGAGCAATGCTGCTCACGCCCCCACGAAAACGGCATAAACCTCGCTATCTCTGCCCCCATGGATCAACTCTATTCCGCCATATTTGTCGCACAGGCCGCCTGGCACTACTGCGCCAGTGAACTGCTCGACACTGTGCCCCTGCCTTTTGAAAGTATAATCGACCAGCTCAAGGCGGTGATGCTAAGTGAAGCCAACCCGGCGTTAATTTCCCTGCAAGGTGCAGCTACCGCGCACGGAGTCGACTTTATTTCTGATGATGACGATGTATCACTGGGCCACGGCTGCGGTTCAAAAACCTGGGCGGTAACCGAGCTCCCATCTCCCGAACAAGTCGACTGGTCAAACTTGCATGATGTACCGGTAGCCATGGTCACGGGTACTAATGGCAAGTCTACCTGCGTGCGACTGGCCGCTGCCGTCGCCAGCGCTGCCGGAAAAGTCGCTGGTGTTACCTCCACAGACTTTGTTCGTGTTGGAGATGTAATCCTGGATAAGGGAGATTATTCAGGGCCGGGTGGCGCGCGCATGTTACTACGCGATTCGCGTTTGCAGGTGGCTTTTCTGGAAGTGGCCCGCGGTGGCATATTACGCCGTGGCCTAGCCCTGCACAGGGCACAGGCCGCGCTGGTGACCAATGTCGCAGCTGACCACCTTGGGCAGTACGGTATTAATACAGTGCCCGCACTAATCGAAGCAAAATTTTCTGTGTTCAGAACGCTCGCTCCGGGGGGGGTGCTGGTTCTGAATGCTGACGATGCGGGTCTTGTGGCGCATGCACATTCACTTAGAGATGAAATTACAGCCCAGCAGAAGACTGTTGTGTGGTTTTCCTTGCATCGTGATAATCCGTGCATTGTCGAGTCTCATTCGCGTGGCCTGCCCTGCGGTTGGTTGCAGGATAAGGTGCTGCATTACTTTGACGGAAAAGTCGGACAAGCCGTCATCTCAGTTGTTGATGTGCCTATTACCATGGGCGGTGCCGCTGCCTACAATGTCCAGAATGCGCTAGGCGTTATGTGCTTGTGTATTGCTTTTAGCCTTCCACTCGAGGCTGTGCGCAAAGGCCTTTCCAGCTTTCATAGTAGTCCCGAGGACAATCCCGGGCGCTGCAATGAGTTTGAGGTAAAGGGTGCCAGAGTCTTTGTTGACTTTGCCCATAATCCTCACAGTATCATCGCGGTTGCGGCGACGATGAGAAAAATACCGGCAAAGCGGCGTCTGCTTATGATCGGTCATGCGGGAGATCGCAGTGATGAAGAAATTAACGCCCTCACTGCGGGCGCTTTTGCACTGCAACCCGATCATGTCGTTGTCGTAGAATTGCCCGAGTATTTGCGCGGCCGGGAGAGTGGAGAAGTGAGTGAGCTTATTCGGCAGCAGTGCTTGCTGTGCGGCTTACAGCAAGAGCAAATGAGTTTTTGTTCCGACCCTTTGCAGGGCACTGAGCGCGCTCTTGAGCTATTGGCACCGGGTGACCTGGCGTTGCTACTGGTCCATTCACAGCGCGATCAAGTGATTGAACTTATCTCTGACACCCAGGAATGATGTGACGCTGTTCACACTGTGACTTCATTTTTCTAAGCCTGTGATACAGGTCACGTGTGATTCTTTTCGTAAGTCGTATTTTTTTAGTAAGCTCTCACTTAATTGCTAGCCCTTGCTGTGATGTTTCATTTCACGGGGCATGTCTTCAATAATTGTGTAATCCCGATTTTTTGGGAGAGCCTATGCGAGAGTGTTGTAGTGGACAAAAATTTCAGAGTTATATTGCTTGGTTTCAGCTCGGGTAAGGGCGAATACTATATTGAAAAAGAATTCGCAGAGCTGTTTAAAATAAGCGCGGAAAAGTCCAGGGAGATGTTTCGTTCAGTACCCACCACCATCCGGGAAAACATTACCCTGGAAGAAGCGCAGAAATATGAAAAAATTATCAGTAAAACCGGCGCAAGTTGTGAAGTCGAAAATATGAAGTTTAATATCTCCGGGCTTTCTCTGGCCTAGGTTCAATAGTATTGCTAGCCGAGAAGCTTGGGCTGCACTGAGACCTTCAAAACGTACCAATCTCGGCACTTTTCTACTGTTACGATTTCCAGCTTCAACCCAGTGGGCACACCCTAAATGGCCTCGCACAGGTCAGTATCCAAGCCGCGAATCGTTCTCTAATTCATGCGTTTTATAAAGCAAAAAAATAGGCGGTCTCGTAGCAAATGAGAAGACAAAACGTTAAAAAAACGACAATTTTCTCTTCGAAAGGGCATTTTCCGCCCTTTCTCTTCTGTTTATCCTTTGAAGTGAATAATTC
>JADGEN010000215.1 GCA_016744355.1 Halieaceae bacterium
GAGCAATATGCGCGTCGACAGAGGCTTTGGCTGAAGGTGTGAGCGTGGAACTGTCATATTCGAAGTAAAATACATTGCCCACAGTAGCAACAGCATCTTGCAGTCGCTGAATTTCAGCGGCCTGCTCAGAAGCAGCGGCTTGCTCAGCGGCAGCGGCGGCAGCAGCAGCGGCGGCAGCGGCAGCGGCGGCTTCGTCAGCTTCCTTGGTATCGTTGCTGGAACAAGCAACCAGGAAAACTGCGGCAAAAATGAGTGTTAGCGCCTTTCCGGCAACCGTTATGTTTTTCATAGGTCCAATCCTTAAGATGGTTGTCTGCATATTTTATTGCCGCCTAGCGGCTCATGTAGGGTGACCAAGCCGGTTCTCGTACATCGCCTTCGCGTGCCGGTAACCGAAATTTCACACCTCCGTCCACAGAAACTGCAGCAAGAATACCGCGCCCCGCGTACTTGGTTGCATACAATAACATAGAGCCATTGGGTGCGATACTGGGACTTTCATCCAATTCGGTAGAAGTCAGTATTTGCACTCTGTTTGTCACCAAATCGAGCAGCGCAATGTGAAAATCGCCATTTTGTTGGTGAACCATCACCACATTTCGGCCATCCTGGGCAACCCGCGCCCTGGCGTTATAAGAACCTTCATAGGTGAGTCGCTCAGTTTGCCCTGAAGCCAGGGTGTAGCGATATATTTGTGGTTTGCCACCTCGATCCGAAGTGAACAACAGCGACTTCCCATCCGACATCCACGAGGGCTCGGTGTCAATCGCGTAGTGGCGGGTGACCCGAGTGAGTTTTTTGGTAATCAAGTCCATCAGGTATATGTCTGGGCTGCCATCTTTGGATAAAACCATTGCCATGGTCCTGCCGTCCGGCGACCAGGATGGAGAACTGTTAAGGCCTTTGAAGTTGGTCAACTGCTCGCGCGCCCCGGTTTGGAGGTTTTGCCTGAAAATCGCGGGCCGGTTGGTTTCAAAGGAGACATAGGCAATTTCTCTGCCATCGGGCGACCATGTGGGAGCCAGGACAGGCTCACGGGACTCCAACAACACGATAGGCCTGGCACCGTCCGAATCTGCCAGTGTCAGGCGGTAATAATCCTTCCCGCCCTGCACCCGGGTTACAGCTATATATAATAGACGGGTAGCAAATGCGCCACGAATACCGGTGAGCTGTTGATAAATTTTGTCGCTCACCCGATGGCCAAGCATGCGGGCTTCGCTTGCTGGCCCCAACTCCACGCCGGAATAGACCTTTTTCTGGCGCAACACGTCAAACAAATCATATTCAATGCGCATCTGATCCGTTACCGAGACACGGCCAATTAGCAAATACTCAGACTGGATGGCACGCCAATCGCGATAAAATACTTCCTTCTCTGTGCTGGGCAGGCCTAGCATATCGCTGCGATTAACCGGCGAAAACTGGCCACTGCGGGACAGATCGCTATCAACCACCCCTGCAATATCCTCCGGGGCAGCGCCTGCTCCGTGCCAGGCAAAAGGTACGACGGCAATCGCTGTAGGATTGTCCACGCCCTGCGTAATTTCAATAACCAGTTCAGCCCGCGCACTCAGCGCCGCCAATAATAGGCCAACGGCCAACACGATTCGCATCGCGAATTTCGACTCATTCCAAGCTAACCATTTCATTAGTAACGTAAATCCTCTGGTCTGAACAACAGGCGAAAGCGCCTGAATGTTTTTTCAAATTCCCGCGACGGCAGGTCTTTGAGTTCTGGAAACTGCTCCGCCTTCTGCACCGCATTAACCGCAGAGCGATCAAATGCGGTGTTACCACTACTTTTAACCACCGTCACGCTCACCACTTCACCGGTGGGAATCAATTGTAATGCCAGCAGCACTTCCATGCCATTTCTGGCGCTGGGTGGCCTACTCCAGTAACTCACCACGGTTTGCTGGATGAGTGCGGCATAACTAGCCGCCAATTCGTCGGCTGTCAGCGCTTCCTGAGCCTGCGTCTCACTCTCTATCGCCTGAGACAGTTCAGAACGAGCAATCGCGGCCAACTCCTCAGCGGTTAAGCGCGGCTCAGGTTTGGGTTCCACTTTCTCCACTACTTTGGGCTTTGGCTTGGGTTTTGCTTTGGCCTTGGGCTTGGCTTTCTGCACCGGTTTGGGCTTAACTTTGGGTTTTACTCGAGGTTTTGCTTTGGGCTTTGCCGCCGGCTTGGCGACCTTTTTAGGCTTTAACTCGCTGGCATCCACAAGGCGAGCCTTGATAACCTTTGGCGCCAATCGCGGTTTAATGGTGCGCTGCTCCTCGATGCCACTCCAGTTTGCGGTGAGCATAAAAAGCATCAACGCATGCAAAGCCACAGTTGCCAAAATGGGTCGCACAATAATGCGTGGCAACACGGGCTTGGCGTAAATCGAGTCACTCACAAGCTAGGGATTCTCAGTCACCAGGCCAACGCTGGGGGCGCCGGCCTGCTGTAGTGCGGTCATAAGAGTAACCACTTCACCATAGGGAACCGCTTTATCACCCCAGACCAGCACCGGCTTTTGCGGGTTGCGCCGCATGATTACAGACACCCGCTGTTTAATGGTGGCCAGCGAAAGAGACAGGTCCTCCCCGGAACCCAGGTTGAGAAACAGTTCGCCGCTGCTTTTGATAGAGATGATAAGTGGCTCGGGGTCCTGATTCTCGACCGGATCAGCGCTGGCCACTGGCAAGTCGACCTTAACGCCCTGCATTAACATAGGGGCAGTCACCATAAAGATGATGAGCAGCACCAACATCACATCGATGTAGGGCACCACATTGATTTCGGCCATGGGGCGGTGCTTGTTACGTGTTCCAGCCACGACGCCTACCCCGCCCGGTGTTCTGAACTGTCGGAAACGCGGCGATGCTTACCTTGCGCACGCAGCGCATAGGCCTGACGAGAAAGAATGCCGGAAAACTCATCGACGAAAGTGTCATAGCGGTTAGCATAGACGTTAACCTTGGCCGCAAAACGGTTATAGGCCATCACCGCTGGAATGGCGGCAAACAGCCCCATGGCGGTCGCAATAAGCGCCTCGGATATTCCCGGAGCAACAGTTGCAAGAGTGGCCTGTGTTGAATTCGCGAGACCGCGGAAGGAATGCATAATGCCCCAGACCGTACCAAACAA
>JADGEN010000216.1 GCA_016744355.1 Halieaceae bacterium
GTGTCATCGGGAGCGGCAACGACAAAAAGTAACGCATCAGCGTTCTATCCGAATATCCCTCCGTGATGTACTGCAAAACCAGCCCAATAGGCACATCAGAGGTGATATTCCAGCGTTATCCAGCGCCACCTTGCACTGCCATCATTGTGGTGCGCCTTGCAGTCCCTTTTTGCGCAGTGACTTTCTACACAGCAGTCAGTTTGGGCGGGGATTGAGGCGGCATTAGTGCTGCTGCTTGCGAGGGAGTAGATAACTGGAGGGAAAGAGTGGCCATCGATAAGGAAATAGAATCAAAAATACTGCGTTACCACTTTGTTGAAAAATGGCGCACAGGCACCATCGCGACCCAGCTGGGCATTCATCATTCTACGGTCGATCGGGTGCTGGCACACGCTGGCCTGCCCAAAGTGGAGCGGACCCGTCGTGCGTCAATCATCGACCCCTATCTGCCCTTCATCATCGACACCCTGCGGGAGTTTCCGACACTCACCGCAGCACGCCTGTATGAAATGTCCAAACAGCGAGGCTATCCCGGTGGTAAGAGCCTATTCCGCCAGCGCATCAGTGAATTGCGACCGCGCAAGCAACCCGAAGCCTATTTGCGATTAAAAACCCTGCCGGGCGAGCAAGCTCAAGTGGACTGGGGTTCCTTCGGCCATATCCAGATTGGCGAGGCCCGGCGGCCCTTAATGGCATTTGTGATGGTGCTGAGCTGGTCGCGACAGATCTTTTTACGCTTCTATCTCAACCAGCAAATGGAAAGCTTTTTACGGGGCCACGTGGCTGCATTCGAGGCTTGGCAGGGATTGCCCAAGGTGCTTCTCTATGACAACTTGAAATCGGCTGTGCTTGAGCGTCAGGGTGATGCGATTCGATTCCACCCCACCTTACTGGCCTTATCGGCCCATTACCGCTTCGAACCCCGCCCGGTGGCGGTGGCTCGCGGTAATGAAAAAGGCCGGGTAGAAAGAGCAATTCGCTACATCCGCGATAACTTCTTTGCCGGTCGTCACTGGCACACACTGGACGAGCTCAATACCCAGGCCGAGCGCTGGTGCCAAGGCGTGAGTGCTGACCGGGTCTGTCCTGAAGATCGTACGCTGACAGTCAGGGAGGCCTTCCTGCAAGAGCAGGTCAGTTTATTACACCTACCGGGCAACCCCTTTGATACACATGAGAGGCAGCCCGTACGGGCTGCCAAAACCCCCTATATCCGTTTCGATCTCAATGATTACTCCATTCCTCATCACTGTGTGCAGAAGTCATTGAGTGTCAGCGCCGACCTTGAGCGACTCCAGATACTGGATGGCGATAAATGCATTGCCGAGCATTTACGCAGCTTTGGCAAAGGGGAACAAATCGAACAGGAAGGCCACATCAATGCCTTGTGGCTGGAGAAAACTCATGCCCGATTACACCGGGGCCAGGATCGCCTGAGCCAGGCTTCTGCGCATGCCCAAACACTGCTGCAGTTATCGGCAGAGCGTGGCCACGTTATTAAAACCACGGTTCGGTTGCTCAACCAACTGCTTGATGATTATGGCCGGGATGAATTGCATGTGGCTCTGGGTGAAGCGCTCAATCATCAATCACCTTACCCAGCAGCAGTACAGCACATTCTTGAGTGCCGTCGCGATGAACAACACCGGCCACCACCACTCGCCGTTGCTGTCCCTGCGAAGGTCAGACACTACAGCGTCAAGCGGGCCCGACTTGCTGATTACGACACGCTCAACGGCGTAGGTTATGCGACGGGGAGCGAGGCAAAAAATGAAACTGGAGATGATGCAGATGATTGATATCGAGTTACTCAAACAGCAGGCACTGGAACTGAAGCTCCACGGTGTATTGGCGCACTGGGATGAGATTACTGAGGAACAATACCCCTGGTTGGCACAGCTCATTACCTGGGAACGTGCCGAGCGCAAACAGCGCTCGCTCGAACGGCGTCTGGGCAGTGCCCGGCTGGGCCGGTTCAAACCGATGAGTGAGTTCGACTGGCAATGGCCAGCCGCCATTGACCAGCAAGCCATTCACGCCCTGATGCAGCTGGGTTTTATGGACACAGCCAGCAACATTATCCTGCTGGGTAGCAACGGTGTGGGTAAATCGATGATCGCCCAAAACCTGGGATATAACGCGGTCATGCGGGGCCATACGGTGTTGTTTACCACCGCAGCGGCGATGCTTAATGACCTGGCTGCTCAAGATGGCGCCAATGCCCTGCAGCGGCGGCTAAAGCACTACGCCAGACCCAGCTTGCTGCTGATTGATGAAGTGGGTTACCTCTCCTACAGCAACCGTCATGCTGACTTACTGTTTGAAATTATCAACCGGCGCTATGAAAAATGCTCCACACTTGTAACCACCAACCGTCCCTTCGGCGAGTGGAACGACGTGTTCCCCAATGCCGCATGCGTGGTCTCTCTGATTGACCGCCTTGTTCATCACAGCGAGGTCATCGCCATTGAGGGTGAGTCGTATCGCATGAAGGAAGCGCAAGAAAGTGCGTCAAAGCGGCGCAAGACCAAAAAACGAGGGAAAGCCATATGAAAACGCTAAAGATCACAACCCACTGGACAGCGGAGCAAGCTGATTGCATCTATCAGCTTCTGGGTGACTTAAGATCGGTATTGTGGGATCACTATGGTGATGAGATCGCAGAACTGTATGAGGAGATCCGGCTTGAACAACAGGTGTACTCAGGTAGTGTCGACGTCAATCAGGAGCTGCCGTTTTAGTCAGTGATCGGCTGGAGTGAAACGGGATCGCTACGGTCTCTTTGTCGTTGATTTATTCTGCGGCAAATACCCGCGGGTTTACTCCGGCGCTAACATCTACCCGTGACATCAATAAAATAAATCTGGTTGCCTTTCATATCAGCCGAAAATAAACAGCAGTCATAGTTTCACGTTTTCAATATTGGTATCGAGCCAGGACAATGGTTATACGTACTCAAGAAATATACACAGCCACAATCGAAATACGTTCGTGACCCAGCTCCTTCGATATCACTAACCGGGCCTCGGCATCCTTGTCGCGGTCGTCTCCGGCCAGACTTCGCCTGGCTGGACCGCCCTGTACAGGGCACTGCCACCCAGTCAGTTCCTGATATCGCTGCTG
>JADGEN010000217.1 GCA_016744355.1 Halieaceae bacterium
CTTTGTCTGTGAGCCTGGATAGAAACATATGGCCCAATGGGAAAGCACTTATTCTCTTTAAGCGACAGAGAAATAACTTTTAAATACATACACTTACACCTAAGGAACTACAATGATTACACTCTA
Source organism: Halieaceae bacterium (assembly GCA_016744355.1). Classification (GTDB taxonomy): domain Bacteria; phylum Pseudomonadota; class Gammaproteobacteria; order Pseudomonadales; family Halieaceae; genus JBALVT01. The sequence goes on from JADGEN010000217.1 coordinate 127, forward strand.
CGGTGCCGCTGCATCTCCCTTTGTACGCAAAACTATGATTGCACTTACATTAAAAAACCTTGCTTACGAACACATACAAACTATGCCATTTTCCGATGACCCGGAATTGAAAAAAGTCAGCCCACTGGGAAAAATTCCGGCATTGCAGGACGGCGACTTAGCCATTGCGGACTCCAAAGTTATCTGCCGTTATCTCGAAAATGCCTACCCTGAAGTACCACTATACCCGGCCGATCCCGCGCAGAGAGCCAGAGCAGAATGGCTTGAAGAATATGCTGGCAGCGTCTTGAGCGAATCTGCAGGAGGTATTTTCTTCAACCGCGTAATGCGCCCGATGTTCCTCAACCAGGAAGCTGACGAAGAGACAGTGAACGACCTGATTAACAACAAAATGCCACCGATACTCGACTATCTGGAATCAGAACTTCCCGCCGACGGATTTTTATTTGGAGAATTTGGAGTGGCCGATATAGCTCTGACATCACCCTTCGTCAATGCGGGCTATGCCGGCTACATCATTGACGCCGATCGTTGGCCCAAAGCGGCCGCATTCGTGCAACGTATTAAAGAAAATAGTGCTGTAACTCCGCTGCTGGCAGCTGAGGCCAAAGCACTCGGTTTTTAGAGGTATCACCGACAATATCATGGCTGATAACACTATCTTTGACGTGTTTTCAGCCATGCTGTTTAGATCGTATCCAACACTTCCACATGAGGAGCCGCAGCTACCATGGTCGCCAACAACTGATTGGCGGCATGGAAGTACTCCGTTTTGCCGTGAGCAGCAAGGTCTGCCTCGCTGTGATACTGCTCCAGTACCTTGTATACCAGTGGATCCGATTTGCTACGGTGCAGAATATAAAAAATGTTACCTGACTCATTAGCCCTGACCTGCTCTGCCAGAGCCAGAAATGCCTTTTCAAATGCGGCACACTTGCCTTCCTGTACGGTGATTGTTGCTATTACGCCAATAGCCATGCCTAATTCCTCTTTAGGTTAAATAGTTTCCAAAGACTCTCGTCTATCAGGACCCGGTAAAATTTGGTGCTCGTTTTTGACTGAATGCCGCCATCGCTTCACCCAGGTCATTTGAATTCAAGGTTGTTGCCATCGTCCAAAGACCGTTTAAAAGCAGACTCTGCTCGGTAGTCAGGTCTTCACTTTGCTGCAGAATAAACTTGGTACCGCGCACGGCCAGAGGTGCATTGGACGCAATTTCTGTGGCCATCTCAACAGCTGCCGCATACACCGAATCCGCATCGGCATACACATCATTTACCAAACCTATTTTCTCCGCCCTCGCAGCACTGATGTCCTTGCCTGTGTAGGCCAACTCTGCCACATGACCATCGCCTACAATGCCGGGCAGACGTTGCAGTGTCCCAACGTCTGCTACGATGCCAATTTTGGTTTCACGCACTCCAAACAGCGCATCCTCAGTGGCCAGACGAACATCGCAGGCGGTTACCAGATCCATACCCGCACCGAGGCAGTAGGAGTGGATTGCGGCAATCACAGGCACGGGGCACTCCGCTATCGAAGTAATTGCCGCCTGGAAATGTTGCGTTACTTTCATCTGGCGCAGCGTTGCCGTGGCTCCAGAAATTTTCTCGCCGCTTTTGCTCTTTGACCCGCCACCACCCAGTCCCGCCAGATCAATGCCCACACAAAAACTCTTGCCCCGCCCGGCGATAACAACAGCTCGAACACTGTCATCCGCCGCGATAGCAGCCATCGCGCGCGGCAGATCTGCAACCACCTCTTGCGACATAGCATTAAGTTTTTCCGGGCGATCCAGCCACAAGGTGGCAATGGTGTCGTTAATTTCCAGTGTCAGAACGGAAGACGAAAAAGTCATTTGTATCTCCAGTGAGTATTTCAGTAATTATGGGAAAAGCGAAATTAATGACACGCAGAATGCCATTATATTAATCATGTGTAAACTGTACACGCCACACAGTGGTAAGGTGGAATATCTGACGCTATTGTTCGATGAAGCATAGGCATAGGCTGAGGCATAAATTCTGAATTTTTGTCCTTGCCGCCGCCTCAGCTTACTTCTAAGATCAACTGTTAACAACAATCCAGAACAGAGGTACTCCATGCAGGGCTTTACAGCAAAAGATGTCCCGGACCAAACAGGCAAGACTGTCTTCATAACCGGCGCCAATACAGGTCTGGGCTATGAAACCGCTAAAGTTCTGGCAGGGAGTAATGCCAGAGTTATTATTGGCTGCCGCTCAAAAGAAAAAGGCCAGCAGGCCAGGGAGAAAATACTGGCAGCGCACAGCGGAGCCGATATCGCTACCGTGCAGATTGATCTGGGCAGTATCAAGTCGATAAAACAAGCCGCTAAGAAAGTGGCAAAAGAACCCCAGCTGGATATTCTGATTAACAACGCCGGCATTATGATACCGCCCTACGAGTTGACCGAGGACGGATTTGAATCGCAGTTTGGTGTCAATCACCTGGGCCCGTTTGCCCTCACCAACCTGCTGCTGGACAAACTGCGAGCGACTGCCAATGCAAGAATCATCAGCACGGCGAGCATCGCCCACAAGAGAGGAAAAATTCTTTTCGATGACATCAATGCCGAGAAGAAATACAGCGCCATACCACGCTACGCCATGAGCAAACTCGCCAATCTGTATTTTGCCTATGAACTACAACGTCGCTTAGAGGCAACGGGAGACGATACCATTTCGGTAGCCGCACACCCCGGCATTGCAGACACAGAGCTATCCAGATACCTGCCGGGAGCATTGACGTTAATGACTCCACTGTTTCGCCCCTTATTCAACACCGCGGCTCAGGGGGCATGGCCAACTTTATATGCTGCTACTGGCGAAGATATCCGCGGCGGAGAATACTACGGCCCTAACAAGCGCGCTGAAACTTCGGGAGCAGCGGTGCGGGTAAAATCAACACGGCGCAGCCACAACAGAGAGACCGCGACAAAACTATGGGATCTTTCGGTTTC
>JADGEN010000218.1:0-263 GCA_016744355.1 Halieaceae bacterium
TTCTTGAACTGTTCGAACAGCGTGGCGAGAGCTTGCCCATAATGATCTCTGTAACGTTTCCAGACATTAGCGGTCGCGTCCTGTCGGGCCAAAACCCGGAGGCGTTCTGGAATTCCATCGCCCATGCCAAGCCTTTGATTGTGGGCACAAACTGCGGTCGGCGTTTCAAGGAAATTCGCCCCTTTGTAGAAGACCTGGCAAATGTGTCTGACTGCTACTTCAGCGGCCATTTTAATGCCGGTCTACCAAACGCTTTCGGCGAA
>JADGEN010000218.1:273-3092 GCA_016744355.1 Halieaceae bacterium
CGCCTGAAGATATGTTTGAAGATTTGCAGGGATTTGCGCAACGAGGCTTTCTCAACCTGGTTGGCGGTTGTTGCGGAACAACGCCGGCACATATCAAGGCAATAGCCAGCGCTGTCGAGGGTGTATCACCTCGTGTAATCCCAAATATTAAGCCCGCCTGCAGGCTAAGTGGTCTGGAACCCTTCAACATCTTCGAGGATAACCTCTTCGTAAACGTAGGTGAGCGCTGTAATGTTACCGGTTCTGCTGCCTTCAAGCGACTCATACTGGCGGGGGACTACGAAGCGGCTCTCACTGTCGCCAGAATCCAGGTAGAAGATGGCGCTCAGGTCATCGACATTAACATGGACGAAGGAATGCTGGATGCCGAAGAGGCCATGGTTACCTTCCTCAATCTCATTGCGTCAGAACCCGACATCACTAAAGTACCAATTATGGTCGACTCTTCCAAATGGGAGGTCATCGAGGCTGGGCTCAAATGTATTCAAGGTAAAGCGGTTGTAAACTCTATCAGCCTCAAAGAAGGTGAGCAGGAATTCATCGAAAAGGCGCGCCTGTGCCATATTTATGGCGCGGCAGTCGTAGTGATGGCGTTCGACGAAGACGGTCAAGCCGACACCCTCGCGCGTAAGCAGGAAATTTGTAAGCGGTCCTACGATGTTCTGGTACAGAAGGTTGGTTTCACCCCACAGGACATCATCTTCGATCCCAATATTTTCGCTGTGGCGACAGGTATCGAAGAGCACAACAACTACGCCGTCGACTTCATAGAAGCGACACGCTACATCAAGCAAAACCTGCCGGGCGCTCTGGTCAGTGGTGGCGTGAGCAACGTGTCGTTTTCATTTCGTGGCAATAACACCCTGCGAGAGGCGATTCACTCCGTGTTTCTCTACCATGCTATTAAGGCGGGAATGGACATGGGTATCGTCAACGCCGGACAGCTGGCAGTGTACGACGAGCTACCCGGTGAATTGCGCGATGCAGTAGAAGACGTAATCCTGAACCGGCGCAGTGACAGCACTGAAAGGCTGCTGGACCTGGCTGAGCGATACAAAAATAGTGGCAGTGGCAAGGCGCGTGTTGAAGACCTCAGTTGGAGGGATGAACCCGTTGCCAAACGTATCGAACACGCTCTCGTAAAAGGGATAAATACCTGGATAGTCGAAGATAGCGAGCAAGCCCGGCTGGAATTTGATCGCCCTATCGAAGTTATAGAAGGGCCATTGATGGACGGCATGAATGTTGTTGGCGACCTGTTCGGCGATGGCAAAATGTTTCTACCGCAAGTGGTAAAAAGCGCCCGGGTTATGAAGCAGGCAGTAGCCCATCTGCAGCCTTTTATAGAAGATGAAAAGGACGGAGCCAGTCAAAGTAATGGTAAGATCCTGATGGCTACGGTTAAGGGTGACGTGCATGATATTGGCAAAAACATAGTCGGCGTTGTGCTGCAATGTAATAACTACGAGGTGATTGACCTGGGTGTCATGGTGTCTTGTGACGAAATATTGCGCGTGGCAAAAGAAGAGAAGGTCGACATCATTGGGCTCAGTGGCTTGATAACACCGTCGCTGGAAGAAATGCGCCATGTGGCCAGCGAGATGCAGCGATTGGATTTCAATGTACCCCTGATGATTGGCGGCGCTACAACATCCAAAGCTCACACCGCTGTCAAAATTGAACCAAAGTTCAGCAATGACGCTACTGTCTATGTACCCGATGCATCGCGCAGTGTGGCGGTAGCTACATCGTTGATGAGCGATCAGAAATCAAAATTTGTTACCGAGCGGCGGGAAGAGTACGCTGTCGTACGCGAACGCGTAGCGAACCGAAAGCCACGTAACAAACAACTAAGCTATTCCCGTAGTGTAGAAAATGGCCCTACGTTCAACTGGGATAATTATCAGCCACCGGTCCCTACATTCACAGGCACTCGCAGCTTTGACGATTTCCCGCTGGAAGAGCTAATCGACACGATTGACTGGACACCGTTTTTCATAACTTGGGAACTGGCCGGAAAATACCCGAAAATTTTGCAGGACAAAGTGGTGGGTGAACAGGCACAGGAACTGTTCAATGACGCTCAGGCAATGCTTAAGCGAATCGTTGATGAAAAGCTGTTAACCGCAAAAGCGACTATCGGCTTTTGGCCCGCTAGTGGAGAGAACGGCGATGATATTGCTGTTTTTGCCGATGAGTCACGCACACAGCGGTTGGCGACTCTGCATCACCTGCGCCAGCAAACCGAGAAACCCAACGGCAAGCCAAACCTCAGCTTGGCAGACTTCATTGCTCCTACGCAAAGCGGCGTAGCAGACTACATCGGTGGTTTCTGTGTAACCACCGGACACGGTCTGGACGAACTGGCAGCCAAATATGAAGCGGCGCACGATGACTACAACAGCATCATGTTGAAAGCGCTTGCCGACAGATTAGCTGAATCCTTCGCTGAGTATATGCATCGCAAGGTCAGGCGAGAGTTCTGGGCCTACGATTCGCAGGAAGATCTCAATAATGACGATCTCATTCGGGAGCGCTATCGTGGAATACGCCCTGCACCCGGTTATCCTGCCTGCCCGGATCACACGGAAAAAGAAACGCTATTTAGTTTACTGGACGCCACCAGTAATTGCGGCGTCGAGCTATCGTCAAATTTTGCGATGACACCTGCGTCCTCCGTCAGTGGTTTTTATTATTCCCACCCGGACTCGGAGTACTTCGCCGTCGGTAAGATTGGTCGAGACCAGGTCGAAAGTATAGCCGCACGAAAAGGTGAAACACTAGAGACTATGGAGCGCTGGCTGGCGCCAAACTTAAAC
>JADGEN010000219.1 GCA_016744355.1 Halieaceae bacterium
GCCCCTTCCAGTCCCATTCCACCGAATTCGCCGCTCGGCCCTGACGCCGCATACACCGGATTTAAAAAACTGCCCCCGGTCATGGCCATAGCTCCAAGGCCATAACCCTTGCGCAGAAATATAGCTACAATAGGTACGGTTAGGCTGGCACCGGCTAAAAACAAAGAGGACATACTGCGCACAGCACCTTCGTGCTCACTGTCAGGCCCCACCATAAAGCCCGGCGTGTCAGTGAAAGAAATAACCGGTAAGCCAAACGCATTACAAATACGCAAAAAACGCGCGGTTTTTTCTGACGCCACTGAGTCTACGGCACCGCCCAATTGCTGACAGTCGTTGGCAATTACGGCTACAGGCCTACCCTCTAGACGCATGAAACCGGTGATGATACTGCGACCATAAATTCGCTGTAACTCCAAAAAAGAACCGCTGTCCGCAACGGTCTCAATAACCTTGCGAACGGGGTATGCCCAACGCCTGTCTTGTGGAATAACATCGCGCAGGCTCGCCTGGTCGCCGCTCTCCCATTCACTCACGGAACCTTGGAAATAGGACAACAACAGACGTGCCAGAGCCGTGGCATGAGCTTCATCATCCGCCACGATATCGACCACGCCATTTTTTTCCTGTACGTCAATAGGGCCAATGTCGGTCGCTGAAAAAGAGCCCAGACCACCGCCTTCTATCATCGCGGGGCCGGCCATCCCAATCCAGGAACTGCGGGTGGCAATGCTAAAATCGGCACAACCAAACAAAGCTGCGTTACCTGCGAAACAGTAGCCATTATTTACCGCAATGCGTGGCACGACCCCACTCAGTTTTGCCCAGGTACTGAAAGATCTGATGTTAAGACCCGCAATCTGGGTAGCGACATCGGTATCGCCCGGCCTACCGCCACCGCCTTCGGTGTACATAATAATAGGCAGAGATAACTCTTCTGCCAGCTCACAGATGCGGTCGAGCTTTTTATGGTGAAAGTAGCCCTGTGTTCCCGCCAGAACCGAGTAGTCATTTACTATAACTGCGGCTCGAGCAGCATCCGTGGCAACACGCTCCTGATTTATGGTGCAGGTACCGGTAATTATGCCATCGGCGGCAGTATTGGATTGCAGGTCTTCATACTCACGTCGATTGCGCTGAGCCGCAACGGCAAGTTGACCGTACTCCAGAAAGGACTCCGGGTCGGCCAGGTCTTCGAGGTTCTCTCTGGCTGTGCGGTAGGACTTTTTGAGACGTTTGGCACGTGCCTCTGCCCTGTACTCATCGCCGGTTTTCGCCAGGCGCTCGTTTAACAGAGTTAGTTCATGCCTCAACTCTTCACTCATAAAATCATCTCTCGCTTGCTCAAATAATGTTAACGCCCCTTCCACTCGGGTGTGCGCTTTTGCATAAAGGCGATGACGCCCTCTTTCGCATCATCGCTGTTAATACACAGATGTTGCAAGTCTGCCTCGTTGGAAATTGTGTCGGCTACAGAATTATTCATGGCACCATTCAAAGCCGCCTTGGCATGACGCAACGACAGAGGAGACTTCTGCGCCAACTCCTGTGCCCAAGCCAGAGTTTCACTCAATAAGTCATCGGCTGGTACCACGCGATTACATAAACCCAGTTCCAGACACTGCTGGCCGTACATTTTTTCCCCGGACACAATGAGTTCATAGGCCCGCTTGCGACCCAGCGTGCGCGCCAGATGCCAACAGGCGCCACCGTCGGGTATTAGACCTATGGCCGTGAAAGCCTGATAGATGTAGCCATTCTCCGCCATTACCGTAAGGTCACAATTCATTGCGAAGGCACTACCAATACCTGCTGCGGCACCATTAACGGCACTGATCCATGGTTGGGGCGAATCAGTAATGGCCATGAGAATCGGCTTATAACCCAGGTTGAGCTGATCGATCACAGTCTCGCCTTCAGGAATGGTCTCACTCAGATCGGCACCCGCGCTAAATGCACGTCCCTCTCCGGTTAAAATTCCAACACGGACACTGTCATCTGTATTGACTTCCTCGACGGCTGAAAGCAAATCGCGCATCAAGGCAGAGTTGAATGCATTTAACACATCTGGCCGGTTGAGAGAGACCACAGCAACAGGCCCATGACGTTCAACGGTTACGGTTTCATACTGTGACATTATTCAGTCCTTTGTTTTATATATTCTAACGCTAACGGAATTATCCAATCGCGCCGCTATCGCGCAAACTTGTAACGTCCGTTTGTGCAAAACCCATGGCTTGCAAAACTTTATCGGTGTCTTGCCCTACTTTATGTGCCCCGTGTTTTACACTAGAAGGGGTGCGGCTAAAGCGCGGCGCTGGTGCTGGCTGGGTCAACCCATCCACTTCGATATAGGTATTTCGGGCCACATTCGCAGGGTGACTGGGTGCATCCATAAACGTCATCACCGGCGCAAAGCAGACATCGGTACCCTCCATCAACTCACACCATTGAAACTGGGTTTTCGTTTTCATAATAGCGGCCAGCTTGTCTTCCATAACGGGCCACTGTTCGCGGTCATTTTGATTAGCAAAATCTTCCGCGGGCAATTCAGCCAATCTGACTAACTCGGCATAAAACTGTGGTTCGATAGACCCTATAGAGACATATTCACCATCAGCGCATTCGTAGGTATTGTAAAAATGCGCGCCACCATCGAGCATATTGGACTTGCGCTTTTCCGCATCCCAGAACCCCATAGCCTGGAAGCCGTGAAACATCCACATCAGCTGTGCTGCGCCGTCCACCATTGCCGCGTCTATAACCTGCCCCTCACCGGAATTTGCCGTCTCCAACAGTGCAGCCAGCACACCGGTGACCAACAGCATACCGCCGCCCCCCATGTCGCCCACAAGGTTCAGCGGCAGCACAGGCTTTTCGTCTTTGGGGCCGGTCGCATACAGAGCGCCGGTGATGGAGATATAGTTAATATCGTGACCCGCAGCCTTGGCCAAAGGCCCTTCCTGCCCCCAGCCGGTCATGCGAGCGAAGATCAAACGCGGATTGCGCGCCAGACAAACATCCGGGCCTATTCCAAGCTTTTCACATACACCCGGCCTATAGGGGTCGACC
>JADGEN010000021.1:0-23534 GCA_016744355.1 Halieaceae bacterium
ACTGTGGGTTCGGCGGGAACACTTATCGTTCTTCGGCTCTGGTTGCGTGTTGTTCAAGCGCTATCATGTAGAGGCCCTGCAAATTAACTTAACTTGTATGGTCTCCCCCTTGCCCGTCGTTACGTTCAGAAAAAGAGCTGTGCAGGTCGTGGAGCTCACTAACCCGATCCATCACTCGTCGATTAAATGTACCCTCTGCATATCCGTCTTGTTCTTGCCCAGCGGATAATCCACTCAGTTTCTCCATGACATCTTCAACGTGGCTGGCCGTATAAATATAAAACTGACCAGCTTTCACTGCGCTCAGTACTTCCGGTTTCAACATGAGTTGCGGTTGGTTGGCAGCGGGAATGATTACACCCTGATCACCGCTCAAACCCCTGGCAGAGCAGATGTCAAAGAAGCCTTCGATCTTCTCGTTAACCCCGCCTATGGCCTGAACTTCACCAAATTGATTCATTGATCCGGTAACAGCGAGGTTCTGCGCCAGGGGAATCTTGGCGATAGCTGACAGCAATACACACAATTCGGCACAACTGGCACTGTCGCCATCGACACCGCCATAGGACTGTTCAAATACCAGGCTAGCCGTCAGCGACAGGGGGCGTTCAGCGGCGTATTTGTCTGCGAGATAAGCCGAGAGAATCAACACACCCTTGCTGTGTATTTCTCCGCCCAGTTTGCTCTCTCTTTCTATATCGATCACCTTGCCCCTGCCCAGGCGGGCGGTAGCGGTAATCCTTGCGGGCGAGCCGACGATGTAGTCCCCTTGCGATAATACTGAGAGTCCATTGACCTGAGCGGTTTTGCTTCCACTGGTATCAATCAGGCGGAAGTCGCGCAAAATTTGCTCATTAAGCAGCTCTTGCAAGCTGCCCCTGCGTTCCCGATGTTTGACGATGGCATCGACGACATCTTCCCGGGTAATCACATCCCGGTCATTGCGCCTAGCCCAGTAGTCCGATTCTTGCAACAGTAGCCCCAGACTATCCTGATTGAGAGACAGTTTTTCACTATCAGCAGCCCAACGCGACGTCTGTTCAATGATCAGCTGCACAGCACTGCGCATGATTGGCTGTAACTGCTCGTTCTTCTGGCAAGTGGCAATCATACGCGCGAACATCATCTGGTTGTCGGTATCCCATGGCATATCAGCGGAAAAATCTGCGCCCACATGAAACAGCTGGCGAAACTCTGGATCATAGTGATTCATCATGTAGTAGATGAAGGGCTCACCGAGAAGAATCACTTTTACATCCAGAGGAATACTCTCCGGCTCCAGTGATATGGTGCTGTTCAGGCTCAGCATTTCCTGCAGGGAAGTGATTGTTATTTCACCCGAGCGCAGGGCTTGTTTGAGTCCCTCCCAGGCGTACATATGATTGAGTAGCTTACGTGCCTCAATAATCAGGTATCCGCCATTTGCGCGATGCAACGCCCCCGGTTTTATCAGGGTAAAGTCTGTCACCAGGGTGCCCATTTGAGAAATATATTCGACCCTGCCGATCAGGTTTTGGTAAGTGGGGTTCTCCTCATAGATCACTGGTTGCCCATTCGCCTTGGCATTATCTACCAGTATATTCACTCCATATGCTGAGTAGGTCTTGGCCTGTTGTTTGACATGTTCAATCTCGGCTCCATTTTCGTCGGGCAGAAAGTCTTCGGCATTCTCTATGGCGAAATTCTTTACATCGCGAATATAGTCGAGAATCTGCGGATGTTCCTGGTACTTATTTTCGAGCCAGGCAACAAACTGTTCAACAGTTAGCTGGGTTACTTCTTCGTTCAGGGATTTAATACGGTGACTGGCCTCGCGCTTTATCATCGGCAGTTGGCTTACTACTTCCTGCAGTTCTACCTGCAATTCGGCAGTAATTTCCTGCAGTTTCTTTTGCTCCTCTTCACTGAGCTGAGCAAACTGCTCCGGGCTAACCACCTTGCCATCAGCAGTGGGTGCAAGCGTGTAACCGTCAGGTGCGCGGATCAAAGCGACATTGCGTTCCTTGGCCCGTGTTCCCAGCTTGCTGAACGCCGCCTCGTAACGCTCCGTCATCTGGGTTTCTATATCCTGGCGCCGCTTACGATAATCTTCACTATGAAACGTCGAAGGTAGGGAGGTCAGCAAATCTTCGACCAGTTGCAGCATGTCGGCAGCCAGCTGGGTACCCAGGCCGGAGGGCAGCTGCAAGAGTCGGGGTTTACCGGGGTCGGAAAAATTGCTGACATAACACCAGTCATACTGAACATAGCCATTGGTACTCTGTTTCTGTAGTACGTCCCGCACCAGTTGATGCTTGCCAAGCCCACTGGGCCCAAAGGCGAAAATATTGAATCCACGCCGCTGGATATCAACGCCAAACTCCAGGGCTTCCAAAGCTCGAGACTGTCCCAGCGGCTGCTGCAGCGGCTCGAGATCATCAGTTGTACTAAAATCATCGGCCTCAAGATTGCAGGTTCGATATAGCTGATCTACTAGAAGTTGGTTAAGCGCCATGGTGAATTCCGTTCACTCAAAATATATCTATAAATATAGCAAATTTGGAAAAAAAGAACTGTGCCGATACTGGAGTAAATTCAAGATGATATTCCCCATATTTACATGATCAGGAACGTTTGACTGTTTCCTCCCCCGTGGACCCGGGTGGGGGTGATTTTTCCGATACAGGTTTAGTGCGTAACATCGTATACCATTCCCGCAATGGAGCTGTCGTATTTTGCCAGAATGTTCGGTATTCGGATTGTAACTCCGGGCCAACACCCCAGGGCGTATATTCGTCTTTCTCCGGTATATACAGCGTTCCGAAGAGTCTGTCCCAGATGCTGGTCACTGCTGCGAAGTTTTTGTCCCAATGCTGGGGCAGGTAGCTGTGGTGAATGTGATGCATAACCGGGCTGTGCAGCCAGCGAGAGAGCCATTTTGGGTAGTGGAATGCCACGTGGTAGTGGCGAAAGGAACCATTAAAGCCAAAAAGTAGCGCAAAGAAACCGACGTTAAACAGGGTTGCCTCAGTGATCCCCCCGTTGAACAGATAGGCAAATATGCCAGCCGCGAAGCCGTAGCCAAGTGCCCCGCCTGCAGCCCAGATGGGACCAACCAAAAAATGCTCCCGGTAGCGGGTGAGAGGGGTTAGCACCTCGGCTGAATGGTGTATTTTGTGCAGGGCCCAGAGCGCAGGTATTCTATGCATCATGTAGTGGGTGGCGAAGAACACAAAGTCGTAACAGAGAAAAGTCACCAGGCTATAGAGCAGCATCCAGGCATAGTTGGCTTGCAGGGCTGGGGTCTCGCCAAAAACTGCGATCAGTACGGAGATTACAATTTGTTCTGTCGCCGGCCCAATCGTGGCGAGTAGGCCGACCGCCCATAGGGGGTGAATCAGCCGCTCGGCCACCCAAAGGTAGACGTCCACCCGGGCAGATACGTGGGTGTAGATATCGCGGGGAAGCAAGAATTGTGCAAGCCTGTTTTTTCTCTCGTGTCCGTCCGCACCCTTAGCTCCATGCCCCCCTCGTATCATCCAGATGAGTATGGCGATGACCAGAGTAATAATCAGTACGTCCCAGTGCAGGTCTCGCGGCAGTTCCATGACGCTTTGAACCATACTGGTAAAGGGGCCGGTGATCGACTCCGTAGGTGAGGCCGGCGGTGTGAGGTGAGCGCCTTCAGTGGGCATGGTGAAAACCTTGCCTAAAGCTTTGACGAAGAAGCATTGTCACTTGCCATAACCTTTTTAAGCAAAAGATCAGCCCAGCGTGTAGGAAGATATTCCAGAAAACTACGCGCAGGGTCAGGTTTTACTGAATAAGCCGCTTTAGGTTTAGCCGCTGTTAACGCACGGTGAATAATCGCAGCCAGATAATCAGGGTCATGACCTTTATCAACCTCTTTAATAGCCAGCTCCTTTAACTTATTAATTGTCGCTTTAAACTCGAATGAGTTGTCGCTGGCCCGCACAAAATTGGCCTCTATGCTTTTAACCATATTCGTCTTAAAAGGGCCGGGTTGGATTTTGATAACGGGCATATTCAACAGGGCTAACTCGCGGCGCAGAGAATCTGAATAGGCTTCTATGGCGTGCTTGCTGCTGGCATAGGCGCCATTGAATGGACCGCCACTCATCCAGCCGGTTTCTGAGCTGATATTAACGATGCGCCCCTTGCGCAACTTGAGTAAAGGAAAGCACGCCTGGTTAACCCGATAGGTTCCCATCACATTTACATTGAGAACTTTCTGGAAAATCGCTTCGTCCAACTCTATCCCCGAGCCTATCACCATAATGCCGGCAAAATTGACCACTGCATCCAGGCCATCCACCTGTTTTTCTACTGTCTTAACAGCATCAGCAACACTTGCAGTATCCAGTACATCAATTAATACCGGGGTTATATTGTTTGATTCTGCCATTTCATCCAGACTTGCCCGGTCAAAATCAGCGGCAAACACTTTCCAGCCGCGCTCGGCAAGATAGTGGCTGGTAGCTCGACCTAAGCCACCGGCACCACCGGTGATAAAGACATTTTTCTGGTTCATGAGTATCCCGCTTTATGGAGGAGTTTTCTTGGCTTCATCAGCCGGGCCGCACAGTAATAAAATGACCATGCTACGTGCAATCATCAGTGTCACACATCAGGTTAGGCAGAGTCGAGAGGAGCAAGCAGCGGCAGTTAAAATTGTCCCGGTGTGCGGATACTGCTAGGCTTTCCACTTTCTCTCTTTGGATTTTCCTATGAAATACGTATCTGTAAGCATATGCCTTACCGTGTTTATGTTCGCCACCATTTGTTCATCGAGTGTCAGTGCAGACGATCACGGCCTGTCTCAGGCAAGCCTGGAACACGCCGGCACACTGCGCGATAGTGCGATGGCTGGTAGCAGCGCGTATGCCATCGTCGAATCATTGACAACTGAAGTCGGACCAAGGCTTGCCGGTTCTGAGTCTGAAGCGAGGGCGAGGGACTGGGGTAGAGCGAAATTGCAATCATTGGGCTTTGAGAATGTGCGTATCGAGACCTTTGAGATGGACGCCTGGGAGCGCGGCGAAGAGCGTGCCAGCCTCGTCTATCCATTTCCTCAACCCTTGGCTATCACCACGCTAGGGGGGTCGGTAGCGACTCCACCGCAGGGGTTGGAGGCCGAGGTGGTTATTTTTGAGAGCCTGGATGCACTCGAGGCTGCTTCTCCAGGAAGCCTCGACGGCAGGATCGCTTATGTGGGCCACGCTATGCAGGCGACCCAGGACGGTAGCTCCTACGGGTTCTATGGCAGGCTGCGCCGTGAGGGCGCTAGCATTGCAGCCGCTAGAGGGGCATCAGCTATTTTGATTCGCTCTATCGGGACAGATAGCCATCGCATGCCGCACACTGGCCAGATGCGCTATAGCGAAGATGCTCCTCGCATTCCCGCGGCGGCGCTGTCAAATCCTGATGCCGACCAGATTGAGCGGATTGCCTTGCGTGGCAAACCCATTCGGGCCCATCTTAAGCTTACGCCGCGTTCTGTAGGAACTCGTTTGAGTGGTAATGTGATTGGCGAAATTATGGGTTCTGAACGTCCGGAGGAAATCGTTGTCATCGGCGGGCACCTCGATAGCTGGGATCAGGGTACAGGGGCTGTTGATGACGGCGCCGGTATCGGTATTGCGACTGCGGCAGCCAAGCTTATTCTTGAGGGTGGCAAACGTCCACGGCGTACGATCCGAATCATCTACTGGGGTGCTGAGGAAGTGGGTTTGCTGGGCGGCTTCGCCTATCTGGAAGCGCACCGTGGCGAGCTTGGGAATCATGTCATTGGTACCGAAAGCGATTTTGGTGGCGGCCGGGCCTGGCAGATGAGTGCACAGGTCTCGCAAGAGGGTCAGGCCGTGGTTGACCTGATTGGCCAATTGGTAGCCCCTATTGGCATTGCACCAGGCAACATGAACAAGGCTGGCTCAGGTCCTGACCTGACACCAATGGTGAGTGCTGGGCTACCGTCTTTCCGTTTTACCCAAAATGGCATGGACTACTTTGATTTGCACCACACGCCGGATGATACACTGGACAAAATCGAGCCAGCTGCGCTCGATCAGAACGTCGCGGCCTTTACAGTGTTCGCCTGGTTGGCTGCCGATAGCACGGTGGATTTTCGTCGTGCGGCCTCATCAGAGTTAGTGAAGTAGGTAGAGGATTTCGCCTGCCTCCCTATTGTACGTTACTTGCGAATAATATCTTTGGCCGAGGCGGTCGCAATTTTAAGTGCCTCTTTTTCGTCCAGGCCAAGCCCGCAGAGGATAAGTAAGCATGCGTTGATTGACAGTTCGATAGTTTGTTCGACGGACAACTTATCTTGCACTATCCGGATCATACTGAAAGACGTGGTACCGAGAATCAGGATACTACCAACTTCACTGCTACGTTTTCTAAATCGACCTGTACGAATTCCTTCCTCTATATCTTTATTGCTGTTTTCCTGCGGTTGTAATTTGCTGGATGTAACCCAATCATGACCTCTTAGCATGATCGTCGCGCGTCTGGGGTCGGATAGGGCACAGTACATAAAGGTACACACCGCCCGAGTCATTTTGTATGCCGGGTCGGTAATGTTGTCGTTGTTTTTTTCTACTGCGATTTGAAAGTCTTGAATGATCGCCACAGCTACGGCAGAGGCAAGCGCTTCTTTATCTGCAAAATGGTTGTAAAAACTTCCCTTGGCGACATCGGCGGCTTTAACAATGTTAGTGATTGTTAGGGCATCAATAGGTTGTTGAACCAGTAAGTCCTCGCAGGCAGCAATGAGTGCAGCCCTTATCTTGACACTGTGTGCTTCGCGGGCGCTTAGCGCTTTAGTCATGATTTACTCCTATTGAATTGCTCATTTGCTACAGCTTACCATGAGTGACCATCCAGTCAATGACTGTGTAGTCATTGACTGGATGGTCAATAGGTCCTATAGTCTCGCCTCAAGCTCAACAAACCGCTGATTGAATTCGAGGAGCCAGTAACTGCTATGAGCCATCCAATAGATCAGATCGCATATCCCGGATCAGACCAGTATTCAGCCGCTGAGCTGGCAGTCCCCGGCAGTATCAAGCTTGAGTTGGGCGCCGAGCCAGTTGCACGCGCGACTAACACAGCCTACATAATGTTTCAGGTGCCCGACCTACAAAAGCAGAAATCATTTTTGCAAGATTTTGGTTTGGTCGAGGCAAGTCAGTCTGAACAAACTTTGTATATGCGTGGCTATGGAGCAGATCCATACATATACGTAGCTCATCAAGGTAGTGAGGCGAAATTTATTGGTGCTGGCTTCGTGCTTGAGTCTGAAGAAGAATTGAATCGCGCCTCCATAGAAACAGGGAAGCCTATTGAGGATACGGGCACTCCCGGTGGCGGGAGGCGCGTGCGCTTAACTGACCCCGATGGTTTCTTGGTTGACCTTGTTTTTGGTCGGGAAATGACGGGGCCACTGGACACGCGTAGAGATCCACTGCCTGCAAACTTACCGGGCAAGAAAAATCGGGTTAACAAAGGTGTGCGAACCAAACTGGCGCCTAGCGCGATAGAGCGTTTTGGACACTATGTATTGATGGTTTCCGACTTCGATCAATCCTGGGCATGGTATCGAAAGCACCTCGGCTTGCTTCCCACTGATGTGCTGTGTTCTGCCACGGGCAGGCCTTTGTTGGCATTTAATCGATTGGACAAGGGCAGCGAGCCGGCAGACCACCACACGGTGGTTTTGGCTGGCGGGCCAGAAGTTGGGATCATGCACAGTGCATTCGAAACGTTTGACCAGGATGCAATAGGCCAGGGCCAGCAGTTTTTAAAAATGAAAGGTTGGAAGCATTTTTGGGGAATAGGGCGGCACATTCTGGGTAGCCAGATATTTGACTACTGGCTTGACCCGCACGGTTTTGAAGTTGAGCACTACGCCGATGGTGATGTATTCGATGACGCCCACGCTACCGGATATCATTTGCTCGATCGAGGGGGGCTATGGGCGTGGGGTAACGATGTGCCGGATGCCATGAAGCCAAAGCCTACTTTGAAGATGCTGATTGCACTGTTGTTTGGTTCTAGTGACAAGCGCAAAGTTTTGTTTGAAATGAAGAAGGCCATGGATCGCGTTCCACGTCCGTGGTTGAAGTGACATTATGGTAGTTGGTCGGTGGGTAATCACAATTAGCAGGAGGAATGGGTAATGGGAATTTCAGTTGTAAACTATAGGGTGAGTGAGGGATCAGGAAGTAGTTGGGGGGTTCTGCGCGGTGATCTGATTTATCCACTGAGCCAATCTTTTAGTGATCACAAAGAGCTTATGGCCTGTTATTTCTCTGAGCGTGAGAAATTTAATGGTTTGATTTCCGGCGCGTCCGTGGAGTCGAAAGACATGCAGTTTAATTCCCCCGTCTCGCAGAATGTGCAACTCTTTCTTCAGGGGCTCAATTACGCTGATCACCGCGCAGAGTCAGGGGCGTCCCAGGATCATGGTGAAAACCTGCTATTCCTCAAAGCACCCTCTAGCATTTGTGGGCCTAATGAAACTATTTTGCGGCCAAAGGGTTGTCAGCTTCTCGATTACGAAATTGAGTTGGCTTTGGTGATGAAAGAAAGCATTGCAGGCCCGGTAGAAGTCGAGCATTCTGATCTTTCGAAATACGTTGGCGGCTTAGTTTTGTGCAACGATGTGTCTGCCCGGGACTTTATGTTTGGGTCGCCGATGTTGCAGTGGTACAGGGGGAAAAGTCAGCGCACGTTTTGCCCCATGGGCCCGGTTCTATACCTGATGGATGAGGAGGATTTCAAGCAATTCTTCTCGTTGCAACTGACACTAAAACTCAATGGCGTAACCAAGCAATTCGCTTCAACTGATCAATTGATCCACCGTCCGGCTGAAACACTTACTGAAATTTCAAGCTTTGCCAATTTGGAAGCAGGTGACTGTATTCTGACAGGGACACCGGGGGGCGTATTGGTGAACGCGGATTTCAAAACCGGGTTGGCTATTATCCTGAACTTACAAAATGACAAAAAGCGGCGAGACAAGTTTACTCGTGCGCAACTGGCGCAAACTCGTTTTCTCGAACCGGGAGATGTGCTAGAGCTGTCGATAAAAACACCCGATGGAGCAATAGATCTGGGGACACAGCGTAACGAAATTGCAGACGCGCGGTAGCAGGCGCGCGGTAGCAGGCGCGCGGTAGCAGGCGCGCGGTAGCGACGAATAATGGTTTTTACTGACAGGTTAAAGCCTGATGGTTCAATTTATAAAGCAATATGTCGGCACAGTAAGTGGAGGAAGGTACAATGAAAAAGCTTGAAACCTCTGTAGTGATTTGTGGCGCCGGTCCTGCCGGATTAACCCTTGCACATTTGCTGGGCCAACAGAATGTCGACGTGGTATTAATCGAAAAGCTTGAGAATACGGTGACAGAGCCACGAGCGATAGCGATTGATGGTGAATCGTTGCGTACGCTGCAGCACATCGGCCTGCTCCAGGGCTTTGAAGATGAGATACTCAGCGGAATAAGAGTAGAGTACGAAAACGGGGATGGCATGCCGTTGTTTCAGATTGGAAGTCCCGAACTAAAGCCCTACGGATACCCCACAGTAAACTCCTTCGATCAGCCGGCACTTGATCGTTATCTGGCGGAGAGCCTGGCTCAACGGGAATCGGTACAAGTGTGCTTTAGTACCACCCTCACCAGCTTTGATCAGTCAGCAGGCGGGGTGCGAATCCACTGCACCGATGCCGACAACAAAGAAATAGAAATAGCCGCCGACTATCTGATCGGCTGCGATGGCGGCCGCTCTACAATCCGCGGTCTGCTCAATATCGATATGCAAGGCGAGAGCAACCCCCAGCCGTGGCTGGTAATAGACACTGTCGACTCGCATCTTGAGGATCAGTTGGATTGTCATTTTTACTGCGACCCTGAGCGCCCGGGCATGACAATGCGCAAGCAGCACGGTAGAAGGCGATGGGAGTGGATGTTAATGCCGGGGGAGGATAGAGAAGAGCTGCTGCAGGACGAGGTTATTCGCAATATTATCTCTCCATACACCGATGCTAAAAATGTAGATATCTACCGTAAGCGTGTTTACGATTTTCACGCCATTATGGCCGACAGATGGCAAGTAGGGCGTGTATTTCTCGCTGGCGATGCCGCTCATATGACGCCACCTTTTGCGGGGCAGGGCCTGAATAGCGGGTTTCGCGATGTTGCGAACTTATCCTGGAAGCTTTCGGCTGTGGTTAAAGGTGAAGCTGTCCCTGCGATTCTGGACAGCTATGAATTGGAACGCAAAGACCATGCGCGGGAGCTAATTGAAACTGCATTGAATCTCGGTAAGCAGATTCAGCCAATAAATACAGTTCAAGCAGTAGAGCGCGACACATTCTTTGCAGAGTTGAATAAAGACCCTGTAGCAATGAAAGCCGTTGAGGACGATATGGCAGCGTCAATTCTCATGCGCTCTGTGGATAAAGGCCTGGTGCTAGATACAGAGAACGAGGGTGCTACCGGTCGCTTACTTATTCAACCACAAGTCATATCACAGAACGGCGAAACGATGTTGCTAGACGAATGCCTGGGCTCAAACTTTTCGATTATCGGCTATAACTGCGATCCGTTTGTAGTGTTGGATGATCAGGTGCTGGCACCGTGGGCAGGGTTGGGCGCTAGCATTGTAGCGATTTTCTCCACCGCGGGTCATTCTGTGAGCGACTGCATAGTAGATGAGAGCGGTGAGTTAGGGGAATGGATTGCATCGAATGAGCCATCGGTTCTTCTGATAAGACCTGATAAATTTTGCATGATGGCGGCTGGCTTAAGCGACGCAAACGAGAAACTGAATGTGGCCCATACCTTACTGTGTCCATGATGTCGCCAGCGAATAGGGTAAGTGAATGTCGATTTCTATAAAAGTCAGGCTGTTAGTCGCAGTACTTGTCTGTAGTTTTTCGTTTGCCATTGCAGCAGCAGAGTCACCCAATATTGTACTGATAGTTGCCGATGATATGGGCTGGAAAGATGTTGGCTACAACGGTTCTGGGATTCGAACACCCAACCTGGACTCAATGGCTACTTCCGGCGTTATGTTGGAGCGCTTCTATGCCCAGCCTACCTGTAGCCCAACTCGCGCCTCCCTGCTAACGGGGCAGGCTGCGGCGCGTCTGGGCGTGCGTATTCCTATAGACAAAAACATGATGAAGTCGTTACCACTCGATGTAACGCTACTGCCTCAGTACCTAAAAGTCGCTGGCTACCAAACCTGGATTACAGGTAAGTGGCATTTGGGGCACGCCTATAGCGATCAATTGCCCCTGGCCCGTGGTTTCGATTATGCCTATGGTCATATGCTGGGCGGCATCGGCTACTGGGACCACCTGCACGGCGGTGGCTTGGACTGGCATCGCAATGAAGTGGCACTGCGAGAAGAGGGCTATACCACGCATCTCATTGCAGATGATGCGATAAGACAAATTCGCCAGCGTGACACGCAGCGCCCGTTCTTCTTGTACCTGACCTTTACCGCACCGCATTTGCCCAACGAGGCGCCGCAAGAAACTATCGAAAGCTATGCGGATATCGCCAATGTAAACAGGCGTACGCATGCCGCCATGGTAGACGAACTGGATGCTGCGATTGGTCGAGTGAACGATACCTTGCTCGAAGAAGGTATCGCTGAAAATACACTGATTTGGTTTGTCAGCGACAATGGCGGCTTGAATCCAGGTGCTTCCCCACCGGGTCTGGTCAAATTCATGGATTGGGTAACGCAATTTGTTGATCCGCCATTGCCGTGGGATACGGCTGAGTTTGTCCGTACCAATGTGCAGGATGGTGGTTCAGACAACGGTCCTTTCCGGCGAGGCAAGGGAGCTATTTACGAGGGAGGGGTCAGGGTTCCCTCCGTGCTGTCTTGGCCGGGACATATTTCGACTGCTGCACTGACGACGCGTATTACGGTGCAAGATATTGCACCTACACTGCTCGCTGTGGCGGGAGTGCAACTGCCTGCAAACACACAGTTTGACGGAGTAGATCAATGGCGAACTATTAGCACCGGAGAGCAGGTAGAGACACCTGATTATGTTGCGGTTAGCGCGAATGTTGAGGCACTTTATCATGGTCGTTGGAAACTCATTGATAATGGCGATGACGAATTTGAGCTCTATGACCTGCACGAAGACCCTTACGAGGAGCGGGATCTGGCGAGGCAGATGCCGAGGCAGGTTCAGTTACTTAAAGCTCGATTGCAAAGTTATCCGCGCGGAGAGAGTATTCATTCAGACTTCGGCTTCAGACTTTTTGTAGACCCCGACCGGTTTGGTGGTGGCGTGGAAGATCGCGAACCCTGGGCCAGCGTGGTCAGGGATCGTTGACTGCATCTGTAAGGCTACTGTTGTGGGCCATCGTGCTACTATATTGAAAACCGTTTTGGCATGCCAATGAGTGCCTAATCGATTAGCAGTTAGACCTCTAATTATTGAAAGGTTATTTCCATGAAACTCTCTCGCCGCACCCTCCTTAAGACGTCAGCCGCGGCTGCAGCATCGGCAGCCTTAGCTACCGCCGGTTGCGATAGCTCAGCTCCGAATCCGGTATCCGAACCGGCACAACCGCAAATAGCCGGGGTAGAGGGTCTTCTTGCCGAAGCCACCGACCTGATGCTCAGCGCATATCCAGAAAGTGCGTCCAGCAATGGCATCGACAAAGGAAAATACGCGCACCTCAAATCCCAACTAACTGATCGCTCACCGCAGGGGCAGGTAAGAATTAAAACCGACGTGAAGGCTATGCTTGCTAAGCTAAACGCCATCGATGCCAGTGCGCTGTCTGCAGATGAAGCTCTCAACGTAGATGTCGTACGTACAATGTTTGATATGAGTTCAAAGGGCTTTGACCTTCCTTATGGTGACGTAGCACTGCTGAACTTTACCTGGTCGTGGCGCAACAGTCCCTATGCGGTGGCCCAGAACGTAGGGGCCTTCATCGAGATCCCGAGCTTTCTCGATGCCAGTCACTCCATCGAAACAGCTGAGGATGCAGAATCCTATCTCTCGCGAATGGAGGCTTACTCTGATCAGCTTGACGGAGAGACCGAACGCACCAGAATTGCAGGAGAAAAGGGAGCCATCCTGCCGGACTTCCTGATGGAAAAAACCCTTGGCCAGCTGCGCGATTCCCGCACACGCTCGCCAGAAGAATGGAGCATTGTTACTTCGCTTGAAACTCGAACGTCGAAATTGGGTGGCGGATTTGTAGAGAAGGCTAGAGTATTGGCGGCGCAAAATATTGGACCCGCTATCGACCGCCAAATAGCGGTACTTGAAACCCTTGCTCCGCAGGCCACCAATGACGCTGGCATCTGGTCCAAGCCGGATGGAGATGCGTATTACGAATGGGCTTTGCAGGCAGGCACGACGACAACCATGTCACCGGATGAAGTGCATCAGATGGGTTTGGATGAATTAGCCACTCTGCATGGCCGTATGGACCCGATACTGCGTTCTCTTGGTTACACACAGGGATCAGTTGGAGATCGTATGACTGCGCTTGGCAACGATCCTCGTTATCATTTCTCCCCGGGGGACAAAGGCCGCGCAGAGATCATGACCTTTATTGCGGACACGCTTGGTGAAATACGTACACTAATGCCTCAGGCATTTGCCACCCAGGTTCCCGGCTTTGTGGAGGTCACTCGTATGGCGCCAGAAGTAGAAGTGGGTGCGCCGGGGGCGTATGGAAATGCGGGCTCTCTCGACGGTAAGCAACCCGGTCGTTTTTGGATCAACCTACGCACCACAGACCTGCATAATAAGTTTAACCTCAAGGACCTGACGTATCATGAAGCAATTCCCGGGCACATCTGGCAGAGCGAATATCTGTCCAACCAGCCTCTAATCCGTTCTCTATTGGCAATCAATGCTTATTCAGAAGGCTGGGCGCTTTACGCTGAGCAGCTGGCCGATGAACTAGGCGTTTATGAAGCATCCCCCGTGGGCAGGCTTGGTTATATGCAAGCGCTAGCCTTTCGAGCCTGTAGGCTGGTGGTCGATACAGGCCTGCATGCCAAGCGCTGGACGCGGGAAGAGGCCAATATCTGGTTTATTAAAAACAACGGATCCAACCCCATAGAAGTTCGTGGCGAAGTCGACCGCTATTGTGCCTGGCCCGGACAGGCATGCGGCTACAAAATCGGCCACACAGCCATTAATCAGTTGCGCACTAAAGCGAAAGGGGCTTTGGGGGATAAGTTCGATTACCGTCGATTTAACGATGCTCTTGTTCTTGGCGGCTCGGTTCCGATGACCGTGTTAGGCCGGATCGTGGATGATTATATTTCACAATAGTTGATTCGCTGCAACAGAAAGTACTTCATCTAGAGCTTATTGAGCTGAGCGAGCTACGATCACCTTGCTACGATAACGTCGTGCATCGGAGCTACTCTGAAAAGGGCCAATCCCGGTGCGAATATCGATTTGTTGATCAGGTGCTAGAGAAAAGCTCTTTCTGATAATTTTACTTTGGCCGACAGTATTGGCATTAACCATTTCAAAAAGTTGTACTCTTACCGCATTAACCGGAAAGCTGGTGGTGTTTTTTACCGCGATACGTAGATAGCCATCCTTGCCTATAAAGGGCTGGCTGGCGATGTATTTATGCGGCGCTTCATCCAGCTCAATCAGCGCCAACTTATTGTAGGCTGCCAGTGCCAATTCCCGATCCTTACTTTTCATTGCCTCGCGTAGATATTGCGACGCTTCATCCTGGCCGCCCAGTTGCAGAAAAATATCCCCAAGATAATATGCCCCGGTGGCGGTTGGAAGTAAGCGATAGCTCTCGGCAAGATCTTCTCGGGCGCCCACTAGTTCCTCCTGTTGATAGCGGGTAATGCCACGGTAGAGTCGTGGGCTGAATAGCGAGGGGTTTTTCTTTATAGCGGTTGTGTAGGCTTTTTCCGCATTTTCGCTGTTTTTGAGCATCCCCCAGGCGTGTCCCCGCATTTCCCAGAACTGTGCTTCTGCGGGCTGCAATTTGACTGCTTTATCCAGATGTTTCAAGGCAACGCGGGCGTCCTTTTTTTGCAGGGCGTCCATCGCTTTTCTCTGGGCCTCGTAGGCGGGCGCATCCATTTTCAATTGTGCAATATGGCGTTGATATTGATTTTTGTAGCGCTTCCCGCTCGGTAACTGGCTGGCGTGATCTTGATTGGCCTCTACTCGCACGCTGGACGGAGGGTGGCTGGCAAACAGGCCGCTGATAAAGTCCTGTTGGCGGTTTTTACTGAGACGCAGGAAGGTTTTCTGTAGATCCACGGCAGCCTCTGGGTCGTAACCGGCTTTGGCCATGTATTGCATGCCGTAGTCATCGGATTCCAATTCTGCTTCGCGGCCATATTTGGCCATCACGGCTGCGCCACCTACTTGAGAGGCCATATTCCCCAGTTCGCCGTAGCCGTAGTTGGCTGCTGCGATAGTCGCCAGCTGTGCGGAAAGGCCCACCAGTGTGCCGCGCGTCATCTGTGCAGCGCTGTGGCGGGCGGCTGCATGGACGATCTCATGGCTCAAAACGGCAGCCAGTTCGGCCTCGTCATTCAGCTCGGTTAATAGACCGCGATTAATCGCTATCTTTCCACCCGGTAGTGCCCAAGCATTCGGTACGGAGTTGTTGAGCACTACAAACTCATAGGGGAGGTCGGGTCGATGGCTGATCGCAGCCAGTTTGTTGCCAATATTGGCGACATAGGTTTGTAGTGTGGGGTCAATATAATACTGCCCGCCCTGGGATTGTTGTGATGGCAAGTACTGCTGAGACCCTATGGCAATCTCCTGCTCTGTTGAAACCAGAGAGAGTTCCTGGTCGCCTGTGACTGGGTTAGTCATGCAGCCGCTGAGCAGGCTTACGACAAGAAAGGGTATGGCAATGGGAAGTATTTTCATGATGAACCTGCTATCTATAGCTATTACGGCTGTTTACTGACAGCCTTGCGGCTTTCTTCTATGAACGGACACAGTGCCTTTAGCTGAGTTTCGTATTGACGCCAGGCACTGATTGCGCCGGTATGTACGGGGCGGCGGACCTGTTGGGTGCTAGCGGTACGCACCGCGCGTTGATTTTGCTCAGGGTGCAGGCAAGACTCATTCCATTCCAGTCCCAGAAAATCTATGAGGCGATGCGCTTGCGTGGGAAGGTCACTTACCAACTCCTCATAGTTCACCTCCAGCATTTGATCGCCCAGTAAAGGCTTCCAGCGGTCCATTAAAGCCAGGTATATTCCGTAGAATCGTGCCCAGTCCTCCACCGAAAAAGCAAGCGATGAGGCCGTGAATGGGGTGCGGATACAAGACGCAATCGTGGCCAAGGGCTCGCGTCGTAGATGAATGATTCGTGCCTGGGGAAAAATTAGCCGGATAAAAGGCAAAAGGCCAAAATTGGCGGGAAGTTTGTCAGTGACTCTGGACGAGTTGGCATCGAGTTCTGACACCTGCTGCAAATAATTATCGCCGGCACTCTTCCACACACGCGGGTGCGTCTGATCGATTGCTTGAACCATGGAACCGTCGGATCGCGGTGCAGCTCTAACCAGCTTACCCAGTGTGTTACCCCAAAATAGATGTTCGCCGGCTGCATAGATATCCGGGTGTGAAGCCAGGATTTGTTCTGTCAGGCTAGTGCCGGAACGAGGCATGCCAACGATAAAGACAGGCCGCTCTGAATTGTTACCCCGGCCGCCTAAACGATTGATCAAACCGCCGTCGATGTCACCAATTACGATCCTTGCGCCTCTTTGTTTGGCTGAGATATCCATGCCACCTCTGGCAGCTCGTTTCTCATTGGCCTCTGTGAGTACCTCGAATGCCTCCTCAAACCGAAGCTCTTGTTCCAATAGCCGAGCTTGCGCATAATTTAGTATATTACGCTGCGCGTCTGTAATAGCCTGATTCTTCAGGACAGCTTGAATATGGTCGAGTCCTCCCACTTCTTCGCCATAGCCCTGCATAACCATTGCCGAAAGTGCTTCCACATGGTCGCTGTCGCGCTGCAGGATTTCAAGATATCCTGTTTTAGCGTTTGAGAATTCGCCCAGAAATGTAGAAATTCTGCTACGGGATATTAGTAAGTTGTTGTCCTCTGGCCAGCGAGCTATGGCAGTGTCTAACAGCTCCAGCAAAGCCGGATACGCCTCCAGTTGTTCAAGAATATTCTCCAGTTGTTGCAACAGTATTCTGTCATCGGGCCGCTCACTATAGGCCTCTTCCAAGCGTTTACGCGCAATCTTTAATGATTCAGCGTTTTCCATGCACGTACCTATCAACCACCAAGCAACCGAATTGCCGCTCTCGTGATAAGTATACACGGTGGGAGTACTGTTAACTTAACGGGCGCTACCATTGTGCGCGCAGGGGCAGAGGTAGGACAGTAGAAAATAGATTATGATGTGCTCGCAAACGTATCGCCGACCATCCAGGCTGGAGTGCATTGCAAATACTCAGAGCAGGTTGAAGAAATATGCGAAAGCTACGTGATGTCGTTTTGTTTACTGTTTTTTCCGCGGTGTTGGCGAGCAGCGCACTAGCGGACCAGTTTGACCCGATACAGGCGACCAACACTTACTTGCAGGCTGTCTCCCCAGATGAGATAGCCAACACCAATGGCTATGTAGATGCTGGCTATAGCCTGATGGCAATTGAACCACTGTTTGAGCTCCTTATCGCATTCCTGCTCCTGCATTTTGGTCTGTCACGAAAATGGCGGGACCTGGCCGAGAGTCGGTTTAAACGACCCTTTCTACAGGCCTTTATCTATGTGCCTATCTATCTGTTAGTGACAACAATTCTCATGTTTCCCCTGGCCTGGTATCGTGATTTCTACACCGAGCACAAATTCGGGCTGGCGACCCAGAATTTTGGCGCCTGGTTTGTAGAGTACTTGCAGGGCAGTGCGTTTTCCTTGTTGGGACTGTCGATTTTCGTGGCCTTGCTATACCTGATTCTCCGTGCATCGCCACAACGATGGTGGATGTGGGGGGCAGGCCTGGTGGTGGGCTTCATCGGCTTGATCCTGTTGATCTCCCCCCTGTATATAGAACCTGTATTCAATGAGTACCGTCCCATGGATGAAGGTCCGCTCAAGCAGCGGATACTGTCGATTGCCCGCTCCAATGGCATGCAGGCAGATGACGTAAAGCAGGTGGACGCTTCGAAGCAGAACACCAGAGTCAGCGCCAACGTCAGTGGTCTCTTTGGCACCAGTCGCATTGCACTCAACGATAATCTGCTCAATCAGGCTAGTGCCGATGGTGTCGAGGCCGTTATGGCCCACGAGATAGGGCACTATGTTCTAAACCACCAATGGAAACTGATTACCTATTTGTTCTTGATTTTTGTGGTCTGTTTTGCGGGGACCAATATTGGTTTTAAGGCAATCGTGAAGAGGCGAGGGGAGGGCTGGGGTATACGCGGTATCGACGACTACGCGGGACTACCATTGCTGTATGCCGTGGCCGCCGTATTTATGTTTATCGCCACCCCGGCATTGTTCAGAATTACCTACGTGCATGAGTATGAAGCAGATTTGTTCGCTATTAACGCCACCCAGAACCCGGATGCGTGGGCAGAAGTTGCCTTAATGACTGCGGAATACAGAAAGTTACATCCGCCCACCTGGGAGGAGAACTGGCTAAACCATCACCCTTCACCCTATGTACGTATTTTTACGGCCATGCGCTGGAAGGCGGAGCGACCGGAGAAAAGTGACGTACGCGATGAAACAACCGCTCATGCAACTCACAGTAAGATTGAACAAGTGTTAAAGAGCTTTCACCAAGCCGCCGCTAATGCTGATAGCAAAGCTTACTTTAACTTGTTAACGGCAGATGCTGTTTTTTTAGGAACGGATGCAACCGAGCGTTGGGAGAGGTCAGCGTTCAGAGCTTTTGTTGAACCCTATTTTAGCGAAGGTCGTGGCTGGACTTATGCGCCAACGGAGCAAAACATATCTCTGTCTAAAGACGCTGAAACGGCTTTCTTTGATGAGTTACTATTGAGCGAGAGCTATGGCCAGTGTCGAGGTTCTGGCATGCTAAAGTTAACGGCACAAGGTTGGAAAATAGCACAATACAATTTGTCCATCCCTCTGCCGAATGCTCTTGCTAAGGATGTTGTTACGATAATTGCTGAATATGAAAGAAGCGCTGAGCAGTAGTTTACAGCTGTACTGCCAAATCAACATTGTCCAGGAGGCTATCCTAGGAGAGTGATAAGAAAAGTGCGAGAATAATCGCATTAGTCATTGGAGTTTAACTTTTGAAATTATTAACTATTGCGCTTGCCATGGTAAGCATTGCTCTATCTGTTGTCACCTGGAGTGATGAAGTTGAAACACAGGATATATCCAGTGAAAACTGGGACGTATCAGAACCTCCACTTCCCTCCCGCGAGATTCCTATTGAGGTCACCGAAGGCACCTGGATGAGTCTCGATGTCAGCCCTGATGGTAAAAGTATTGCATTTGACCTATTGGGCGATATTTACCTGATACCCATTGCTGGCGGCGAAGCGACCAATATTTCCAGTGGCTTACCGTGGGAGATTCAACCCCGGTTTTCGCCGGATGGCAGTCGTATTGCCTACATCAGTGATAGGGCGGGCGGCGATAACATTTGGGTGATGGACGCTGATGGCGGCGAATCTCGACCCGTTACCAGCGAGACGTTTCGTTTGCTGAACAACCCGACCTGGAGTGCCGATGGTCGTTATATCGCCGCCAGGAAACACTTCACTACGTCTCGATCACTCGGCACGGGCGAAATATGGCTTTATCATGTGCTGGGCGGTAGTGGCTTGGCATTGGTTGAGCGCTCTTCTGAGACTTTTCAGAAAGAGTTAGGGGAGCCCGTGTTCTCACCGCAAGGGGACGCGATTTATTTCACCAAAAACGTCACATCTGGCAATCAGTTTATATACGCGCAGGATTCCAATACTGATCTATTTAACATTCTGCGTTACGACATGAGTACTGGCGAAACCAGTACGGCAGTAGAAGGTGCTGGTGGCGCTGTAAGGCCTGCACCTTCCCCGGATGGTCGATCTCTGGCGTTTGTTAGAAGAGAGCGCACAAAGTCCATGCTCTACCTAAAAGATCTAACCAGCGGCGAAGAAAAGCGCATCTACGCAGATCTGGATCAGGACATGCAGGAAACCTGGGGCGTGTCAGGCATGTACCCGAATATGGATTGGACGCCAGATAGTGAATCTATCGTTTTTTGGGCGGGTGGGAAAATTAAGCGTATTGATGTGAACTCAGGTGTCACCAAAGATATTCCTTTCAACGTAACCGATACGCGAACCGTAATCGATCCTCCTCGACCCAATGTCGCGGTGGCACCAGAGCGTTTTGCTACACGTATGCCCAGATTTGCGGCTTTCTCACCAAAGGGTGACAAGGCAGTGTTTGAAACCATGGGCAAGTTGTGGATCAAAAGCGGCGAAAATGCTGAGCCAAAGCGGTTAACAAAAGATAGGTCTGATCGACGCGAGTTGTTTCCCACCTGGTCGCGTGACGGCAAAACTATCGCTTTTGTCAGTTGGAGTGATGATGCCCTGGGTGCAATTCACACCGTATCGGCATCGGGTGGAAGCGAACGCAAGCTGACTAAAGAACCTGGACATTACCGACTGCCCCGATTTTCACCTGACGGAAAACAGATCGTATTTGAAAAAGGGCAGGGCGGTAAGTTGACAGACTCCAGGTGGTCCGAAGCGCCGGGCATTTATGTCATTTCATCTCGTGGTGGTAAATCAAGCAAAGTCACCGACACTGGAAATTGGCCGCACTTTGGGCCAGCAAATAACCGCGTTTACCTTACGCGTAAGGGTGAGGCCGTTGAATTGGTCTCAGTTGATCTTGATGGTTACAACGAACGCGTTCATGCTACTTCAGAGTTGGTGCGGGAATATCAGATAGCACCCGACGGACGACACCTGGCTTTTAATGAAAACTACGATGTATTCGTGATGCCTTTATTGCCTGGGCCGCAAGTCCTCAGCGCCGGTAAAGATGCGGGTGGCATGCCCCTGGTGGAAGTCAGTGGTCATGGTTCAGCCTATATGCATTGGGGTAACAATGGCGGCAGCATTCATTGGAGTTTGGGGCCAGTGGTATTCTCTTCTTCGATTGATAATTTGCGCCCCGTGCCCGAAACCTGGTCGGCACAGCAAGATAGCGAAAATGCTTCTAACGAAGAAGTCATTGGCTACCAGCCACCCAATGCGGGGTGGAATTTATCCATGGAGTTTGACGCTGATGTGCCTCAGGGGGTGACTGCGTTCACTCATGCTAACGTCATCACCATGAATGATGCTGACGAGGTGCACAAAGACGTTACACTTATTGTTGAGAACAATCGTATTCAAGGCATGGGCGCGGATGTCGTTATTCCCAATGGCGCCAATGTTATAGATATGACTGGAAAGTGGATTACACCTGGGTTTATCGATGCGCACGCCCATGGTCCACAGGGTGAAGGTGATATCATCCCACAGCAAAATTGGTCTTTAATCGCGCACCTTGCTCTGGGGGTGACCACCATTCATGATCCTTCCAGTCGAGCCAGTCACATATTCTCGGCGGCAGAATATCAGCGCTCAGGAGAATTGTTGGGCCCAAGAATCTACTCAACGGGTGAGATCGTGTACGGTGCCAAAAGACCTGGCACCTATGCCAGTATCGAAAGCTACGAAGACGCCAAAGATCATGTGTTTCGGTTAGCCAAGCAGGGTGCACATTCGATCAAAAACTATAATCAGCCTAGACGCGATCAACGCCAGAAAGTGGTAGCGGCTGCTATCGAAGCAGGCGTCGCTGTGGTGGCTGAAGGTGGGGCTCACTACCATATGGACATGGCCATGGTAGCCGATGGCAATACCTCGATAGAGCATAATATTCCGCAAGCTATGATTTATGAAGATGTTCTTAGTATGTACTCGCAAACCGAAGTGGCTTACACGCCCACATTGGTGGTGACCTACGGCGGATTGGCAGGCGACCCCTATTGGCGTCAGGCTACTGATGTTTGGTTGCATCCCATTTTGTCCAAGCATGTTCCCCCTCATGTATTGCAACCGGCTACGGTGCGCAGAACTACCGCACCGGATTCTGACTTTGCCGATCAGGTCAGTGCCAAAACGGCTCATTTATTGAAAGAACGAGGCGTGTTGGTTTCTATTGGTGCCCATGGTCAGCAACAGGGTTTAGCGGCGCATTGGGAGATATGGTCGTTCGTCAGGGGTGGCTTCTCACCGATGGAAGCGCTGAGAGCAGCCACGATTGTGCCCGCGCAGCACCTTGGTTTTGCGGATGATATTGGATCGATCGAGTCAGGCAAACTGGCTGATCTAGTGGTGATGAACGCGAACCCGCTAGAAGACATCAACAATACCGATGAAATCGATCAGGTGATGCTAAATGGCCGGCTTTACGATGCCGACACTATGAATGAAGTGAGAGCTGATGCAGCGAAAAAGCGATCTTACTACTGGGAGTAGAGCTTAGGGTTCAGTTGTTGAGGCCGGCTCTCCGGTGTACGGCTCTCCATATCGAAGACGGATTGTTTTCGTTTTGCCAAGCCAGGGTATAGAAACAATATAGATATTGTCGTACTCAAACTCGGCGATGGGGGGGGCTTCTTTACTCGCCCCAAAATCCGAAACTAATGTCGGAACTGTATTGCTATGCCCGACTACAAGAACAATCTTATCTTTATGGTTCTTGAGAATAGTCGCCAGAAGCGCCTTATTGTCATGAGGGTCGTAGCGATTCATTTCGAGTCCAAGCGTTGTGGCCACTGGCAGCGCCGTTTGTAGTGTTCGTTTGAACGGCGTGGAATAAATTGCATCGACTCCGGTAACCACATTAGCGTCGACGAGTAGACGAGCAAGCTCTATGGCCCGATGCCTTCCTGCCGGCGACAAGCTAGGGTCTTCAGCAGTCAGAGAGTCTTTCTCGGCATGGCGAACGAGTATTATCGTGGTTGTCGCCTGTGATTCGAAAAACCTGACGAGACCGATAGCAATCACAGTGACTATAATAATGGCCTGAATTCGGCGGCGCTTACTTCGACCTTCTATGTCGGCTTTTGCGTTCTGCATGGGGCACAAGCTTACGAGGTTTTAAGCCAAATGACTATGCATCGGGGGTTTGCCCAGATAAGTTACGAATCTTGACAGGATTCCCGCAGTCGCAAGGTTTGCAGGAAAATCCGTTTACCCAATGATGCAAGTCGGTAGCCTGAGATTGGGGGTTGGATCTATTGGGCTTCAAGAAGATAATTTATTACTACCACTGGCAGCGCTTTCGGTTAAGCTATGTCTACGATAACTAATTGGAAATTGGAGTTTTTATGCATAAGGCGATCACACTATCAGCTGCACTTCTTTTGACCCTCTCCAGCACAGCCTCATTTTCAGACAGCGATCTTTCCAAACAGATTGACGCCGAATACAGTTCCTACTTGAAGCCATTGTTTTTACATTTTCATGCCAACCC
>JADGEN010000021.1:23544-46101 GCA_016744355.1 Halieaceae bacterium
CCCCGAGTTAAGTCTTGTCGAAAATGAAACAGCCGCACGCATGGCGAAAGAGCTCGCTGCAGCTGGCTTCGATGTGACAACAGGTGTCGGTGGCACAGGTGTCGTCGCAATTTTGAAAAATGGGAAAGGGCCTTTGGTCAGTATGCGAGCAGACATGGATGGCTTGCCGGTGGAAGAAAAAACAGGTTTGGCTTATGCGTCAAAAGTGAAGCAAAAAGATCCAATTACAGGTAATGAAGTTCCTGTTATGCATGCCTGCGGACACGACGTACATATAACGAGCCTGGTGGGTACCGCCCGATATATGCAGTCGCATCAAGATGCCTGGTCTGGCACTTTGATGTTGATCGTACAGCCCGCCGAAGAGCGGGTCATAGGGGCCAGGATGATGATGGAAGACAATCTCTATCAGCGCTTTGGAACGCCTGACTATGGCTTGGCATTTCATGTCAGCTCTGAAATTGAAGCCGGAAAAATAGGCGTCTCCGATGGCAGTCCCTACGCCGGCGCCGATACAGTAGATATCGTTATTCACGGCGTGGGTGCTCATGGTGCCAGCCCGCACGCGGGTAAAGACCCCATAGTGCTCGGCTCGCAAATCGTCATGGCTCTTCAGACACTTGTGGCTCGTGAGTTACCTCCCCGAGACCCGGGTGTTGTTACCGTCGGATCTTTTCACTCGGGTACCAAGCACAACATCATTTCCGATAGAGCGGTTCTTCAATTAACTGTGCGCAACACCAGTTTGGAAACGCGTAAACTTTTATTAGACGGCATTGTACGAATCGCAGAGAATATGGGCCGCGTAGCGGGCTTGCCGGAGGATAAATTACCCGAAGTAACGGTCTCGAATGAGAGTGTTCCTCCGACAATTAATGATGCCAAGATGGCCCAACGATTACGTGCTGTATGGGTCGACAAGATGGGCAAGGAAATACTGTCGGAAAAGCCGCCTAAAGGTATGGGGGCTGAAGATTACCCATTTTTTACCACGGATCCTTATATTTCGAGTGTTTATTTTGCCATCGGCGGCACACCCAAGAAAGACTTTGAAATAGCAAAAAACGGCGGCACACCCGTACCGAGCCACCATAGCCCATTATTCAAAATCGCCCCTGAGCCAGCCGTTACCAGCGGTGTTGAGGCGACTGTTTTAGCCCTGATGGAATTAATGGGGAAGAAGTAACGCTGCTTTTTAGAACTACCGTGTCGCTCTTCGCTATCAGCTAGCCAGTAAGCGATAGCTCTCAAGCCGCGCACTGAAGTCATGCGTGACAGTAACGACAGCAATTTCGGTAGTTCCAAATGCTTTAGATAGCGTTTCAATTTCTTCTTTACACTGCGAGGGGGTTCCCACGGTGTAACCGTCTAACAAGTGCCGATACTCCGACTCCTGTGAATCCGAAAAATGCTTACGGTGATCTTGTACCGTTTCTGGCTCAAATAATGCGTTTCGATCACCTTGCTGTGTCATCATTTTTCGATAAATAGCCGTACTTGCTAATAACTCAGCCTCTTCCTGTGTTTCTGCACAAAAAGCACCAATGGCCAGCATACGTTTAGCTACCCCGGCATGGCCCGCATCATGCCTGGCTTGATCATACTTATCAAAAATATCGGGTGTACAATGGTCAGGTGATATAAAACGCGCTAGCGCCAAATTCATCCCTATTTGCCCAGCAAGTTCAGCGCTGCCGCCACTTGACCCCAGCATCCACATCTCGGGGCTAGTCGCCAAATCAGGGCTGATATGTAGCCCTGACCAAGGGTGATCGGCGGGTATGTTTTTCTCTAGTAAGGACTTTAATGTGACTGCTTGCCCGGGGTAGCTGTTAGCATTTTGGGGCTGACCGGGCCAGGCCAATGCTGTTGACGCTAACACGTCTCCACCCGGTGCCCGGCCTATGCCTAAATCTATCCGCCCGGGGAATAAGGCATTCAGCATATTAAACACTTCGGCTACTTTATAAGGGCTGTAATGGCTTAGCATCACGCCACCGCTACCTACACGAATGTTTCTTGTTACGCTTGCTATGCTGGCAATTAGTATTTCGGGGCTTGGGCCCGCAAACTGAGGGCTATTGTGATGCTCCGCCACCCAGTATCGAGCATAACCTAGTGCGTCACAGGCC
Organism: Halieaceae bacterium; assembly: GCA_016744355.1. Lineage (GTDB taxonomy): Bacteria > Pseudomonadota > Gammaproteobacteria > Pseudomonadales > Halieaceae > JBALVT01. The sequence continues at coordinate 25,677 of JADGEN010000021.1, forward strand.
TTTGCCAATTCAAGTGACATGGTTCCAGCATTGGTGCGCTGCGGTAAAGTCTCAGCGGGGTGAACCGGGCTCTGATCTAAAACCGTTAGATCAATATCAAGTGGCATACTGCTTCCTTATTTGTCTGTTGGGTTGTTTATTGGGCTGCTCTAAATACCTGGCCAGAACGTTACTATACAGTGATAAAATTAACACCTCAGTATAAGAACTATAAGTGGGCTGTAGTGATCAATAAAACGACCTATATCAATTCTCTCCCATAATGGACTTTACAATAGCTGTGCAGCTAGGCGAAGCTGTGTAACAGGCCTTAATCCAGAAAGAGAACAGAGAGCGTGATAACGAATCTTGATATGGTGAAGGACATCTGTCAGCGTTTTAATGGCGACAAGCGCCGAATGATGGATATTCTTATTGCGATTCAAAGAGAATATCGTTGCGTTGATAAAGAGTGCGTGAATGAGCTCGCCACTCAATTGTCATGTTCTCGTGTAGAAGTAGAAGGGGTTGTTTCCTTCTACAGTTTTTTCTCTCAATCGCCCAAAGGAAAAATTTGTATCCGTTTGTGTGATGACATTATTGATCGTCATGCCGGTGTTGAGAAAATCGCCGCTATTATTCAGCAGAAACTCGGTATATCTATTGGTGAGACATCTGAAGATGGGAGGTATTCTCTTGACTACACGCCTTGTATTGGGATGTCTGATCAGGCTCCTGCAGCCATGGTTAATGACATCGTCTTAACTTCATTAAGCGAAGACAGTATTACTGATTACTTGAAGAAGCTGGAAGATGGTTGTGAACCTGAAAACCTTGTGGAAGCGTTTGGAGACGGCGGGAATTCAGATGACCGTATAAGGTCGATGGTAAACAATAATGTTCAACTTTCAGGGGCGGTGTTACTTAACAATACTGGGGAGAATAAGGGTTTAGCGAAGGCTATTGAATATAGCCCCTCTCAAATCATCACAGAACTTGTCTCTTCAAAAATGCGTGGTAGAGGCGGTGCTGGTTTTTCATGTGGTCGAAAGTGGGAAATGGCGGCATCTACCGAAGCTGAGCAGCGATATGTTATTTGTAATGCTGATGAAGGTGAGCCAGGTACCTTTAAGGACAGAGTGTTGTTGACCGAGCATCCGAAGCTGGCTGTTGAAGGTATGGTGATAGCGGGTCGAGCGATTGGCAGTGACCAGGGAATTATTTATCTGCGCGGTGAATATGTCTACCTACTCGGATACCTCGAGTCAGTGTTGCAAGAATTGCGTGAAGAAAACCTGCTGGGGGAAAATATTGCCGGTGTAAAAGGCTTCAATTTTGACGTTCGTATTCAACTGGGTGCTGGAGCCTATATTTGCGGCGAAGAAAGTTCGCTAATCAGTTCATGTGAGGGGCGCCGGGGTGAACCAAAAACACGGCCGCCATTTCCTGTTGAGAAAGGCTATCTTGATTGTCCAACGGTCGTTAACAATGTCGAGAGTTTTTGCTGCGTAGCGCGAATTCTGGCTCATGGTGCAGATTGGTTCAGGTCTTTCGGTACAGACTCCAGTAGCGGAACGAAGTTGCTAAGTGTCTGTGGCGATTGTAATAGTCCGGGTGTTTATGAAGTTGAATTTGGCATTACGGTTAAAGAATTACTTGAGTTGGTTGATGCGCCTGACGTGCGAGCGGTACAGGTAGGTGGGCCAAGTGGTGAGATCATAGGAGCAGATTCTTTCGCTAGAAAAATCTGTTTTGAAGATCTGTCAACTGGCGGTTCGATAATGGTATTTGGCCCAAACCGTGATGTGCTTGAGGTTGTTGAATACTTTGCTGACTTTTTTGTTGAAGAAAGCTGCGGTTATTGTACGCCGTGTCGGGTTGGTAATGTGTTCTTGAAGGAGCGAATTGAGAAGATTCGTTGTGGTCTCGGTGAACCTGAAGACCTGGAGTATCTCAAAGAGTTATCGAATACTATTATAGTGACCAGTCGTTGCGGTTTGGGGCATACATCACCCAATCCAATACTAACGAGCATGAAGAATTTTCCGTTGGTGTATTCGGCGCTGTTAAAAGAGCATAAAGATGGTATGAAAGCAGGCTTTAGTCTTCAAAATGCACTTGAAGAATCTCGCCGATTAACCAGGCGAGAACCGTTTTTACACGGAGACAATGATGATGAATAATAGCGTATCGTGCTTATCATGACGGATAAAAGGGTCAGGTTTACCATTGATGGTGTTGAGCTTGAGGGTTCAACGGAAGAAACCATTATGGACGCTGCTGAACAGGCGGGCATCTATATCCCTAAGCTATGTGATGTTGAAGGTCTGGACCCTCAGGGAAGCTGTCGGCTTTGCACAGTTAGGCTGAATGGTAGGCCAGTTGCTTCATGTACACAGCCAGTAGAAGAGGGTGCTGTGGTCGAAAATGAGACCACTGAGTTGTTGAATGTTCGTCGGGACCTCACGCGCATGCTGTTTCATGAGGGTAATCATCTTTGTCCTATTTGTGAAGCCAGCGGAAATTGTGAACTTCAAGCCATGGCTTATCGATTGGAGATCACTCAAGCGACAAAATACCCTTATCTGCAGCCAGCCCGATCATTAGATGCCAGCCACCCGGATATCGCTTTGGATACCGATCGCTGTATTCGTTGCGGTCGGTGTATTCGTGTGTCAAATGACGTTGATCATAAAGGTGTTTTTGGTTATGTCGGTCGCGGTATTAATAAGCGGGTAGCAGTTAATGCTGATAACCTCGCGTTAACCGATGCGAGTATTGATGATGCCGCCATTGGCGTTGAGACATGCCCGGTAGGCTGTATTATCCGAAAGGGTGTTGGTTTTTCTGTCCCGATTGGTCACAGAGAGTTTGATGAGTCAATCATTGGCAGCGATAGAGAGAACTGAGATTGACAGTAGTGAGACAAAAAAATATGGCAGAGATCAAGAAAAAACGGATGGCTACAACGTCGCTGGCAGGTTGCTTTGGTTGTCATATGTCACTGCTCGATATTGATGAACGCCTTATTGATCTTCTGCAGTACGTCGAATTTGATCGTTCACCTCTTAATGATTTGAAAGTATTCACCCACAGATGTGATATTGGCTTCGTTGAGGGTGGCTGCTGCAATGAAGAAAACGTGCATACGCTACGTGAATTTCGCAAAAACTGTGATGTATTGGTCGCTGTAGGTCAGTGCGCGATTATGGGGGGATTACCGGTTATGCGAAACGCCATTATGCATTCTGATGACCCGTTGAAAGAGTGTCTTGAAGAAGCCTATATTGATAGCCCGTATACACGTAATGAAACACAAGGCATACCCAGCGACCCCGTGTTGCCTCTCCTTCTTGACAAGGTATATGCTTGTTATGAAGTTGTGAAGATTGATTACCAGATACCAGGTTGTCCCCCGTCGGGTGACGTGTTGTTTCAGACATTAACGGCATTGATTCTAGGGAAGCCAGAAGACTTGCCTGGTGAGTTGATACGATATGATTAGCGGGTTATAGGCTGTGACAAAAACCAGAGTAGTAGAAATCGATCCACTGACCCGTGTCGAGGGTCACGGTAAGGTCACCATCCATCTGGATGAAAATAACAACGTCAGTGAAGCCCGCCTGCATATTGTCGAGTTTCGTGGTTTCGAGCGATTTATCCGTGGTCGTCTTCTGTGGGAAGTGCCTGTTATAGTGCAGCGATTGTGTGGCATCTGCCCCGTTAGTCATCATTTGGCTGCAGCTAAAGCCATGGACCTGATTGTTGGAGCAGACCAGCTAACGCCAACAGCCGAAAAGATGCGACGCTTAATGCACTATGGTCAGGTAATGCAAAGCCATGTATTACATTTTTTTCACCTTTGCTCCCCTGATCTGTTATTCGGTTTTGATGCTGATCCACAGAAACGTAATATTTTTGGGGTGATTGCCGAGTTTCCCGAATTAGCCATGCAAGCAGTAATGATGCGCAAATACGGTCAGGAAATTATTCTGGCCACTGCTGGGAAGAAAATTCACGGTACGGGAGCGATACCGGGTGGCATTAACAAAAACCTGTCTTTAAAGGAACGTGATGCCCTGTTGAAAGACCTTGATCAGATAGAGGAGTGGGCTAAGGGGGCTTTGGCATTAGCTAGAGACTATTCCATGGAGCATCTTGATCTGGTAAAAAGTTTTGCCTCTTTTCCTTCTGGTCATTTTTCTCTCGTTCGTGAAGATGGTGCACTTGATTTATACCACGGTGGCTTTCGCGCCCAGGATGCATCGGGCAATATGATTTTTGATCACGTCGACGATCAGAAATATCATGAAAAACTAGTTGAAGAAGTGCGTTCCTGGTCATACATGAAATTCCCCTACATTAAACAACAAGGGAATGTTGATGGCTGGTATCGAGTGGGCCCCATGTCCCGTATGAATAATGCCAGCTTTATCGATACACCAGAAGCAGGAAGAGCCCATAAAGAGTTGAGAGCCCTGACACAAGGGAAGCCGAATAATACGACCCTCGGAACCCATTGGGCACGCATGATAGAAACACTGCACTGTATTGAAAAAATTCGCGAACTTCTGAATGACAGTGATCTGCAAGGCACCGATTTGGTTGTTAAAGGTGAACGACGAGAAGAAGCGGTAGGCGTTATTGAAGCACCTCGCGGCACGTTAATCCATCATTACAAAGTGGATGAAAACGATCAGGTCAGTTTTTGCAACCTGATCGTCTCGACGACTCACAATAATGAGGCGATGAACCGCGCTGTCGCAAAAGTCGCACAAACCTACATATCTGGCCAACCCAAAATTACAGAGGGGATGCTGAATCATGTGGAGGTCGCTATTCGCGCCTATGACCCTTGTCTATCTTGCGCGACCCATGCACTGGGGCAGATGCCATTGAAAATCGAACTGTTTGATGTTGATAATCGATTGTTGGATAGTAATAGTCAGTGTGTCTGAACCCCGACATTCTACTTATTGCCTACGGCAACCCGGGCCGTCAGGATGACGGTTTGGGCCCCGCCCTGGCTGCAAGACTTGAGAATCTTGATATTGATGGGTTGGTTATCGATTCTGATTATCAGCTAAGCGTTGAGCATGCATGGGATATTGCAAAAGCTGACGTGGTTGTTTTTGTAGATGCGACGGTAGAAGACGTCCAATCCTATTCTTTTCGTGCTCTGACATTCGATAAGACAGATATGAAACTCGGATTTAGTACCCACAGTATATCGCCGCAGGCTGTTTTGGGCTTAAGTGTTGAATTGTTTCAGGCGACAACCAAAGCCTATGTGTTGGGGATTCGTGGCTATGAGTTTGAAAAAATCGAAGAGGGACTTACAGCTGAGGCTGTCGCTAATCTGAATCTGGCCGAAATATTCATTACCCGATGTCTTCAGTCAGGTGAGTTCGCCAGTCATGCATGAGTTGTCGATTGCCGAAGCCGTGGTTGATCTTATAGAAGCTTCAGCAGTAACAGAAAAGTTCAGTCGGGTGAAAACGATCTGCTTAGAGATTGGAAAAATATCACACATAGAAACGCAGGCTTTGGAATTTTGTTTTGATTCTGTCAGTCACGGGACCCTGGCTGAAGGGGCTCAGTTGAAGATAATTGAAGTTGCAGGATTGGGTCACTGTATGGATTGTAATATTGACGTTACCATTGACCAACTTTATGATCCGTGTCCAGTCTGTGGAGGCTTCCGTGTTACGCCAAAATCAGGTACAGAGATGCGGGTTAAAGAGCTAGAAGTGGAGTAAGACTATGTGTACGACATGTGGATGTGGAACCGACAAACCTGAAATAGATGGGCATGCCCATCATCATGTACATGATGAACCTACTCATGTTCATAGCCATGCACCGGGCGTTTCTTCAGAACGTATGATTACCATCGAACAGGATATTCTTGGCAAAAATAACGAGTATGCCCGGAAGAACCGTCTGTATTTGGAACAGAATAATGTACTGGCGATAAACCTGGTTTCCAGTCCGGGTTCAGGTAAAACAGCGTTGTTGACCCGTACCATTGACGAAACAAAATCGAAGTCCAGTGTCGCTGTTATCGAGGGTGATCAACAAACCAGTAATGATGCGGAGCGTATTCGAAAGACGGGCGCTTTAGCGGTGCAAATTAACACCGGCAAGGGCTGTCATCTGGACGCTCACATGGTGGGACATGCATTTGAGCGAGTTCCAGTTGACGCATTAGAAACGATATACATTGAAAATGTGGGTAACCTTGTTTGTCCTGCCGCCTTTGATCTTGGTGAAAAGGCAAGGGTCGTCATACTCTCGGTGACTGAAGGCGACGATAAGCCGCTCAAATATCCCGACATTTTTCACGGTTCCCATTTACTGTTGTTAAACAAAATTGATTTACTGCCCTATGTGGATTTTGATGTAGATGCCTGTATCGACTACGCCAGGCGTATAAACCCGGATATTGATGTCATCCAATGCTCTGCCAAAACCGGTGAAGGCATGCCGATGTGGTATCAGTGGGTTTCTGAAAAAAAAGCAGATCATCCTCAGTGACACCGCAGTGTCTGCAGTTGCTTATACAGGGGCAGGTGCAAGGGGTTGGCTTCAGACCATTTGTCTATTTGTTGGCTTCGCAACTAAAACTTAACGGTTACGTTGTGAACGACGGTAATGGAGTGAAGATTGAAATTCAGGGCGATGAAAATACCCTCGATTGTTTTCAACGTAGATTGCTCAGTGAAATGCCTCCCCTGGCAGTTATTGATCATATTGAATGCCACCAGAAAGCACTAATAAACGCCACAGATTTTACGATCTCTGTCAGTGAAAGTAGTAATATCAAACTGGGTATTACCCCGGACGTGGCCCTTTGCCCTGATTGTCGGGCAGAGCTTTTCAGCCCTGAAAATCGACGCTATCTGCATCCCTTTATCAATTGCACCAATTGCGGACCTCGTTATTCTGTCGTCAATCGAATGCCCTATGATCGAGAGAATACGTCGATGTCGGCATTTGAGCTATGCAGGGAATGCCGCGAAGAGTATCAGAACCCGGTCGATCGTCGCTTTCATGCTCAGCCTGTATGTTGCCTACAGTGCGGTCCGAAGCTGAGGTGGATCAACTCCCAAAGTAAGAAAGAGAATTTCACTGATCCGATTTTAGAAACGCTCAGGTGTATTCAAACGGGGGGCATTGTGGCCATCAAGGGGCTTGGGGGCTTTCATCTGGTGTGCGATGCCCGTAACTGGCAAGCCGTTGAGAAACTTCGATCCAGGAAACGGCGCAAAGCAAAGCCACTGGCGATAATGGCTTGTAATAGGGCATCGTTGGGTGAGATAGGTTTTTGTAGTGATTATAGCGCCGAGTTGCTGTCATCCCAGTCGGCGCCGATTGTATTGTTGCCGAAAACCGTTAGGGCCGATGATTTGATCGCCGGTGTTGCTCCAGACCTCAATTGTATTGGCGCGATGCTACCCTATACGCCGATTCACTATATGCTATTCCACGCTGCCGCCGGTTACCCGACGGGAAACGCCTGGCTACAACAGTCACAAGATCTACTGCTGGTGATGACCAGTGCCAATGCACGAGGCGAACCACTACTTATCGATAATGACGAAACAATCGAACTACTGTCAGAGGTGGTTGATGGCTACTTGCTTCATGACCGCGATATCCTTCAGCGCTGTGACGATTCAGTTATCCAGAGTGTAGGAGTGCATCCTGCTATTGTCCGTCGGGGGAGGGGACTGGCTCCTCAGGCTATAAAGTTGAGAGATAGCACTGCTTCTATCCTGGCAGTCGGTGGTTTCTTAAAAAGCACTGTCTGCTTGAGTCGGGATAATAAGGCCTTCTTATCTCCCTATATAGGGGACCTGAATAATGCATCCAGCCGTCGTTACTTTGATGAGACAGTTGCAAAGATTCAGCAGTTATTGCAGATAACGCCAGCGTTGATCGTGAGGGACAGTCACCCGGATTTTTATAGCTCGCAGTTTGCGCAGTCAATGGCGAGCCAGCTTGGGTGCGAGATTATCGAAGTTCAACACCATCATGCTCATGTTGCAGCGGTTGTGGCGGAGCACCAGCTGACAGGACCCGTCATCGGTTTGGCATTAGACGGTTTAGGTCTGGGGACCAATGGTGAATTGTGGGGTGGTGAGTTGTTGAAGCTCGCCGGAGCGGAGTTTGACAGATTGGGTCACTTCACTCCCTTGCCATTACCGGGTGGGGATAAAGCAACAAAGCAGCCCTGGCGAATTGCTGCGGGGGTGTTACATAAGTTGAATCGTGGTGATGAAATTGAAAGCCGGTTCTCTGGGTTCGGAGCTGCATCAACCGTAGTACAGATGTTGGACAAGCAGTTGAATGTGCATGAAACCTCCAGTGCGGGACGTTTGTTTGATGCAGCTGCCGCCTTGTTGGGTGTTAAGCTGACCGTAGATTATGAGGCACAGGCAGCGATGGTGCTAGAAGCACTGGCTGGTAGTGTTAAGGAAAAAGAACGTGTCACGGAGTGGGATACAGCATCCTGCTACCAATTAGGGCCTAACGGTGAATTGGATCTATACCCTATGCTGTCGATACTAGCTGATGAACCCGATGCAATCCTGGGCGCACAACTGTTTCACAAGGTGTTAGTGGTCGCGCTGGCAGAATGGGTAATGCTGGCAGTGAAAAACAGCAACATCACTCAAATTGTATTTACAGGTGGCTGTTTTATGAATACAAATTTACGTGATAACTTGCATAAGTGTTTAAGTGAGCAGGGAGTCGATGTGTATCAGGCTGAGAAAGTGCCGTGTAACGATAGTGGCTTGAGTTTAGGCCAGGTATGGGTTGCGCAACAGTTTCTGAAAAATAAGGGTAAGCGCTGATGTGTCTCGCAATTCCAGTGTGCATTGAAGAAATTCAATCAGACGCTATGGCGGTGGTTGATATAGGTGGTATCAAAAAATCGATCTCTATAGCTCTTGTTGACGACATAAAGGTTGGTGACTATGTGATTCTTCATGTCGGTTATGCCTTAAGTAAATTAGACCCGGAAGAGGCGGAAAAAACTCTGGCGCTCTTCAGGGAGCTGGAAAACACAAATGAAATATGTTGATGAGTTCCGCGATGGCGATATAGCGCAGCAGCTAATTGGTAAAATTTCGGCGGAGATGGTCGTCGGTCGAGAGTATCGGTTGATGGAATTTTGTGGTGGTCACACCCATGCCATCTATCGTTACGGTATTCCTGATTTACTGCCCGATGCTATTCGTTTGATACATGGACCAGGCTGTCCTGTTTGTGTATTACCGATGAGCCGCATTGATATGGCTATTGAATTGGCGGTTGCACACCGCGTTATTCTTTGCAGCTACGGCGATATGTTAAGAGTGCCTGGGTCAACAACCAGCTTGCTTAAATCTAAAGCCGAAGGGGCAGACATCAGAATGGTTTATTCTGTCATGGATGCCTTGACAATAGCCGAAGAGAATCCCGATCAACAAGTGGTGTTTTTTGCCATAGGGTTTGAAACCACAACACCGCCAACCGCGATCGCTATACAACAGGCTAACAAGGCAAAGCTAAGGAACTTCTCGGTATTTTGTAATCACGTACTCACGCCAGCGGCGATTATTGGCATACTCGACTTACCTGAAGTGCGCACAGAAGATTCTCTGAAGATCGATGGGATTATCGGTCCTGCTCATGTGAGTGCCGTGATAGGTAGCGATCCCTATAATTTTGTCGCGCAGCAATACAAGATACCGGTCGTTATCTCAGGATTTGAACCACTTGACGTGTTGCAATCAATCTTAATGTTAGTGCGCCAACTGAATGAACACAGGGTTGAAGTCGAGAATGAATTTACTCGAGCCGTAACGGCTGATGGGAATCTGAAAGCACAAGCCCTGGTACAGGAAACGCTGGAATTACGTCAGGAATTTGAGTGGCGTGGGTTGGGTTTTATGCCTGACAGTGGATTACAAATTAGAGAAGCCTATTGTGAATTTGACACAGAGAAACGTTTTAACTTGTCGAATCGACGTGCCAAAGAAAACAAGGCCTGTGAATGCCCGGCGATAATACGTGGTGTTAAAGCGCCAGAGGAGTGTAAGTTGTTTGGCACGCTATGTACGCCTGACAATCCTATCGGAGCTTGTATGGTTTCGTCAGAAGGAGCCTGTGCAGCTCATTATAGTTACGGTCGCGCCAGGGTATTACCACCGACTAATGAGTGTTCCAGCTAATGAAAGGAAAAACAAAAACAGGTCTTAACTTTTCGTCCGGTATAGTAGAGATGGTCCACGGCAGTGGTGGCCGGGCCATGTCTCAACTAGTTGATGAGCTTTTTATTTCCGCATTTGATAATCCCTATTTGAGTCAAAAGAATGATCAGGCAAGTTTTGACTTGCCGGCTGGTCGAGTGGTTATGGCAACAGATAGCCATGTTGTGTCGCCCCTGTTTTTCCCCGGAGGCGATATCGGCTCCTTGGCGATCCATGGCACCGTTAACGATATCTGTATGTCCGGTGCCAAGCCCTATTTTTTGTCTGCCGGGTTTATTCTTGAAGAAGGTTATCCTTTAAAGAGCCTGAAGCGGATTGTTGATTCGATGGCTTTGGCCGCAGGTGAAGCCGGTGTAACGATTGTTACGGGTGACACGAAGGTAGTAGAACGAGGCAACGGCGATGGTGTTTTTATAAGCACGACAGGCGTCGGTGTTATACCCACAGGCCTGGATATAGCGGGAAGTAATGTTAAGCCCGGTGACAAGATTATTCTTAGTGGCAGTATTGGCGACCATGGTGTTGCCGTAATGTCCCAGCGCGAGAACCTGACATTTGAAACGACACTGCTATCGGATAGTCAATCCCTGAATGATCTGGTTGACGTGATGGTTACAGCTGTACCTGAGATAAAGTGTATGCGAGATCCAACGAGGGGAGGGCTTGGAACCACGCTCAATGAAATAGCGCAGCAATCGGGTGTGGGAATACAGTTTGATGAGATGCAAATACCCATTAGCGCACAGGTAGCGTCAGCTTGTGAATTTTTAGGCCTGGATCCTTTGTATATTGCTAATGAAGGAAAGCTGGTGGCCTTTTGCGCCCCGGAGCATTCGGACCAGTTGTTAGCGGTGATGAGAGCGCACCCTAAAGGATGGGAGGCCAGTATTATTGGAGAGGCTGTGGTTGATGACCATCGCTTTGTTCAGATGAAAACAGCATTCGGAGGAAGCCGGGTTGTCGATTGGTTGAGCGGTGAACAGCTGCCGAGAATCTGTTGAGGGTAAGACGTCTGCCATTTATTACAGTGTGGCGCCCTTAAATACAGCCGTTAGGCATTATCCTGTGGTGAGCGCGTTCTCGCCCTCCATTGATCGCCAATAATGGGGTCTTCTTCCAGGTCTTCAACCTCATCAGCGCCCCGTTCCCAGGCATAGCGCTTGCGCACGGGCTTGGGGTCCCGGTTGCGAAATACATAGGCCAAAATGGCGCCGGATGCCGCTCCAAAGAAATGAGATTCAAAAGATACTCCGAGGTCGCCCGGCAGAATGCTTAGTAACATGCCGCCGTACATATAGAACGCCACCATCAGCAGAGCGGCTGAACGTCTGTCGCGCCGGAGAATGCCGCCAACAAATAAGTAGAAAAATATACCATGGGTTATGCCACTTGCACCCAAGTGATAACTGCTTCTGGCGAATAGCCATACACCGGCCCCCGACAAGAGCCAGATACCAGCCAGTGCCCAGAATCGGGACTTTGGGTAGCCGTAGATCAGCATGCTTCCAAGAAGGATCAGGGGGAATGTATTACCGATCAGATGTTTCCATGAGCCGTGAATGAGTGGCGCCGTTAGGATGCCCAGCAGTCCACTCTGGGTTCGCGGGAGTACGCCCAGGTTGTAAAAATCCACACCTACAGCGAATTCAAAGAACTTCAGTGCCCAGATTAGTGCGGCGAAGGAGGTGGCAATGAGAATGCTATCCCGCAGAGGGTTTTTGTTGGCCATACCCTCTTATCTTGGGGCGAAATAGGCCTTTTAAAGGGCTGGCTTTAATTACGTGTATGTAGTGAAAAGGTCCTCTTTTGGCATTGTGAGTTCTCCGCGGTGATAATTGTGAAGGTCGTTTGATAGTGTAGGGGAAGTCAATGACAAATACAGTGTGCACACTCTGCAAACAACTAACTTGTCAGAGCATCTTTTTTTGATGCCGATCAAGACCTCACGAAGCTAAACGCAATAATATGTTCAGACACATTTTTACACGGAGGAATTATAATGCTCACTGTCGCCGAGATCATGACCAGAGAACCCTACACTCTGGGACCGGATGATACTTTGGAAAAGGCCCGCGAGATGATGGCCCAACACCTTATCAGGCATATTCCGGTCATAGACGACGAAAACAATCTGGTCGGGCTGATAACGCAGCGCGATGTACTTGCGGCCGAAGACTCAACGGTGCTTCATCCGATAGATAACGACAACTCCTCTGATCGATACGTAGCCGTCTCTTCAGTGATGACCGCGCCTGTACAAACCACAGGAGAAAGTGCGAGTCTGCGCAGCACGGCCATGTATCTGCAAAAACACAAGCTGGGCTGCCTGCCCGTGCTTAGTGAGGGGAAACTTGCCGGCATTATCACAGATTCAGACTTTGTACAGGTGGCCATCAACCTGATGGAACAATTGGAGCTTAGCGAACCGGACGAAACGTTGTTTGAGTAAAGCAGGACTTGGGGGGCACTGACTACATTTAGCCTGTCAAAAATGTTGTCCTGATGGCTCGTTAGTTTAGCTCCAGTTCCTGCACGTTGTTTTCGAAGTACTGATAAAATGGTGTGGGCAACTGATGATAATCGAGGGTGTCTGGTGTCGGAGATTGGGAATGGCCGTCGTAGGTGTTCCAGAATAACACTTGCTTGTTGTCTAGTAGCCCCAGCTGTAAGTCTTCCAGCAAAGCTGCCACGCAATTACCCGTATAGCACCCTTCAATTTTTAAGCCAGTGGTATCTTTCATGTGGCGCACTGCTGCCATGCCCCTCTGCGTGTATCGGCCATATTCGCCGCTGAAGAAGTCGCGCCTTATTTCCAGGGCGCAATCTTCAAAATTGCATTTTGGAATATTCTTGTCGACCTGCCGTAGTAAGTTGTTGGTTTTTTCAAACAGGGTTTTGGCTTTTCGCATGGACGAAAAATCTGTATCTGTTACGGCGATAGCGCAGATTTTTGTTTTCAGTTTCAGTATTTGAAAACCCAATGCCAGCCCTGCCACTGTTCCCAAAGTACCTGCAGCGGCGTAGATTACATCAGGTGGCTCAATTTCCCCTGCATCCATTTGAGCCTTGAGTTCAAAGGCGGCATTGACATAGCCAAGAAGTCCTAGGGCAGATGAGCCCCCTGGCGGTATTACACAGGGTAGCCCTTTGCCGCGAACAACATGGCTGATTAACTTCAGGATTGTACCGCTTGCAAGGCCTGGTATCGTTTCAAAATGCCGCAAGGTCACATCAGTCGACAGTGAACGCAATAGGTTGTTTTGCAGAGATTTCGAGTTGGGTTGCGCGATCAAAAAGGAGTGCGCTTTCAAGCCGAGCCTCTGGGCATAAATTGCCGTCGCCAAGGCGTGATTTGACCCAGCCCCGCCAAAGGTAACGATATCGGTTTTGCCTTTTGCCAGGGCGTCTCCCAGTAAAAATTCAAGTTTTCGTAGTTTATTACCACCGTACGGATCGCCGGTAAGACCGTCCTGCTTAACTATTATGCCCGAGCTGCGGCCATCGCTATCCAGTTTATTCGCCCTCAGAACAGGGGTAGGGTAGTGTCCCATTGACACGAATGGAATTTTTTCCAAGAGAGCAGGAAACTGTTCGAATAAAGGTATCATTGTTGGTCGGGTCTTTATATCCGGTGTTAATGTCGCATTAGTTGCCAGGATCCAGTTGCTGCCACAACATATCAGCCGTGCCATCACAGAGTTTTTTCACTGAGGCCGAGTTGGTATAAACGCCATCCAGTAATAGGCGACTAATGCCATGAAGCGTACCCCAATAGAGATGGACGAATTGCACCGCATCTACTTTCCTGGAGATAAGACCCGTTTCCTGGCCTCGCTTTAATCGTTCCACATCTCGGCGTAGTGTCCCACGGGCGGTGGCGGCCAATGATTCGTTGAGGTTTCCAGAATGCCACGGCTTACTGCCGTACATCAAGTCGTAGTACTCCTGGTTGTTTCGAGCAAAGTCCACATAAGCTCTAACCAGGGCTAGAGTGATAGCCTTGCCACCGCGGCGTTTGTTTTTATTTCTCACCGCCTGAATTTTTCGGTTGAATCGCTCAAAGCCATCCTCAGCCACAGCACAAAGCAGGCTCTCCTTGTTTTTGAAGTGATTATAGGGAGCTGTTCGCGATACCCCTAAATTGGCAGCCAGGCGTCGCAGGGAGAGTCCATCTTCGCCGTCTTCACGCAGGATGCGCGCGGTTTCGTCCAGCAGGGCCTGCTTGAGGTCTCCGTGGTGGTAGCTCTTTTTCTCGCTGGATTGTTTTGTGGTCACGATACGATGTTGCCCTCATTTGATAAGCAGTCTGTTGTGGTGCGAATTTAACACTCAGTATTGACAGCGTCAATATTGGCAGGTATTGTGTTGCCTGAATATTGACAGTGTCTATATGGAGTGAGTTATGAGCGCGAAGATACCCCGTAGTAAAGATAACGATTACAGCAGCGACATGATTGCCCAGCGGCAGCAGTTTCTTGAGGAAAAATCGGGCACCACGCTCGAACATACCAAACGTTTTTCTTTCGATCCTGAAACCATGAAGGGTAACTGTGAGCAGCTATTTGGTGTGGCACAGGTGCCTATTGGCGTCGCTGGCCCATTGGTAGTCAATGGTGAGCACGCCCAGGGTGATTTTTATGTGCCGATGGCGACCATCGAAGGCACCCTGATAGCCAGTTACAATCGTGGCATGCGGGTTATCCGTGAAAGCGGTGGTGTCACCACTACGGTGATGGGCGAATCTATGCAACGGGCTCCGGTGTTCATGTTCAAGAATGCGCGGGACACCCGGGATTTCGTTAAGTGGATGAGCGACAATTTCGCATTGATCAAGGCACAAGCTGAGTCCACAACCTCAGTGGGTAAATTGCTGGAGATCGAACAGTACCCGGTGCACAACATGGTCTATACCCGGTTTGATTACAGTACGGGTGACGCTGCAGGCCAGAACATGACAGGCGGAGCCACATTCGTTGCCTGTGAGTGGATCCGTGCTAATTATCCGAAGCTGCGTAGTTACGGTCTCTCCGGGGGCATGGACACGGAGAAGAAAACCTCCTTCGTCAACTCATTGAAGGGAAGAGGCCGCAAGGTGACCGCGGAAATCATCATTCCGAGGCAGGTGCTTAAGGACGTACTGCGGACTACGCCGGAGAATTTGCGCAATAGCACCGGGGTAAACACTCTGGCTGCATTTTTAACCGGGGCTTCCAACAATGCAGCCCATCCAGCCAACGGATTGGCTGCACTGTATATGGCTACCGGTCAGGATATGGCCAATATTGGCGAGGCCAACCAATGCAGTGTGTACAACTATGTCACCAGCAGCGGCGACCTCTACTACTCCATAACGCTACCGGCCTTAATTATGGCGACCTACGGTGGCGGTACGAGTCTGGCAACACAGCGCGAGTGCCTGGAGTTAATGGATTGCTATGGCAAGGATAAGGCCTACAAATTGCTGGAGATAGCCGCTGGCCTTGTGGTTGCCGGTGAATTGTCATTGGTTTCGGCGGCGCGCACAGACAAGGAGACCGGTACCAATGAGTGGGTAGATGCCCATGAAGTGCTTGGGCGTAATCGTTAGGCATTGGGAAATCAATAAAAACGTGAGTCAACTTAAAGCGTCCTCGCTTACATCCATGTAGCAGTCGTGTGCGTAGTGGTTGGCCTCTGATGGGTCGTGATTGGGGCGCCAGACTTGAGCGAAGAAGGGGTTGTGGTTTGCCTCCTGGTCGTAGTCCCAACCAATTTTTTGTGGTGAACATTCGGGGCACCAATGCCCGCCATTGAGCACCGTGTTGGCGGTCATCTCGAACTCGTGACCACGCCAGCAGCGCCAGTGTAGTTTGTGCCCGA
Source organism: Halieaceae bacterium (assembly GCA_016744355.1). Lineage (GTDB taxonomy): Bacteria > Pseudomonadota > Gammaproteobacteria > Pseudomonadales > Halieaceae > JBALVT01. Next base: position 41,777 of record JADGEN010000021.1, read on the forward strand.
GGTCGCCTTTATCCATTGTCTGTGACAGGCATTCGCCCCCGCGAAATCGGGCAGCCCGTTGCATGCTCGCCAGGGTGAGTTGCCCCGATGGCTGCGATTCGTCATAACCGTGGTCGAGTCGTATATAGTCGTTGAAATCGGGTTGCCTGACATCCTCCCAATGCTCAGGGATGGCCGCCCAACTCTCCGGATCCTTGAAAAAAGCGCTGGTGCGCCCGGGCAGATGGTTGTTCAGCCAATATTGTGTGCTATCGGGGGTGTTGCAGGCCAGAGGTGCCATCATCCAGCGGCGGACAGCGGCCTTCGCCAGTCTTGTTGACATCAATTGCCGAAACGGGGTTTTGCGCGATGTCGTTACATACCAGGGTGAGCCCTCGATGATTGATTGTATCCACGCATCCACGTCCATACGCTGAAAATCCAGATAGTCGTTGAGCACTCCTGAATCCTCAAACCAGTGACAGTGAAAGTTCCTTAGTGCAAACCAGTTGCGTTCCATAAAATCCTGCGGTTGCCCCATGCCGATGGCGCTGTAGACATGTTTCATCAGTTCCAGGTAGGTAATTCGCGCACCGGCGCCACCGCCGATGTTGTAAAAGCGGCGCCAGAAATCATCCGGAATGTTGTCCTCACAGGCATTGGCCAGCAGGCGGCCCGAATCGGACGCTGTACAAAACTCGATGCAGGTATCCAGTGGCTGGTGAAACATGATCGGATCCATCAGGGCCATGGTGTCCGGCACGGCGATAAATGTTTGGCGACAGCTCACCCAGTGGCGTAGACCGGATTCTGCGAGGATAAGCTCGGCGTCAATTTTGCTGCAGGCGTAGGCATCGTAGATACTCGGTTTCAGCGGGTCGCCAGTGCGTCCAACGTGAATGGGGTAGAGGCGGTCGCCTGTCATCGCCACCGAACCGATACTTACCAGCCTGACCGCATCGGGGTCGGGCTGTGTCTTGATTGCCCGTACGATATTCTCGATCGAGCCAACATTGACCGCCAGTGCAGCCTCGGGATTGTGATCGGCTGCGGGCGAAATGAGTGCCGCCGGATGCAACACGATGTCCACACCATTGACGCACTGCAACACATCTTCGTAGCAGGTCAGGTCGCCCCATACGATGCGAAGCCCCGGTTCGTCCTTAAAAGCGCGCATTTTTTGTTTGTCTGTGGTCGAGGGCATGACCAAGGCAACAATATCGAAGCGATCGCGGCGCTTAAGTAGCTCCCTTAAACCCGCGCCTCCCATGGATCCGGAGGCGCCTGTAATGAAGACTTTTTTCTTACTCACGCTTATGATCCTACTTTGTGGCTAAGCCGATTCAGGCCCTGTCGCTTGTCGCAGCGTGACGGCCAGCCCTGCGACCCGAGAAAATACAGTCTGCAATCGACAAGCCGCTAACATAGGAACGCGACGCCACGCCAACGGCACTCCTGCCCGCCGCATAGAGACCGCGGATAGGGCTGTGGCTGCCATCTATTACTTCGCCGGTGGTTTCATCCACCCGGAGTCCACCCAGACTCAGGGTGGGGCAGGCCATCAGTGAGTCAGCTGAGCAGTTCAGGGCATAATAGGGACCTTCTCCCAGAGGCGTGAAAAATTCTTGCGGCTTGCCGAGGCTGTCTGCCTCACCGGATTCCGCCAGTCGATTGTAGTCCTCGATGGTGCGGCTTAGAGCCAGAGCAGGCATGCCCAGCTTGCCCGCAAGTACTTCAAGGCTGGCGTTCTTGCTACGGGCGGCGTACATGAATACCAGGGCCGATACCGACTGGAACCACATGGCATGGCTGGGGCCGAGTTCTTTCAGTGCCTGTTTAAACAGGGCTCTGTCGATGATGAGCCAGGCCTTGCCCTCGGCCTGCTTCATGATTCGCTCTGCCACCTGTGCGCCGTAGAGCATTTCATTACAGATTCTCGTGCCCTGTTGGTCAACGAGAATACCCTTGATAAACGCCTGTGGCGGGTTGACGAAACGCCATGCCGAAATACTGTCCATCATTGCTGTGGAGCCGCCGACACTTTCTCCCAACAGGATGCCGCTGCCGTTATCACCGATGGTACCCAGAGGGACGCCAGAGAGGTAGTCAGGTGCGTGGCGCTCCACCATATTACGATTGGCGTAAAAACCGCCACTACTAATAACGACGCCCTTGCGGGCCTGCATCGTAAACCGCTTCGAGTAGCTTTTCTCCAGTTTCTCAATCATCCAGCGCATCAGGTAATTAACCCCGACGGCGTAGATCGTCATGTACCGAAGGAAGATCATAAACGCCGATATTTGTCTGTGCAGCCAGCCACTCACACTGCCCTTTTTCATGGCCTGGCACTCAATACCCACGACCCGGCCGCTGTCTGTTTTTAGCAGGCGCATCGCCTTGTGTTGTTGCAAAATTTCGACACCCTTACTAAGTGCGCTCGTTCTTAACGGGTTGAACAGCGCGGCCCCGGAAACCCCCGGGGCATGTGCGCGATGCCCACGAGCAGCAGGTTTGGCGTTATCTGAGTACGGCGGAAAGGACTCGTTACCGGAGTAGTAGAAGTAATAGAGGTTCGAAGGATAAGAGGTCTTGAATGGGCAGGTGCTCGCTTCGAAGGGTACGCCCTGCGCCTCCAGCCAGTCAAAATTTTCAGTGCTTTCATTACAGAACCTGCGCAGTGTTTCCTCTCCGACTGAATCGAGAGTCTCCTGGCGCAGGTAGTTGAACATGTTCTCAGGTGAGTCCTCTACGCCGGCCTCGCGTTGAACGCGGGTGCCACCTCCCGCGTAGAAAATGCCGCCACTAATTTTGGTGGAGCCGCCGCCGCAGAAGCGGTCCAATACCGCAACCTCTGCACCTTGCTCCTTGGCCTCGATTGCCGCAGCGGCGCCAGCACCACCGAAGCCTATGACGGCGACATCGACAGACGCGTCCCAGACGATGTTAGCGAGGTCGGACTCGGGTATTGTCTGTGCCGACCAGGTTTCCGCCTCGCCGGAGGCTATGGTGTGATAAAAGTCCTTCAGGTGAGAAAGCATGCTGGGCTATCCTCAAAACAGTGTTCGACCTTGTAAATATAAGATTGATTGCAGTAGCTAACACTGTTTGAAATCAAATAATGGCGTATTTTTGCACAATATGCCGGCTGGAGGTCGTACGTATGCGGACTTTGGTCGGTGGCAATATCGAGTAATTTGTCAGGAAATTGAACTTAGAACCTCTGTGGAAATATTGTCAGGTTTAACATGCCCATAGGTGAGTGCGGTTTCAGTCCAGTTCGTAACCCATTCTATTCGCCCAGGGGAGAAGGCTGGCAAGTACCGGTGACAGTTCCGTTCTGTAACGCTGCCATCGCCATGCGGCGCGATGGTGAATGGGTTCACTTACCTGACGATAGCTGGGCGTCGCCATATCGCTACGTGAAAGGGCGGTCGCGTCCTGCTGCAGGATTTGTGCTTCCCAATCCAGGTTCAAAAAATCCAGCAGGGCGCGCAGCTCGGGCTCCGGATCATGAACTAAGGCCTCATAAGTGACCTCATGTACCTGCAGGGGCAACGACTCATTTGTTGCACACCACAGTGCCATCGCTTCGCAATAAAGATGCGCTGCGTCGGTCAAGTCCAGTAAGTGAACCATGCCCTCATTGAGCGCAAATGCTCGCATAAAGCCACTGAGCACGGCGTCACAGGGGTGGCGTTTGGCGAAAATAAACTTAGCCTCGGGAAATACCCGGTACAACATAGCCGCGTGCACCAGATTCAGCGGCAACTTGTCTATCACCAGGCGTGTGGAACCCCCTACGCCGAGGTGCTTGTCCAACTCCCTGAAATATTGGGCTCTGAGGTTCTGTAGTTGCTTGCTATTCAAGGTCGCCAGCGCTCGAGGATAGCCCTCGGGAAGTTGGTTTACAAAGTGCTCCATGACACTGACCATTGGCTTTTCTTCAACTACGATTACCGAAGAGTGGCCGCGCAACAAGGTGTCAAGCAGGGTGGTTCCCGAACGGGGGAAGCCAACCAGAAAAACCGGGGCAGGCCGGGGCTCTTCCCCCACAGTTTGAGCTGGGCCCGCGTCCCTGATATCGGGGAGACATTTACTGACTGCACGGATCTGGTCGAGGTAGTCCTGCCCCCGAGTCCGTTGCGCTGCCAAAGTCTTGCGACACAGATCATTGGCTTCTTCCGCATATTGAAATGCGCGGCTATTATCGTTTAGCCGATCGCAGACATCCGCCAGCAAATAGGCCCTCGCTTCCAATGTATCGCTATCGGCGCGGCTGATATCGATTTTTTCAAGCAGGAGTCGAACTTCATCCAGTGCCCCCTCACGAACCAGCAGTTCAGCAC
>JADGEN010000220.1:0-2105 GCA_016744355.1 Halieaceae bacterium
ACTCGTAGCGCCGCCTTTGAGCTTCCACCAGTTGAATATATTGCTCCAGACCCTGGCGTAATATGGTGACCTCATCTGACAGGCTTAATATCTGGAATTCAACTCGCTTCAATTGCTCGACATACTCCAGCTTCTTGCTTTGTTCAAACCGCTCAATGACCTGTTCTGCAATGCGCATTGGAGAGTCGTTGATAACGCTTCTGCCGTTGGCTGTATCGACGGTACGCTTGATCGCGAGTTTCGGGTCCAGGAAACGCAGGGTAGGGATCACGTTACGTTCGTGGATGCTGTATATCTCCTCCAGCGCCTTGGCCATCTGACCGGCTCGATCCATGCAGCTGTAGTCGGCACTATCTACGATTTTTGCCAGCGCATCACAGCGCCCCTTTAGAGCGGCAACGTTCTGGGTGAGGCGGTGGGCCACATCGTTGAAAACGTCGTGCACAGTTCGTACCAGTTCGTTGAAGTCCTGGTCGTTATCTATCCACATTACCTGCGGGCTTTTCACTTGCATTAATAGTGCGGCAAGACGCTCATGCAGGTGATCAAGGTCGGGCTGAGTAAGACCCCGTAAGCGAACATCATCGAAGGAACGCAGCATGTCTCTTAGCCACCCCACCAGCAAGAAACGGCCAGTCTGGTCGTGGCTGAATACCAGCATGTTGTTGCGCTTGAGGTTAGTGACTGAAAGGGCATCTAGAACAGTCTTGCGGTCCTTATCTTCCAGGCTTGCCGTAGCGATAGATAAATATCGCTCATACGTGGCTACCGTGAACTCTTCGGAGGCGCGACGCTCCTGTTCGGAGTTGTCTATTTCATCGATCATCCGGAAGAAGGCCTCCCGGTGGTCGATAATAGCTTTGGTCGTTTCGGCGCGATTAACAGCCATGACCTCAGGCCTCCATCGCGCTTAACCGTTTCATAATGTCGGCATTGTCCCGATAAATGGCCTCGCATTTTGGGGCAACGATATCTTCTTCTGCTAAAAGGAATAGGGATAGATTGTGGTGGACGCCTATGCTGCGCGCCAGGACCATCGTGAGGTCAGGGGACGCTGCGAACAACGCATACCCATGCTCCTCCACGGAGCGAACAAGTGCCGGGAAATTTCTTTTGTCGATCGTCCCGGCCTCATCGAACATGATAGGCATGCGGATTGAGACATCGTCGGGCGTCATACGACGCATCAGTACTGACAACATAATGGCGTTGATCATGGATGTCGTGCCGTCCGATTGCGGCTTGCGCTCGAATACACCGCCTTTTTGGTAGGCGAATTCAACATCCTTGATGATCTTGGTCATATCCAGGCGAGCCTGCCCGGCCCGTGTGGCCAGAAAGTCATCACAGAACCCCTGTAGTCGATTGTAGAAGTCCTCACTGAGCATGGTGTCTGTTGCCGTGGGGGAGTCGTGCCTTTTTAGCTCGCCACACAGGGCGCTGAACCGCTCATCGGTCACCAGGCTTACCTGAAACGCCTCCAGATCAGAGATGCGTACGCCGGCGACCTCGTCGTTGATCGAATCCCCGAAAGTGTGCACTGCGCTTTCCATTTTCTGGATGACTTTCATTTGGGTGCTGGTTGTATGGTTGTGCGCGGCGACGGCTTGCCTCCACTTCTTATCCAGGCCATCAATATTATTGAACTCTCCAGCATAAATACGATATACCTCGTCGTACTCTGAACTGCCAATCTTTATCGTGCCGTCTGACAGAGATTCGGTGTTACCGATATTGGCATCGCTTAGCTTCTGGGCATGGTGGTAAGCATCATCGCGCAGGCGCATCAATACATTTGCATCACCGCTCATGGCCCCAGTCTCGCTGGACAGCACTTTCGGGTCCACATCCACTTCAGGTGCGAGATTATGAGTTCCTTCGGCTGGTTCCTTTAGTAGTTGTCCTGAATGGGTAGCGATACGCTTTAATTCCTGAATAGAGGCGGCCGCCTCTCGCATTCCATCCTGCAGACGAAGAACTTGCTCCGATGCCTTCCCAAGATCACCTTCATTGACCATGTACCGATCATTGATATCCGACAGCACCCCCTCAGCTTTCTCGAGCTCACTCTCAGCTTCCGCTACTGACATGGCATCGGCCTCCGC
>JADGEN010000220.1:2115-3060 GCA_016744355.1 Halieaceae bacterium
GCGTAGAACGGCGATATCCTGTTCGATTTCTATAATTTCATCCTGGAGCTTGGCTACTGCCTCCAGACGGTCTGCGGCTGAACTGGCCAGGAACTTGGTGGCGGCTTGTATCTCGCCTTCCAGATTGCCGCGCTCTTTGCGCAGGGATGCCAGCAGCGCCTCTTCGGTGTCTGCTGCCTCATTGGGGCAGTAATCTTGATACCCGACTCCTGGAATCGACACCCCCTTGATCTGCAATTGACCATGGCTTTGAGAAAAGAGGTGCCCAAAGCTTTCAATAGTCGTGCGCTCATCCGGATCGATATCTACCCGCACATTCGCCAACTTCTGGTTGAGTGACAGGAGTGCTGCGGCGGACTCCGTGGACATCTGATCGAGTAGGGGGTCCACGTCCTCCTTTAGTGCACTTTCCAGCTGCTTTATCTGGTCCACGACAATCGCCCGGCGCTGGTTGTTTTCCTCCAGCTTGGTATGCATCTCCTCGGCGCTCTTGGCGGCCTTTAGGCGACCGTTCACGGCAGTGAGGCCACCCTGTTCGTCCGTCCTCAGGTAGCTGATGATGTCGTCGTCAGTTTCTAGTCCCTCTATACTGGCGTACTGCCCACGCAAGTCAGCGTACTGGCGCTGTTTTTCCTGTATCTGGGCCAGCCGCACCCTGCGATCCTTGAGCTGTCCCGCTATCATGCTCTTTTGCGTCTTCGCCTCGCCCAACTCGCCCCTGATGCCCTTGTTTTGCGCCAGCAGTTCGTCATTCCTGATATTGATCGGGGCATATTCCCGGGTAGCCTTGTCCTTGAGGTGGGTGGCCTGGGCATAACTGCTGAGGTAACGCCTCTTCAGGTCCTCGTGCAGTATATGGAACTGGGATGTCAGGTTTTGCAGCGCCTTCCAATCCGGCTGCAGGCGTCTAAGAGTACGCAAGTGCTCGTCCTGTCCCTTCAGGCC
>JADGEN010000221.1 GCA_016744355.1 Halieaceae bacterium
TCACATACCAAGGCTACGGGCTGGGCTGCGCTCATTGCATTGTTTCTTTTCGGTGTCAGTGTCAATGTTGTATATGGCTATGTGGAGCGTGTTGGGCTTGCAAATGGCTTGGATCAGGCTGGCGTGACTAACGCTCTTGCGTTCGGTTTTATATTTTCTGCTTTCGGAAGTACGATTCCGCTAATTTTCGGTGCGATTGGCGGCCGTATGAAATGGATTGCCTTTACGACATTATTGCTCTTTGCCTCGTTGGTGGCTCTCTACATGGCTGACACGGTATCACTCTATACTGTTGCTTTCGGACTCTATGCTTCCGCGTGGAATATGGGCTTGGCTTATTACATGTCACTCACGGCAGAGAACGATCCCGAAGAGCACCTCACTCGAATGATGTATATCGCTACCGTCGCAGCTCAATCTGTTGGGCCGGCTATCGCAGCGACAGCGTTGACAGGAGCTTCACTGTCTGTGGTTTTTGTAATAGCACCGGGCCCAGCGCTGCTGGCAGCCATATTGGTTTTTGCCATGGCTTATCGCGCGCGTAACAAAGGTCAGAGTGGGAGTTTCAGCAGCGACTCCAGTGGTGTTCATGAGTGACCATCTTGAACAGAAAGTAAGTGAGATAGTAGACGGCTTGTGTCTGTTGGAAGATTCACTACTACCTATCTTGCACGCTTTACAAGACAGACCCGGTTATATCCCTTCCAGCTCGGGACCCATTCTCGCCCACAGGCTTAATCTTTCGCGCGGAGGTTCCCGGCGATATTGAATTACACCGGGAGGATGTGGGAAGGCATAACGCGCTGGATAAATTATTGGGTGCGCTACAGCGCAACGCGCATTCTGATCAGGGTTTTGTCCTGGTAACCAGCCGCGCAAGCTACGAAATGGTGGCCAAAGTTGCGAGCCAGAATATACAGTTGCTAGCGGCCATGTCCGCCCCCACTTCGCTGGCGATTCAGCAGGCAAATGAAGCGGGACTCACTCTGGTAGCCTACGTCAAAGCAGACCGGCACGTCGTATTTACTCATGCCGAGAGGTGTAATTAGCTTACAGACAGATTAAAGTGTCCAAACTGGCAGAACAAATCATGAGGTAATAGCACTATGATTCAGCTCTTCACGTTTCCGGAAGCATTCGGGCTGCGCAATGTAAGCCCGTTTTGTTTGAAAGTAGAAATGGCCCTGAGCCATTTGGGGCAGGAGTTCGAAATTGTACTTGAGCACGACCCCCGTAAATCTCCCAAGGGTAAGCTACCGTATATAACCGACGGGGGAAGGACCATCGCCGACTCTGAACTCATTTTTGACTATCTGGATGAAAAAACGGGTGGCGGACTTTATGGTCATCTCACTCCGGGTGAATATGGTCATGGTCTGGCCTTTGCGCGTCTTGCGGAGGACCATTTGTACTGGTTGATGGTGGCCAGTCGATGGCTGGACGATGATTGGTTTCCCAATGTACAGAGTGGTTTTTTCTCCTCTTTCCCGCCAGTGGTGCGCAACGTTGTGGGCACCATAGCGCGGCGGCAGGTGCGCAACACCCTGGCGTTACAGGGGCTGGGAAAACATAACTTTGAAGAGCAAAAAAGTTTTGCAAGGCGTGACTTTAAGGCGCTGACCGATGTGTTGGAGGGGAGCAATTACCTGGCGGGCGAAAGAATGACCGTATTTGATTTTTCAGTCGCCAGCTTGCTTGCGGGTTTGATCGACAACAAACCGGCGACGTGGCTATCAGTGATTGCCGAGGAGTACCCGGCTCTGCGCATTTATGCAGAGCGCATCCAGGAGGAGGTGGGTGTCTACGCTCGTGCATGATTTGCTCAGGAGCTGACCTTAACCACCAACTTACCAAAATTAGCGCCGCGGAATAATCCAAGGAACGCTTCCGGCGCACTCTCCAGTCCGGAGACCATATGCTCCCGATACTTGACTTTGCCTTCGGCAAGCCAGCCGCTCATGTCGCGCACAAAATCTGGAATCCGATCAGTATGATTGCTAACGATAAATCCCTGCATCTTTATACTTTTTGTGAGAATGAGGCCCTGTAGAGCGCTCATGCGGTCGGGCCCGGGGGGGAGCTCTGTTTGGTTGTAGTGTGCAATGAGGCCGCATACAGGAACCCGTGCAAAGTTATTCAGCAGTGGCATAACAGCCTCCCACGAGCTGCCACCCACATTCTCAAAATACACGTCTATGCCGTCGGGGCACTGTGCGGCGAGTTGTTGTGCCATATCGTCGTCGTAGTGACTGACGCAGGCATCGTAACCGAGTTCTTCCACAGCGTAGCGGCATTTTTCAGCAGCGCCGGCTATGCCCACAACCCGGCACCCTTTTAGTTTGGCAATCTGGCCCACCACGGAACCGACGGCCCCAGTTGAGGCTGCCAGCACCACGGTTTCACCGGCCTTGGGTTGGCCAATGTCCAGCAGACCGGTATAGGCTGTCAATCCTGGCATACCCAGAACGCCCAGAGCATAGGAGGTTGGTTTTATGCGGGGGTCGAGTTTGGTCAGTCCCGCGCCATTGGAGGTGCTGTATTCCTGCCAGCCGGAGTAGGCGGTTACCAAATCACCTTTTGCAAAGGTGGGATTGCGTGATTCCACTACCCGCGCCACCGTACCGCCTACCATGACATCGCCTAGCTCAACCCGTTCAGCATAGCTGTCACCGGCATTCATGCGTCCGCGCATATAAGGGTCGAGAGACAAGTAGAGCGTTTGTAGCAGCACTTCGCCGTCGCCGGCTTGGGGGAGGGCTGTTTCCTCAAACTTGAAATTGTCCAGCCCTGGCTTGCCCTTCGGACGAGAGGCCAGTACCCAGCGCCGGTTGGTAGTCGGTGCGGCAGCCAATGCTCCGGGTGCGGCCATTGCTCCCAGCACGGCCAGAGAAGAGAGATTGAAATCGCGACGGCTTGTATCCATGAGTTTCACCTATTTGTTTTTTTATTGAGTGGCAGAAGTATAGCTTGAATGCACCGGCCCTGTTTTTACATGAAGCAGTGGCCGGGTGTGCAGCGAGGCCTTATATTGCAGAATCGATTCCGGTCATAGAAAC
>JADGEN010000222.1 GCA_016744355.1 Halieaceae bacterium
CTGCAGCACAGTTGAATGCGTTTCGTGGTGATGCCGACACAGCAGCACATCAGGCTAAACAAGTTCTCGATCAGATCCCTTACCAGAGAGGTGCCTGTAATCTGGCCGTTAGATCACTGACTCAAACAGGAAAAAATAACGAAGCGGAGGAGGCTTCTCGCCGTTGTAAAAGCTTTTTCCCATCGCGTCATTTACTTTAGCCCATGAATATTACAGTACTAGCAAACAGAGATATCGCCAGTAACTTTGCCCTTAATCGGCTGTTGCCCGCACTGACACCACATCATAAGGTGAACGTTTTTCTTTCCAGTCGGGTGGGTGGTAACACCCAGGCGCCGACTGAACTACAGCAGCTTAAATTTTTTGAACAGGCATTGTTCAACGATTTGTTTTTTCCGGCCCTGGCCCGGTCAGGTGAGAACTCTCTATTGCAGAGCTTTGGCGTTATGGCGTGCCATCTCAATATACCAATTGTTGAGCTGAATAAAATAAACAGCGAGGAAGGGCTGGGTACTTTGGCCGCGAGCCAGCCAGATCTGATTTTAAGTATTCGCTATGGTGGGATTCTACGAGAGAATGCGATAGCCACTTCGCGTCTGGGTGTTTTTAATTTGCACTCTGGCTTGCTGCCGGACTACCGCGGTGTGATGGCTACTTTTTATGCCATGCTAAATGGCGAGCAAGAAATAGGAACGACTTTACATTCGATTCAAGATGCCGGTATTGATACGGGCGACGTGTTGGGCCAGACTCATGCTCAACTCGACTGTGATCGATCCTATCTTTGGAATGTTCTACAGTTATATCCCGCAGGTGTCGACATGATGTTAGCTGCGGTCGAAAAGATTTCCCAGGGCGAAACATTGGCCGGTCAGCCACAGTCCAGTGGGGGTAGCTATTATAGTTTTCCTACTTCGGTGCAGTTGCAACAATTTGGCGAGAAGGGATGTCGCCTTTATGATGTGCAGGAAATTATTGAATTCGCTAAACAGTATTTGGAGTCTTAGATTGTGAGAACTTTCGTTTGTTTTTTCTTGTTCGTGGGTTTGAGTAGTTCGGGGTTCGCCGCAACTTTGGTCTATAACATTCATGGTTACACCATGGACCATGGCAAGCGAGTGGGATTTTCCGCGATGGAGTACGACGCGGGCAAGGTAACCCATCTTTATAAAAATGATAAGGACGCTGGCGCAAGCAAGGCGCTGGAGCGCATAGATGGGAAGGGTGCAACCCTGTTGCCCGGGCTTATTGATGCGCACGGGCACATTCCCGGTCTCGGTCAAGCTCTTAGCGTTGTCGATCTTGTTGGCAGCGAAAGCGAGGCTGTTGCCGTGCAGCGTACTCGAGACTTCCTGGGTAAAACCCCGAATGAGAAATGGATATATGGTCGCGGCTGGAATCAGGTGTTGTGGCCGACGAAGGCGTTTCCCGATCGCAAATCGCTGGATGCGATTTCTTCCACTACACCGATTGTGATGGAGCGTGTGGATGGCCACGCGGTGTGGGTCAACACTGCTGCACTGAAGCTAGCGGGAATAAACAAGGAAACACCCGATCCCGAAGGCGGTCAGATTGTTCGCGATGATCAGGGCGTAGCCACGGGTATTCTGGTCGACAACGCCGCAGATCTGGTCGCTGCGGTGCAGCCGGCCGCTTCCGATGAGCAGACCATTTCTTACGAGCTCAAAGCTATGCAGCATCTTGCCAGCCTTGGCATGACATCCGCTCACGATGCGGGTGCCACGGCGCAGGAAATCCGTGGCTACCAGAGTCTGCAATCTACCCATGCCATGCCAATGCGAATTTACGCAATGTTGTGGACGCTGGATCCTGGCAATGATGTTTATTTGAACCAAGGTCCCATCATCGACTCTGAGCATATGTTGGATATTCGCAGTGTAAAACTGCAAATCGATGGTGCCTTGGGCTCCCGCGGTGCAGCACTAGCTTCAGATTATAGCGATAGCCCGGGACACAGAGGCCTTTTACTGCTGAATGATGAGCAGTTTGAGCACGAAGTGAGTAGGTCGATGAAAGCGGGTTATCAAGTGAACAGCCACGCCATTGGCGACCTGGCCAACACCAAGGTTCTGGATTACTACGAGCGCCTGATCGTCAAATACAATAGTGGTGGTCAACGTCACCGTGTAGAGCACGCGCAGATTCTGGACGTAGCGGATATCCCGCGTTTTAAATCGGCGGGTATAATTGCCTCCATACAGCCCACTCACGCCACCAGCGATAAAAATATGGCGGGTGATCGCCTGGGAGAAGAGCGTTTGGCCGGTGCTTATGTGTGGAAGAGTTTGCGCGACAGTGGCGCGGCAATGGCAGGCGGCTCAGATTTTCCTGTAGAGCCACCCAATCCTTTCTTTGGCTTACACGCAGCGGTGACCAGGCAGAGTAGAGACAATCAACCTCTGGACGGTTGGATGCCTCAGCAAAAGCTAAGCAGGGAAGAGTCCCTAAGCTTGTTTACTGAAGATGCCGCCTATGCGGCCCACCAGGAGAACTTTGTGGGTCGATTGTTACCGGGTTACTACGCCGATTTCATCCTCGTGCAAGACGATTACTTTACTATTCCCGAGCAGGAAATTTGGAAGAACAAGGTGCTGGCAACCTATGTTGCGGGCAGGCGTGTCTTCGGTGCTTCCAGTGCAGGGCACTAAGCTCCTTTCCCAGCTGGCATTACCTATCATCCAGGCACCTATGGCCGGGGTGCAAGATCAGGCGCTGGCTATATCCGTGGCACTGGCAGGGGGACTGGGCTCACTCCCCTGTGCCATGCTCAGTCACAAAGCCATGCAAGCCCAGGCTTCTGAATTCAGGGCTGCTGTCGATGGCCCGCTGAACACGAATTTTTTCTGTCATTTGGTGAGCAATCCAGACCCGCAGCGCGAGGCTGTTTGGCGGGAGGTATTGCAGCCATATTTTTCCGAGTACGGTATTGATCCCGGCGATATCACTGAAGGCCCTGAGCGTAAAGCATTCAGTCACGATGAGATCGATGTGTTGGAGG
>JADGEN010000223.1 GCA_016744355.1 Halieaceae bacterium
CCGGTACCTTTGCCATTAGAGCGGTGCTGCCCAACCCGGACCGTGAATTACTCCCCGGCCAATACACCCGGGTAAAAATGCCGCTGGAGATTCTTGAAGGCGCATTACTCATTCCCGAAGAATGCATCCTGATTGAACAGGGCGGCGTATACGTGTACGTGGTTTTGCCCAATAATCGAGTGGAGCGCAGGTTGATCTTTGTGGGCCCTATCGTGGACGGGAACATTATTGTCGAAAAGGGACTGGATGCGGATGAACAGCTGATTCTGCACGGTATTAACAAGGTCTATCACGGCTCCTTGGCCGACCCCATCAGTGTCACCGATTACGAATCCGAACTGCAACAGAAGGAAAAATCTCGGCTGCAGGACAACCCGCCCGACGTGGATGAGTCGGTCGAGGATGTCGCCGAGTGATTTCACGCTTCTGCATTGACCGGCCAATTTTCGCGTCCGTCATTTCGATCGTCATTGTCATCGTTGGTATTATTTCGGGCACCTCACTGCCCATCGATCAATACCCGGACATCACGCCGCCAGCGGTCAGCATCTCGGCCACCTTTCCAGGTGCCACCGCTAACAGTGTGGCCGACTCGGTAGCAGCACCGCTGGAAAAGCAGCTCAACGGTTTGCCCAATATGATTTACATGGAGTCCAACAGCAAAAATAATGGGGCTGCCAAGGTCACTATTACCTTTGAGGTAGGCACCAACCCCGATCTATCAGCTGTGGACGTACAGAACGAAGTAAAACTGGCCGAGCAGGATCTGCCTGTAGATGTCATGCAGGAGGGCGTAACCGTTGAAAAACTTGCAAATGTAGAACTGATGAAAATTGCCATCCGCTCGGACGATCCGAAGTTCGACGAAGTGTATCTCAGTAACTACATGAGCATTAACATCAACGACGAGATGAAACGTATCCCGGGCGTTGGACGTACGCGCAACAACGGTTCGCGCCGCTACTCCATGCGTATCTGGCTAAAGCCCGACCGTATGACAGCCTACAGCCTGACGACTAGCGACGTTATGAATGCCGTGCGCGAGCAAAATTCTGCCGCGGCGGCAGGTACCATTGGCGGGCAACCTAACGATGGCACGGTGTCTCTTACCTATCCGGTGTCTGCCAGGGGTAGACTGCAATCAGCCGAGGAGTTTGGCGCCATTATCGTTCGGGCCGACCCCGACGGTTCTATGATACGCCTGCGGGATATCGCGAGAGTTGAGCTGGGCGCCAAGGCCTATACTTTGGACTCCCGTTTGGACGGAGGCCCCGCGGCAGTTCTGGGCGTGTACCTGCTACCTGGTGCTAACGCCCTGGAAGTGTCCCGCCGCGTGCGAGAAAAAATGGCTGACATCGAGCGCAATTTCCCCGCGGGCCTGGAGTGGTTGGTGGTTTACGACAGCGCGGAATTTATCGAGCAGTCGATTAACGAAGTCATCATCACGCTGATAGAAGCCCTGTTGCTGGTGATGCTGGTTGTCTATCTATTCTTGCAGGACTGGCGCACCACGCTCATTCCAAGTTTGGCTGTGCCGGTTTCTGTAGTGGGCACCTTTATCGCCATGCTGCTATTGGACTTCTCGCTAAACACGGTAAACCTGCTTGCACTAGTACTGGTGATCGGAATCGTGGTGGATGACGCCATTGTGGTGGTGGAGAACGTGGAACGCCTGATGGCGGAAAAAGGCATGGAAGCCCGCGAAGCCACCATTCAGGCTATGGATGAGCTCACTGGTGCGCTGGTCGCTACCTCATTGGTGTTGGCAGCGGTGTTTGTTCCTGTGGCTATGCTGGGTGGGATCACCGGTATTCTTTACAAGGAATTTGCTGTCACCATTACCGTGGCTGTTCTGTTGTCCACACTGGTGGCGCTCACTCTGAGCCCTGCGCTATGTGCCATTTTAATGAAGCGGGAAACCGTAGGGCAGAAAAACTGGCTGTTTCGAAAAATTGATTCTGCGTTAGAAATCGGCTCTGAGCGCTTTGGTGGCTATGTAGGCTACACATTACGAAATAGCGGACGAACCATATTGGTATTTGCACTAATGATCGGTTGCGCGAGCCTGTTATTCAATAAGGTACCCAGCAGTTTTATGCCGATAGAAGACAAGGGCATGTTCTTTGTCGATATGGAATTGCACGACGGCTCAACCGTTAACCGGACTAAGCCAGTGCTCAAGCGTGCGGAACAATTCGTGATGGATCACCCTGCAGTGGCGCATGTATTTACCTTGGCGGGGGAGAACCGCCGCTCTGGTGGCAGTGAAGCCAATGGCCAAATGGAAGTAATTCTCAAGTCCTGGCCGGAGAGGAAGGGTGAGGGGTATACGGTTGACCGAGTTGTCGACGAGGTGAGAAATGAGCTGTCGAAGTATCCTGAGATTGTCGTCCAGGTATCACAGCCCCCCGCGATCGCCGGCCTCGGCCTTGGCAGCGGCGTTGACCTTGTGTTGCAAGATCGCACCGGGACAAACTGGGAGGGCCTATTGGAGGCGACCGACCTGGTAACCCAACGGGCAAATCAGCGCCCAGAATTGACCGGTGTTTCCAGTCCGGTAAAACCTGAAACACCAGAGTTATTCCTGGATGTAGACCGAGCAGAATCCAAGGCTCTGGGCGTACCTCTGGCCGATATTTATGGCACCATGCGGACCTTCACGGGCTCGTCTTTGGTCAATGACTTTAACCTGTACGGGCGGGTTTATCGGGTGCGGGTGCAAGCCGAGGCTGAGTTTCGTGAAAGGCCCGATGCCTTGCAATACTATTATGTTCGCAGCAGCTCCGGCGCCATGGTGCCGCTGTCGGTGCTATCAACGCTCGAGTACTCTACGGGCCCTGCGGCAATAGATCACTATAATATGTTCACCGCGGCCAAGCTCTCTGGAGATCCGGAAACAGGTTACTCTACCGG
>JADGEN010000224.1 GCA_016744355.1 Halieaceae bacterium
CAGCTGAAGCTTCGTAGTGAAAAAGCAGACCGCCCTCCGAGAATTCTCCCCATAGCAAGTGGAAAAAGTAAGCACTTTTTAGTTAAGCAGCAAGCCTTCGTTAATCGGAATGAATTTACTGGCCTCGTTGGTCAACAGGTCTGAGGTGAGCGCCGGCACCCCATACACCTCACAATCCGTATTAAACCGTTTTTTTATGCGGTTAAGCAGAAGGCCAAAATCACCATCTCCGGTTAGCAGTATTATCGTGTCACATTCGGCCGCCGCCTCATATACATCGAGCGCGATACCTATATCCCAATCGGCTTTGGTGCTGCCGTCACGTCGCTTTAGCACAGGCTTTAACTTTACGGTAAAACCGATAGCGTGCAAGATACTCTGGAACTGCATTTGCTTGGCGTCGCCACGATCTGTGGCGTAGGCATAAGCACCCAACAGTTCCCTGTCACGGGTAGCCTCCGCCCAGAATTTATTGTAATCAAAATTCTTTTGATAGGTCTGTCTACAAGTGTAGTAAATATTTTGAACGTCGACGAAAATACAGATTCTTTGCAAAGGTTCTGTTCCTGATATAAATATGAAATTTACTTCATTGGAGCCTGACTCAACTCAGTGTATCAGTAAAGAGCCTGTCTATGATTGGGCTGCAGTTGCCCCTCCCGAGATTATCCATTCTCGGGACTTAACTTATCAGCAATTGCTATACTGCAACACCAGAAAAGTAGCCGTTAAATGAGGCGGATTTTGCAATTTGCCAAAGTTGTCACGATGCCTCTCTCAACCCGCCCAAAGCCCCCCCGATGTAAGGCGTGCAGCGCCGCTACAAGCACCCGATAAAGAAATTGGGCCTGATGCCCGCGTTACCGCTTGGTGATGACAATCTCGCCAAATTAGCAACGAATATCTATGAGGAGAATTTCGAGCCTCCGTGCGATCACTGGGCTAATACAATCTCATCCGAAAAAGGCAAAGGGAAGTATCGTCAACAAGTTCAATCTAACTATGATGAGTTATGCCAATGAGCTGCGGGGTGTTAGCGCGCGACGGAGTTTCGCCTATGCGAGCTCTAATAGAGGTAGCTTACTCCGAATCGCCCGACCGCTCCCCACAAGATCAGCGACCGTCGTATCGTCCAGCTCTTTGTAGAACGCCTCAACTCCTTTGCGAAATAGCGCGGTCAGCTTGCACGCTCCCACGATAGGGCAGGAGTTCGTCTCACTATTAAAGCACTCGACGAACTCCCCGCTGTCCTCAAGGTCACGAATAACCCGCCCGACATTAATGCGCTCTGGGGCCATACCCAGCTGAATGCCCCCACTACGACCTCTCGCCGTAGACAAGTAGCCCAACTGCCCTAAATGACGAGCTGCCTTCAGAAGATGAGCTTTCGAAATACCGAAAGCCGAAGCCACCTCCTGGATGTGGATTACTCGGCCCGGATGAACCGCGCAATACATTAGCATACGCATTGAATAGTTCGTATATGCGGTGAGTCTGATGGCAGAGCACTCCTGTTCGGTGATTAAATCCAATAAAACAACTATATTATATATTGCTTTTATTGGCAAACTCATAAATACTATATCAAATACTTCTTTAAACCAATTCCATGGAGGATAGCATATTGGAGTTCTTCGACGCCTCAATGCTTGCGCGTATACAGTTCGCGTTTACTATTTCTTTTCATATCATTTTCCCGGCGTTCTCTATCGGGCTCGCAAGCTATCTCTTCGTACTCGAAGGCTTGTGGCTTAAGACCGACAACCACGTTTATCTGAATCTCTACAAATACTGGATAAAGATCTTTGCGATGGCGTTTGGCATGGGCGTGGTATCGGGTCTGGTGATGTCCTACCAGTTCGGGACCAATTGGAGTGTTTTCTCCGATAAGGCCGGCCCGGTGATTGGCCCACTGCTGGCCTATGAGGTCCTGACCGCTTTCTTCCTTGAGGCCGGGTTCCTCGGGATCATGCTCTTCGGAATGGAACGCGTGGGCAAGCGACTGCACTTCTTCGCCACCTCGATGGTCGCGGTCGGCACGCTGCTATCCGCCACATGGATTCTAGCCGTAAATAGCTGGATGCAAACACCAGTCGGTCACTCGATGAACGAGTTAGGACAGTTCGTACCTGAAGACTGGGTGGCCATCATCTTTAACCCAAGCTTCCCATATCGCTTGCTGCACATGACGCTCGCTTCCTACCTTACGGTGTCTTTTGTAGTCGGTGGTGTCGGCGCATTCCATCTACTTCGCGACAAAACGAATGCGGAAGCACGCAAGATGTTCTCCATGGCAATGTGGATGGCAA
This sequence comes from Halieaceae bacterium, assembly GCA_016744355.1. GTDB lineage: Bacteria > Pseudomonadota > Gammaproteobacteria > Pseudomonadales > Halieaceae > JBALVT01. The sequence continues at coordinate 2,310 of JADGEN010000224.1, forward strand.
CGTTCGTGGCGCCAATCCAAATATTTGCTGGCGACCTGCATGGCCTGAATACGCTTGAACACCAACCCATAAAAGTTGCGGCGATGGAGGGGCACTGGCATCGCCAGACAGGAGCTCCCTTCTTATTGGTCGCATGGCCTGATGAGGAAAAAGAGGAAAATATATTTGAGATCGGTATTCCCTATGCCTCTGCGATTGTCCTGACTCATGACATCAATGGTGAAACGCCTGGTCTAACTGATGTTCCCGCAGACGAGCGGCCTCCGGTAGGCATTGTGTTCTGGTCTTTCCGAGTGATGATCCTGATTGGTACGCTGATGGCACTGGTTGGCATCTACGCCGTCTGGCTGCGCCTCAAAGGCAAGCTCTACGATGTACGCTGGTTCCAGCGAGCGGCAGTGTGGATCGGGCCCTCTGGCTTTGTAGCTGTACTCGCTGGATGGATAGTCACCGAGGTCGGTCGGCAGCCCTATACGGTGTATGGACTGCTTCGCACCAGTGAATCGCTCGCTCCAGTGGATGCCCCCGCGGTCGCCGCATCACTGATCGCCTTCATCGTTGTTTATTTCGCGCTGTTTGGCGCAGGAACACTCTACATTC
>JADGEN010000225.1:0-290 GCA_016744355.1 Halieaceae bacterium
GGCTCGTGTAGTAATACTCCAAGTAATTGCCGAAACCAAGATTAGCATTGAACAAACATGAGAACGACAAAGCTCTTAATTTGATCCCAACAACCCCTTTCTTGACACAATAGCTTAAAATATTACCTCCAATTATTGTATCCAGAAGACCGGGGCTTTACTTCTCAAAGCCGGCCAATCAATTGCCTGACTCCGCCAAATTTCTATTTCTAAAGGCGATAGGTGACTCACCATTCCAACGCTTAAACGCTCGTGAAAACGAAGACAGACTAGAGAAACCGAGAAGGTAG
>JADGEN010000225.1:300-2887 GCA_016744355.1 Halieaceae bacterium
ATATATTTCATTGCCAGCTCGCTCCTGATTTCTGCCAATAAAACTCGATAGTTAGTGCCCGCCAGACCTAGCTTGCGGTGCATTGTCCTGGAACTAACCAAAACTGCTTCGGCGATACCAGCTTCCGTTATCTTGCCGGAAGGTAAGTTTTCGATTATTGCCCATTTCACTTGTGACACCAGATCTAACTTGGAAATATTCTTCAAGGCCTCGTCCAATACACGATCACAATTTTCAGCCATGTCCTGATTCGCTGTGGTCATTGGCATCGCAAGTGCACTATTTGCCAGAGACAGTCGAGCCGCCGGCTGAGAAAATTTAAGCGGACAACGAAAGTGCGCATAATGCCCACCGACATCATCCGGCTCAGGATAAGTAAAGGCAACCTCCACTGGATCCAAGGATTCGCCCAATCCGGCTCTGCAAAGAGCCAACACCAAAGCAAGACGATAATTGTCTGAGATAAGAACCAGTGCCGGATTCTCCACAGATGATTTCATCAAGAAGTCGGCGCGAGCATCATTCTCAACCAGGGCATTTAGCATTCTGGAACTTACTATGCTCGTATAGCGAATTAAGCGCTGCAAAGCGTCTAGTAGCGTACTACTTGAAAGAAAACCAATCCCCAGGGATTGATAATCAAGAGGGTTGTAGTATTTTGAAATCTCGAGTGAAACATGCGGATTCCCGGTTCGGGATGCAACTTCTAACCAGGCCTTGTGGACGCCTTTTGCAGGATACTGGCCCCACGGGTCGTTCATTAACAGGGGGTTCAATCCACTATCGCGAAATATTGCCTCTGCATCGAGGTCGTGAGCAATTGCCAAGCGCCACAGGCCCCGTAAAGAAATGGCAAGATTGGTTGCTAGCACGCCCACTCCAACTTAGAATTAATATCGACATAGATTAGAGTAGGTCCATTGGCGGAATTAATCAATGAAATGGCGAAAATTGTAAACTCTATCGTCGATCGAAATTCTATCTAAATCAGCATTTCAGCCTAAATTCTCCTACGTACCCCTATGAAATGATTCAAGATGACGCGCCTACCGCCTGATAGCTGCTTACGGCAGTTCGGTTTTTTGCAAACTCCAAGCCCTGAGCCATAACAGCAGAACGGGCAACTTTCAGCTTGGCCATCAACTCTTCGTTGAGGTGCAGCAATGTCGCCATGGCCTCTGCAACCAATTCGGTATCACCCGGCGGGGTGGACTGTGAAAAACACAGCATCAAATCGTCTCTTCGCAACAGCTCCATCTCGGCAACCTGCTCCCACTCTCCATTACCAGCATGAGTCAACATCGTCTTGGTTAGCCCCAACACATGTGCGAGTCGCCTACACTGCTCCAACTTATCGAAAATTGGCTTATTAATACATTCCACAGTCATCACTTCGTCCGCCTTACATCGGCAGGAATTGACTCCCAGCCATCTTTAATTTCCATTATAAGAGCGCTAACCTCTTCCAAACACGCAACGTCAGAATTCAGATTGGCCTCTATCATGCGCTGCTCCAGGTAGTCGTACAGCGATGCCAGATTCTGAGAAATTTCGCCTCCTCGATTAAGGTCAAGGCTCGCCCTCAGGCCATCTACAATAGAAATGGCCTCACTTAGCAACTCTCCCTTACGGCTAGTCTCCCCCCTCCTGATCGCCCCTTTCGCGGAGGCTACCCTATCCAGGGCGCCAGCCATCAGCATGGAAATCAATTGATGAGAACTGGCATCGGTTACACCGCTTTGTACGCCAATTGTCTGATATTGCTTCATCGCTGCCTGATTCATGTCTGACCTCATTTAATACGATTAATTATTATTACTAAAACTCGATCCAGGCAGATTATCCAATTGCTGGGTGAGATAATTACTGGTGGATTGAAATTGAGCCAACAAGCTATCCAGCGCATTGAAGCGGGATCGATATCCAGCCTCTATCGCCGCCATGCGCCTGTCCAACACCTCTCGCTGATCTTCGATGTCTGTAACCCTGTCATCCAGGCCGTCAGTACGGGAATCGAGCACACCATCGGACTCTAGAAAACGGGTAAGGAGAGCACCCAACTGGTCGGCGATACCGCGGGAGAAATCAACACTTCCCCGGGCTCCAAGGCCACCACCATTAATCAACAGCTGTAAACCCTCCGCATCGCTTCCGCTAGCGCCGCTCAGTATCTGGCCTGTACCTGTCGCTGCCACACCACCTATGGTTCCCGCAACATCAACACCGGTCTGCCCCGCGCCAATGGAAAGACCCAGTAGCGCCGTACTGTTGGTGTCTACCGCTAAGAACTCCACTGTAGACCCCGAGCCATAGCGTTCCGAGGTGATCTCAAAGTGGTCTACATTAAAAACTACATTCGCTTTTACCCCTGCACTCAGCAGCGCTGCATCACCATTTATTCGCGACTGTAATTCCGCAGCAAGAGCCGCCCCGTCCGCATAAGGGCCCTGGGTAATGGATAGTTCGGCACTGGAAATGCCATCGATCATGATCGTAAAATTATCGCTGTTAGCGTCTATGCTCAGTGGAAAAGCACTCGCTGCGGTCAACAATTGTCCCCGACTGGCAAGTTGGGTGACATCAATAG
>JADGEN010000226.1 GCA_016744355.1 Halieaceae bacterium
ATCGGTGATTGATGAAATTAACCTTTTTGATTCGGGGATTGTTATCGCTACAGTCTCCGAGTACGCGGAGTGTGTACAGCAGCAGGCCGTGGCCAGTATCAAAGTAGTCCCTTTTGCAGTTTCCAGAAAACAATTAGAGGGTGCTCTGAAACTCGTCGACGGAAACACACCTGCAGTTGATTTACAGCTTTTTCGGCCCTGCGCTGCAGCGCTTATTATGACTGAGACACCTGGCCTGAAGGAATCCCTCATCAATTCAACCTCTCGGGTGACGACTGAGCGTGTCCATGCGATGGGTGGGCAGATCGTATTCGAAAAACGTTGTAGGCACACGATCGCGGAGCTTGGTCTTACTATTACTTCAGCTCTGGCCCAGAATCCTGACATACTCCTTATTAGCGGAGCCAGTATTACGGTAGATCCGGCTGACATAATTCCCTCTGCTATTGTTAATTGTGGCGGCGTGGTCGACCACTTCGGTATGCCGGTGGAACCGGGGAATATGCTCCTGCTGGCACATATCGGAGCGTGTCAGGTCATAAATTTACCCGGGTGTGGCCGTTCGCCAAAACTCAATGGCTTGGACTGGGTCATGCAAAGAGTCGTGGCGGGTTTGCCCGTGGGAAAATCAGAAATCCTGAGCATGGGAGTGGGGGGTTTGGTTAAAGATATAAGTCACCGTTGGCGCATGCGTGAACAGAGGGAATTAGTCGAGCAATTAAAGTCGCCCCACCAAATAGCGGCGATTGTTTTGTGTGCTGGTCGATCCAGCAGGATGGAAGGGTCAAATAAACTACTCTCCAAAATCGGTGGTAAGTCGATGTTAGAAAGAGTGGTGGACTCTGCACTAGGTGCCGACATTCGCTCTGTGAAGGTTGTCACAGGCTTTCAGGTTGAGGAAGTGCGTCGTGTTCTTCGGGGCCGAGAAATTGACTTTGTCCATAATCCCAATTACCTGGAGGGTATCGCAGGTTCTTTGAAACAAGGTTTGTCGTCCCTGCCAGAGGACATTGACGGTGTGATGATTTTACTGGCTGATATGCCATTCATCACGGCTGTACATATCAACGAGCTTATCGCTGAATTTAATCCCGCGATTGAACGCGATATCGTTGCGCCGATTCGAGAGGGGCGAATTGGTAATCCTGTAATCTGGCCGTCCCGATATATACCTGACATGATGAAACTGTCCGGAGACAAGGGTGCTCGCCCGCTACTTGAGGAATTTGCATCCAGTGTCTGGGAGGTGCCAATGGGTGATGTTGACACTCCTGCCGCGCTAAAAGAAGCTCATGCCAGCTGGAAGAGCCTTGCGTGTATGAGCGATGACTGAGAATCTATGGTCTCCACAGGAATTGCGCGAACAGTTTCCGATACTACAACGGGAGGTCAACGGCCAACCCCTGCATTATCTGGACAACGCTGCTACGACCTTTAGCCCGATCCGAGTGCAGGAGGCAATAGCGGAATTTGAAAATCACTTCCGATCAAATGTACAGCGCGGCATGCACCAATTGGGTATGGAAGCCACAGATGCTTTTGAGGCGGCACGCCAGAGTATCGCCGCCTATCTCAATGCATCCACTGCACAGGAGATTGTCTTCACTCCCGGCACAACGTTTGCCGTAAATATGGTTGCTTACTGCTTTGGGCAGTCACTGCAGTCCGGGGACGAAATTGTTGTCTCCGTCGCCGAACACCACAGTAATTTTGTGCCGTGGCAACGGCTGCGAGATCAGTATGGAATTATCATGCGTATCATTCCGGTCAGGTCCGATGGTAGTCTCAACCTGGATAATCTTGAACAACTAATCACTCATCGCTGTCGTTTAGTGGCTGTGACCCATATATCTAACGTAACCGGATTGATTACGGATCTACAGATGATTACGACCGCGGCTCACCAGCACGGCGCAGTGGTGTTTGTCGATGGCGCCCAGGCCATACCCCATGGGCCTGTCGATGTGCAGTCACTGAACGTGGATTTTTACGCGTTTTCAGCCCACAAATGCTATGGTCCAACCGGAGTAGGCGCACTGTGGGTGCGATATGAGTTACTGGAAAAATTGCCGCCGTTCCTGACCGGTGGAGGCATGATCGAGCGGGTCACCATCGGTGAGACCCGTTACGCAACAGCCGGAGAGCGCTTCCAAGCGGGTACACCACCCGTGGCACAGGCAATCGGTATGGGCGCAGCGCTGCAATGGCTTCAAGAATTACCATGGGCCCACATTCATCGTTATCAGGAGCGCTTATCAAATCGGCTAATAGAGGGGCTCGCCGCAATTGAGGGACTGAGGCTTCAGGGGGAGTCCTCTGTCGTTGGCCGGGTACCGATTTTCTCATTCGATATCGCGAACTGCCATTCACATGATATCTGCCACATCCTCGACGAGTTAGGCGTGGCCGTGAGAGGTGGACACCACTGCGCCCAGCCACTGATGGACGCCCTTGGCCTAGTTGCTACCACCCGGGCAAGCTTGGCGGTGTTCAATAATGAGGAGGATATCTCGGCACTGCTGGCAGGCTTGGGTAAAGCCATGGAGCTGTTACAGTGAGTGATTTATATGGCGGTGGGATAAAGGAATTGGCGGCCGCTGATAGTGCTGCCACATCGTTACCCTATCCAGACTACAGTGTGAGCATTGATAACCCCTTTTGTGGTGACAGAGTTGATTTGGAGGTCACCGTCACCGACGGCCGGATCACAGGACTGGCCCGAGAAGTGCGAGGCTGCATGTTGTGCCAGGCCTCGGCCAATGCATTGGTCGAGTCTGCAGTGGGACTAACAGCTGACGAGGTTGAAACTGTCGCCGAGCGTTTGCGCGTCATGCTAAAAGGCAAAAAAAACCTCGACTGGCCACC
>JADGEN010000227.1 GCA_016744355.1 Halieaceae bacterium
CTATCAGGGTGATGAATTACTGGCCAATATGCAGGCTTTTACAAACCTGATAATCAACGAATTTCTCAATGAAAAAAGCTGTGATGCTCAATCTATAACCACAATCAACGAAATACCTGAGAAGCTCGTCTATGCTGAGCTCGCAACGCCCCTGTCTATTGTTATTTACGAACTTTGCAAAGCCAGCTTCCAGCGTGCAAGCCAGAGCCATGTAACCGCTAAATTTATCCACATCCGTCTGGAAGAATTATTTGACGGTCTACTGGAGAACACCAGGGAATTTCAACTAACTGTAGAGGACAACTTTGAACACCCTATAGGTACCAGCTCGAAAAACACGGTTGAAACCTCGGGTACGGCAGTAGTAAGCTCAATCGCTAAGCGACTGAAAGGCACAGTTGAGTTTTCGTCAGCCAATGGCACAAAGGTTTCGGTGAAATTCCCAGCTGCAAGGGTATGGTATGAATCGTAACTTACAGGGACCCCGGAATGGCTCACGGTAGATCAGAGTTTCGGCTGCGCGCTTTTGGAGCTGCTTGCCACATTTGCGTCGAAGATGTTGAGGGTCAAGGCGAGGTGACACTATCACTCGCTAAATCTGAGTTAAGCCGCCTCGAGTCAAAATACAGTGCTTTTTATTCCAAGAGCATTGTAGCAAAAATGAACAAAGCTGCTGGCGACTCACAGTTTATAGAACTAGACAAAGAAGCACGCAGCCTGTTCGAGTTTGCCACCGCACTGTGGCACCAAAGCAATCACCAGTTCGACCCTAGCTCAACCATTTTGCAAAGCTGTTACTCGGCAAAAGGACCCGTGCAAGGGGCGAAAGCTCTGCTTGAGCAACGTTTGCCGCAAGTAGATTGGTCACGCATTGAAGTAGCTGACAACGGCGCACGTATTCTCGATAGTGGCATGCTCATCAACTTGGACAGCTGCGTGCGCCCCTACGCAGTTGATTCTATACGGCGAATTTTTACGAGTGCTGGCGTGCAAAGCGCGCTGATAAGCCTGGACGAGGACATCGCTACCATTGGCAAGCAGCCCGATGGCGCAAACTGGCTTGTAGGAGTAAAGCACCCAAAGAATAATGGCGTGGCGATCGCGCGACTCAAACTGAACAATTGCGGCTACTCGATACGCGGTGATTTTGAGAAATGCCTAAATATGCACAATGAACGATTTGGCCGTGCTCTGAGTCCTATCGACGGACATCCTATCCCCGGTTTACTCTGCATCGGAGTGATGGCCAATACGGCTCTTGAAGCTTGCGGCGCAGCCAATGTCGCGCAGGTAAAGACAGAGCAACAGGCTCTCAATTGGCTAAACAAGCTCGACCTGCGCTGGTTTGCCATCGACAGAAACCTGAATTGCCATGGCCTTCTAACGAGTAACCCCTGACTCCCCTTGCCGGAGGCGCACTATTCACCCCTGAATTGTGGCGGCCGTTTTTCTGACTTCGCTGCAAAGCCTTCCTGCAAATCCTGGGACTCCAATGCGCGCCGTGAGAGTTGCTCTGCTTGCTCCTGGTTTATCTCTCCGGAAGCAGCCTGCTGCAATATGGTCTTCATTGCTCTCACTGCCAACGGCGCAAGCCCTGCAATGTGTTGGGCAAATTTGTCGGTATACGCGGAACGCTGAGAAGGCAACAGAAGATGGTCCAGAAAACCAATGTCGAGCATTGCCTCTGCATCAAACTCCTCTGCAGCCACCAATATTCTTTTCGCAAGGTTTACCCCTAACCTCTCAACAAAGCGGTTTATTCCCGCCACCGGATAACATAAGCCAATGGCTGCGGCAGGCACTCGCATCCGCGTATTTTCGATACCAATCCTGAAATCGCAACTGAGTGCCAACTCCACTCCTCCACCAAACACACTACCATTGAGTGAACAGATAGTGGGAATCTCCAGCGCAGCGAGCTTGTTGGTCGTCATCTGAAAAAAATCACTACTGATATCACCTGCGCCCAGTTCATTCAAAGACGCCCCAGCGCAAAAAGTTTTGTCCCCCTCGCCGGTTACCACCAGCACCCTCACTTGTGAATCGGCAGCCACTTTATCCAGCGCATCTTGTATGCCCTGTAGCTCTGTAGCACCCAGAGAGTTGTGCCGTGCGGGATTGTTCAGCACCAAGCGGGCAACATGGCCAGTTCGAATGTATTGTATGGTTTGAGTCACGCCCTAAGCCTCGTTTTCTAGTGAGTATATTTTTGCGAAGTTTGGCACAAGCAGGGGTGCCGCGCCATCCCGCTGTGGACATAACATCGGCACAACCGCATACTCACTGCGCTGCCAGCATTTACTTTTATTCAGGTGTTTCCAATGCCAAAACGATGCACGTGGTGCGGTGACGACCCACTCTATGTCAAATACCACGATGAAGAATGGGGCGTGCCCGTAAAGGACGACCAGACTCTCTTCGAATTTATTACTCTTGAAGGGGCCCAGGCAGGGCTCGCGTGGATTACTGTGCTGCGCAAACGCGAGGGCTACAGGGCCCTGTTCGACAATTTTGATGCCAATAAAATTGCTCGCTATACCGACAAAAAACTGGACAAGCTGCTGCTGGACCCGCGAATAATTCGCAATCGCTTAAAGGTTTATGGCACCCGAAAAAATGCCAAAGCGTTCTTGCAAGTGCAGAAAGATGAAGGGAGCTTCTCCGATTACATGTGGGGATTTGTCGACGGCAGTCCTATCCAGAACACCTGGAAGTCGATGTCCGAGCTGCCAGCCACCAGCCCTCTATCTGACGCCCTAAGCAAAGACATGAAAAAGCGGGGTTTCACCTTCGTCGGTTCGACCATACTCTACGCGCATATGCAGGCTTGTGGCATGATAAACG
>JADGEN010000228.1 GCA_016744355.1 Halieaceae bacterium
GTCCTGATCGCATTACGCAATCACTGGTACCAGTCTTAAGCGACTCTAACAACTCACTATACTCTTATGTGCTCTAGTCATAGATTTGTATATTAGATTATGCTAATATATAAATATTGTATTTCGCGCAGACATCTAATTGTTATGCGTAGCAGTTTGCTATCTTTCGGAGTCCTACCATGCGAACACTTTCTTTTTTGATCCTCAGCATCGGGGCCAGTATTTTTCTGCCATCGGCACTGATGGCTGCTGAACCGATAACACCGATTGAGTCACCCGCCGATGTTGACACCAGTAAGGTTGAGATTGGTAAACAACTCTTTTTTGATCCCCGCTTATCAAAGTCCGGATTCCTGTCCTGCAACTCCTGTCACAACCTGAGTATGGGCGGCTCCGACAACCTAACCTCCTCCGTCGGCCACGGCTGGCAGCAGGGGCCTATCAATTCTCCGACCGTACTGAATTCAGCGTATAACCTTGCACAGTTTTGGGATGGTCGTGCAGCGGATCTAAAAGAACAGGCAGCGGGACCTATCGCCAACCCTGGCGAAATGGCGCAACCGCACGAAGTGGCCCTTGAGGTCATCGCTTCAATTCCTGAATATGTAAAAAGCTTTAATGCTACATTCGGCGATGACTCAATCACTCTCGATCGCGTAACTGATGTGATTGCAGAGTTTGAGCGTACGTTGGTCACACCAAACTCCCGTTTTGACAAATGGCTTACGGGCGATGAGGACGCACTGACTTCCGATGAACTCGAGGGCTACCAACTGTTCAAGTCGAACGGCTGTGCCGGCTGCCACAACGGCCCTGCGGCTGGAGCCACACTCTTTCAGAAGATGGGTATTGTAAGCGCTTACGAAACGGATAACCCGGCACAAGGGCGTTACGCGGTCACGGGCAAGGAGTCAGATCGAATGGTTTTCAAGGTTCCAACGCTGCGCAATATCGAACTCACCTACCCCTACTTCCATGATGGAAGTGTGAGCACACTCGAAGAAGCCGTTCAGGTTATGGGTGACATTCAGGTCGGACGTCGCTTCACCAATGTCGAGACAGCGAAAATCGTATCGTTCCTGAAAACCTTAACTGGGGACCAGCCCAACTTTGCATTGCCGCGCCTCCCCCCATCGACACCCAACACGCCGCAACCTAACCCTTACGGTGCATTATGAAGATCGCCGTGACCAGTCAAAACCGCAAGTCGGTGACCGCTCACGCGGGCCGCTGCCGTAACTTCTGGATTTTCGACGTCGAGGACGAGAAAATTACTGGGAAGCAACTACTCGAACTACCAAAAGAGCAGTCATTCCACGAAGCGCCAAGTCAAGACGATCACCCGCTCGATGTGGTCGACGTACTTCTGGTCGGGGGAATGGGTAGCGGGCTCGCGTCACGGATGGCAAGAAAAGGCATCACGGCTTTGGTCATCTCGGAGACAGATCCAGAGGCGGCCGTTTTAGAGTACTTGCGTAGCTCCCCTACGCCTTAAGCTCACTCATAGACACTTAAATGCTGAAATCCAAAGCACAGGGTAGGACATTTTATTATGAAAAGTCTCAAGGGTAGTCAAACAGAGAAAAATCTTGTCATTTCGTTCGCCGGTGAAGCCCAGGCGCGAAACAGGTACAACTATTTTGCCGGGGCGGCGCGTAAAGAAGGGTTAATGCAAATAGCAGATATCTTCGCCGAGACGGCAGACCAGGAGAAGGAGCACGCAAAGAGATTCTTCAAATTCCTGGAGGGTGGTGATGTAGAAATCACCGAATCATTTCCGGCTGGTTCCATTGGGACGACCCTGGAAAATTTGAGGGCTGCTGCGGCTGGCGAAGAACACGAATGGACCGAGATGTATCCCGGATTTGCCAAGATAGCCCGGGAGGAAGGTTTTGAGCAAATCGCAAAAGCGTTCGACGCCGTATCCATCGCCGAAAAACAGCATGGCAAACGCTATACCGATCTGGCAGAGAACCTGGAGGCAGGCCGTGTCTTCAAGAGGGACGGTAAGGTGGTCTGGCGGTGCAGGAATTGCGGCTTTCTCCACGAAGCTGAAGAGGCGCCAAAGATGTGTCCGGCTTGCCTTCATCCTCAATCCTATTTCGAGTTACTCGGCGAGAATTGGTAAACGACTTTGTGCGAGCTGTTTGCCTTGTCCAGCCAGCTACCTACACGGGTAACCTTTTCCCTGGAGGAGTTCAGCAGACACGGAGCTAGTACTGGTAAGCTTGCTGATGGTTGGGGTCTGGCGTTCTACGATGGCTCGGATGTTCAGCTGTTTCGCGAACCCAGACCTGCTGCCTCCAGCGAATGGATAAAGTTTATCCTGAGTCACTCGTATTACAGTAACTGTGTCATTTCGCATATTCGCAACGCTACGACAGGCAGTGTTGCACTGCGCAATACACAGCCGTTTTCGAGTGTATTAAAGGGACAGCGACAGCGAGTTTCTTTACGCCTATGCCCACCAGCGCACCCAGGAAAACGGGCGCATGGAAGCGCCCGGAATCTATTATCAGGAGCGTCATTGCGACTGCGATCCTGACGCATTGCAAGATTCTGGTGTACAGATCCACAACATGGCACAGGATCTGGTTTTGTTTGCGAGTGTGCCGCTATCTAAAGAGGGATGGCATGCCGCTGCGGCCAGCCAACTAATCGTGGTAAAACACGGTAAGATTGTCGCAACCAGAAACCTGCAATAAGGCCGGGGAGCAACCAGCACTTCACGGCAGTACGCCTGAGTGTTACTCGGGCATATGCGGGTCGTCATCCTCTTCGCGTAAATTCGCACGGTCTTCCGGCAGCTCTTGTAACA
>JADGEN010000229.1 GCA_016744355.1 Halieaceae bacterium
TTGGCAGGTGCCAGTTTTTTACCTTCGGTGAGGTAGGGGAAGGATTTTTCCAGGCCTAACAAGTTGACCATGCGGACAATGCCGCCGCCACCAGGCAGGAGACCCAAAGTCACTTCTGGCAGACCTATTTGTACAGAGCGATCATCCCAGGCGATGCGGTAGTTACAGGCGAGGCAAATCTCGAAACCGCCACCCAGTGCCGCGCCGTTGATGGCAGCGACCACGGGTACGGGTAGTTTTTCCAGCCTGCGTAGTTCCAGTTTAGTCGCTCGCAGCATGTCCATAAAATGGGCTTGGTCGCCGGCTTCTACCTGCAAGAGTTCTTTCAGGTCACCGCCGGCAAAGAATACCTTTTTGGCTGAGGCGAATACTACGCCGGTTAGCCCTTCCTCGCGTTCCAACTGGTTTACGGTTTCCGACATGGCGCCGCGATACTCTTCATTCATCGCATTGACCGGGCCTGTCATGTCCATGGTGACTGTGACAATATCGTCTGTATCTTTTTCGTATTTAAATACACTCATGATCTTTACCCTCTACTCTGGCTTAAACGCGTTCAATGATGGTGGAAATGCCCATGCCGCCGCCCACACACAGGGACAACATGGCACGCTTCAAGTTGCGGCGCTCTAACTCGTCCAGCATGGTGCTGACCAGCATTGCCCCTGTGGCTCCCAGCGGATGCCCCATGGCGATAGCACCACCATTGACGTTGGTTACTGCGTGGTCTATGTCCAGATCCATCATGTAGCGCAGTGCGACAGAGGCGAAAGCTTCGTTGATTTCCCACAGGTCAATGTCAGACTTTTTCAGGCCGGCTTTTTTAAGACACTTTAGTGCAGCGGGCCCTGGCCCGGTGAGCATGATAATAGGGTCTGTAGACAGCACCGCGGTGGCCACAATGCGTCCACGTGGCGTAAGCCCCAGATCCTTGCCAGCCTTTTCACTGCCGATTAACACGGCGCTGGAGCCATCGACAATGCCCGAGGAGTTGCCGGGCGTGTGTACGTGATTGATTTTTTCCAGGGTGTTGTATTTGTTGAGGATGACGTCATCGAAACCAAATTGGCCCATCATCTCGAAGGATGCTGTCAGTCCTGCCAGGCCTTCCAAGGTGCTGTTCGGCTTGATGAAATCATCTTTCTCCAGAATGATCAGGCCATTGCTGTCGCGCACCGCAACAACGGACTTGTCGAAGTAGCCACTGTCTCGTGCATGGGCGGCGCGGCGCTGGGATTCAAGCGCGAAAGCGTCTACGTCCTCGCGGCTCCAACCCTCCAGTGTGGCAATAGTGTCGGCCCCTATGCCCTGAGGCACGAACCCGGTTTTCATGCTGAAGGCGGGATCGAAGCCCAAAGCACCGCCATTGGAACCCATGGGTACGCGCGACAAGCTCTCCACGCCACCGGCCACGACCAGGTCTTCCCAGCCGGATGCGATTTTTTGTGCGGCGATGTTAACGGCCTCAAGACCCGAGGCGCAGAAGCGGTCAAGCTGTACGCCTGGCACAGATTCATCCCAGTCGGCATTTTGTACGATCATTTTCGCCACGTCCGAGCCCTGCTCGCTAATAGGTGTCACGCAACCCATGACTACATCGTCGACATAGGACGTATCCAGGTCGTGCCTGCTTTGCAGTTCGCGCAGAAGACCAGCACCCAGATCGATGGGCTTTACCTCGTTCAGGCTACCCCCCGCTTTACCTTTGCTGCGTGGAGTACGTACTGCGTCGTATATGAAGGCTGTATGGGGCATGGAAAACCTCTCGGGTTGAGTTCTATCGTTTTAGTTAGTGGATATGTGGCCGTATTGTTCCCACCCAGTGGCGAGGCCAGCCTTTAGCTTGGTTGGAGCATTTCTAATCAGGGGGGGATATTGCGGTAATGTTGGTCTGCGTTCAATGACCCTGGAGCTTAAAAGCATTGGCAGGAAGTGACAGTACGAGTTGGAACACGACTAGGGGCTACGACGATTTCTGCTTGCGGTGCGCACCTTCTTTTGCGCCTTGGCCGAACGCTTGGCCAGCCATTCGACAGACTCTGCCCACACGGCATCTTGCGCCTTGCTGCCAATAATGACGCCCATGTGTCCTCCCGGGGTGATACGGAAATCCTTGTCCCTGGAGGCGACAATGTCGACAATCTGTTCGGCCATTTCCGGGTGTACGAGAATGTCGCCCTCGCCGGCAAATGCCAGCAAGTTGCACTTAATAGCATCCAGCTGAGCGACATTGTCACCCACTTCCACCTTTCCTTCGGCCAGCTGGTTGTCGCCTATAGTAACCGCCAGATCTTTCACTACGCCACCGGGATACCGCAACATATTGTTGAGGTAATCGGCGGTGGTGGAATAGGATTCAACGAAATCCCGATCCGATAATCGGGTCACTAAATCCCAATAGGTGGTGACGCTGCCAATGGGGTCGGTCAACTTGAATACCAGTGTTGTTAGCCAGGGTGGTGCGGATATAAGCGCCGGGTCTAAATGCAGATTTGAGTAATTACTCGCCAGTTGAGCCGGGCCACTGAGAGCCTGAGCGGCCCCTACCACTCCGGGAATCATGCCACTGCCACTGCGCGGATCGATGGGGCTGGCTACTGTGATGATGTTGCGCACATGTTTGTCCAGTGTTTGGCCTTGATATAACAATGATAACAAACCGCCCAAACGTTGTTGTTGGTTTCGGCGGCTATCCATCAATCCCGGCGCTTTCAGCGGCATGGGTTCTGCGATGCCCGAGGATGATCCACGAACAAAATGG